>JBAPNE010000303.1:0-24869 GCA_049278975.1 Candidatus Kryptoniota bacterium
TCATTACCTGCACTGTCGAGCAGAGATACTTCCACACGGCCTGAGTCTTCATAAACACTTTTCGAAACAAATTGGCAGAATAACGTATCGTAAGCAGTCATATTTTTCAGTGAGTCCGCAAAATTGAAATAATATGGCGCTAAATCTGTTGCCGCGCTATCGATTTCTATTGCCGCCGGATTATTTTGCGGCGACATGCGGTTCGATTGAAGATCCATTACACTGTCAGATACCGTTACAAAATATTTTCGTCTTAAAGGTATCCGCTCCCTCATCCCGAGAACGATATCAAATTTATTTCCCTCAAGGCGAACCGCGTAATCTACGGGATAAATTTGGTTCGTGATTGAATCTCGGATGACAAATCTCGCCGCTGAAACCGACGCGGAGTCGATTATCTCACTAAACTTCAAGATAAGCGAGCCGTTAGCCGCAAGCTCCGCTCCGTACAGTTGCGGTAAGGACGTATCTTCAATTGATGGTACAAAATTAATGTCATTCACATTTCGAACGCTTTTTGCAATTTCCACGTCATTCGTCGCTGAAGAATAGGCATCACTCTGTGGAGCATAAGTAAAATTTCTCAATTGGTCATCGAAACAGATCAAACGATATTTCCCGTCTGCAAGTCCTTGCATAACATATTTCCCGCTGTCATCAGATTGAGTCACATATTTCGCAAGGTTCTTTGAAGGATTAAGAGTGTCAATATTCGCATTGACCGGAAATGCAGCTACGGTATAAGGCTGAGCCTTTTCCGAAAAGATATTGCCGCTGACCGTACCAGTATCTATCATCGCGCCCGTTGAAAATACAAGGTTGACCGCGCCCGCTAAATGATTTCCTCTCAAATCTTTTGCACCGGCACCGATGGTCAGAATATAAGTACGATTTTTCTCGAGCGGCTTATGAAGCGATATAGTCAAATCTTTCCCCGACCAGTCAAGACTCACATCCTTTGAGCTATAAGGCGGAAAATAAATTGCATTATCGACATCCATTTCGGACATGTATTTGTCAAAGGTCACAATGAGTTTTCGAAAACCAAAATTTAATTCTTTCTGCGAAGGAGAAGAGTAAATGATTTTTGGCGGCGTTCTGTCAACGGGTCCGCCGGAAGGCGGAAATTGTCCCGCACATCCCACAATGATGACGGTTAGGATTAGACTTACGAAACGGATTATTTTTGCCAAGGCTCGAAAAGTTCTGCTTCGATATCGAACAGCGCAAGTATTCTACCGGCGATGAAATCCGCAAGCTCCTCTATCGTGGTCGGCTTCTGGTAAAAGGCCGGCATCGCAGGCAATATGAAAGCACCCGCATCGGATGCCGCAAGCAAATTTTTCAAATGTACCTTATTCAGCGGTGTCTCGCGTGGAACGAGCACGAGCCTTCTTCCTTCCTTCAACGTCACATCTGCCGCACGCTCGATTAAATTTCCCGCAACACCCTGCGCAACTCCCGCGAGCGTCTTCATGGAACATGGTACAATGACCATTCCGTCCGTTTTGAATGAACCGCTTGAAATTGTCGCGGCGAGGTCCTTGTTACTATATTTGATAATGTTGCCGTTCAGCACCTCATCGCCATATTTCGACTTGAAGGATTCGAGCAAATTCCCGCTCTTCAATGGAAATTCCGTTTCACTCTCGATTACATAAGCTCCGTAATCGGAGATGATCATGTGTACCTCGACTCCGTTGACAAGAAGCGCACGAACGGTGTGAAGCGCATATATCGCGCCGCTTGCTCCGGTTATGCCTACGATTATTTTCTTTTTGTCTTCAGACAAATTTCACCCTGTTGTTCACGATTTTCACGAAAAAAACTTCAAGTAAACTTACCAGAATAAATCCAAACGCGTTCACTATTAAAAGGTTTTCCAAATTGCCATATGAAAAATATAGGATAATTATAACGAGAAAGGAATAGACGAACATGGACACCATACTGAAAAGCTCAGTCGAACCGATTTGCGTGAACGGCAATGAAAAAGGAAGCCGTTTCTGTATAATGAAAAACCAGCTTGCTGCAACATGGGTCAGGAAGTAAAATGTCAATGCCGAGAGCATTGCAGGCACAAACGATTCCGTAGAAAGAATTATAAAGAAAATTACGATAACCATCGGAATGTGTACCGTCAACAAAAATGATTTACGAATTCCAAGTAAGAATTTCCCAACATTAAAACCAGCATTTGTCCCGTCGAAAGTATGTGTACGTGGGGATCCTGCCCGTGGAATTTCTAACATCCACTTCGCCTCATAGTCTTTTGAACTCAATATGTTCTGAGACAGGAAATAGTGAGCCAGGACTCCGGATACAACGAGGGATGCAATTGGTGCCACAGATTGAGCAGAAAAAAATATCGATGTGGTGTCGAATGTTAGAAAATAAATACCGTGCATCGACCAATAGATCGCAACCATGATAGGTGTTGCGGCTATTCCGATGGTCGTAAGTCTGAACGATGAATTTCTGAAAATGTTCGAAAGAAAGAATATGAAGCCAGCCTCCTCCTCTTTGCTGCGGATCAGAGTGACACTTTTTACCCGCTCAACAAGCGACACCAAATCTATGCGCGCCACTGAGCTATACTGGTTCAATTTAGAAATGAGTTTTTCCTGGAACGGAGAAGAGATGAAAAACAAACAAGAAATAAGAAGTCCCATTGCCGGGATCCCAACATACAAAAGCCAAGCGGCAAAAAATGAGTACACCCCATAAACCGATTCCGCCCCCAAAGGAAGTTGAAATATCGACAAGAGTACCAGCGCCATTAGTATCTGGAGAATTGTGAGCGAAAAGTCTGCAACCCGTCGCGGCAGTGAAGCAACGGCAAACATAGAAAGCAGATAAATCATAGAAGAAAAGCAAGCGGCAGAAATGCTGATAAAAACTATTTCCGTAAAGGCATCCGAATCGGCAAAAGTTAGGAGAATCGATGGAAGGACAACCGTGGATATTATCACAAGGTTGAGAATGACCATGGCCAATAGAGAAGCTAATCTGGAAACTTTCGTCGGCTGAACAAAATAAAACTTTTCCAAATCACCCCCACTAAAGAATAGCTTCCGCGTTTCCACAACCGACGTGAACAAAGCAATTCCACATGCGATTATCCCAAGCCTCAACGTGAAATTTTCATCGAGTCTATTTCCATTAGATATTGCGAGAAAAATTCCGACAAGAAAATCCGGAGCGAGGAATTTAAGTATCGCTCGAAACCCAAACTCTCCGACGGCTTGCTTCAGTCTGAGCTTTAGAATCGAATACAACATCCTAACGCGCACGCGCTTTTCGATAAGCCCGGACAGCGCGGAGGTGCTGAGCAAATGAATTACTGAACCTGTGTCAGCCACTTCCGTTGGCAACGAAGTATAAATAATTTGTCTCCGCCGGATACAATGCGGCGATGATGGACTTTGCGCCGGGGTTGCATATCGGCGTCGGCGGCAAACCCATTTTCTTGTATGTGTTGTAAGGCGAATCGATGTGAAGGTCTTTGTAGTAAATGCGTTTCCGCTCACCGAGGGCATACTGGATCGTCGGATCGGCTTCCAATGGAATATGTTTTTTCAAACGATTGTAATATACGCTCGCTATTATGGCTCTTTCGGAATCGACTCTCGCTTCGTCTTCGACTATCGATGCAATCCTCATTACTTCCGATATACTGACGCCCATTTGAGCGGCACGAGATTTCAACGTGTCGTTAAAAAACATCTTAAACTCACCGACCATTCGCTTCACTATTTCGTTGGGGTCGGTGTCATAATAAAAATCATAACTTTGTGGGAACAGGTAGCCCTCGAGATTTATCGACGGAATGTCCAGGGCCGCTGCAGATGAATCCCCGAGAGCCTCACTCACAAACTGGATCGAATCCGCTCCGAGTTCACGATGATAAATCGCTGCAATCTGTCTTACAGTCAAACCTTCGGGAATTGTAACGTTAACAAGCAAATTGCTTTTCCCCGACGCGATCAATTCCAATACGTCGTAGTCCGAAAAAGATCCGGTAAGTAAATACTTCCCCGCTTTTATTTTATGTTCCACCGAGAGAATCCTGGAGACGACCTTGAATGCAATTCTATTTGTTATGATGCCGTCCTGTGAAAGTCTCGAATAGACTTTATCGGCTTTCATCCCGCGGTCGATCGTTATTATTACTCCTCTTTCTTCAGCATTATGGTACGGCACAAAGAATACGATAATCCATACTAGAATAAAAACGACCAGTGTGGTTGGGATAAGAAATCCTAATTTCCTCATGTTACTTGATCCAAACATCTCCGATTGCGAAGTATTAAGTCGAAAAAATTTTCTTAGTTTACTCGTTTGCAAAGATATCCTTCGCTCTTCGGCACTTTCACGTTCGAGGCGGCGCGACTCATCAATGATTCTCTCATAAAGACGTTTGACGGCTTCTTCCGTTAGCGGTCCGGGATTTTCACGGCTGACGTTCTCGATGACCTGCTTTTCCCGCTCGGGTGAATATACTTCAAGTCCAAGTTTTTCCTTCACCTTTCCGATTTCATCGGCATATTTAGCGCGCCTATTGAGAAGTTTTACGATCAACTTGTCAAGTCGATCTATCTTCTTGCGCAGCGACGTCATGTCACTCATTTAAGTTGACCTTGCTCGGTACAAGAATCAATCGCCGTCCGGAGGCTCTTTAAAAATTCATAAGCGAACTTTGGCTCCTCGCCGCGAGGCGCAGAGGAAATCTGCTGAAGCAAAGCAGAACCGACGACAATGCCGTCGGAATAGTTCGAGATTTCTTTCGCGGTTTCCGGAGTCGATATTCCGAATCCGACCACAAAAGGTTTTTGCGAAAGCTTCCTGACGCGCTTCAGAAAATCTATTACGTCGCTACTGACAAGATTTTTTCTCGCGCCTGTTACTCCGGTCACGGAAACACAGTAAACAAAATCGGTCGCTGTCTCACTGATTTTTTTTATTCTATCGTCGGTCGAAGTCGGAGCCGAAAGCAAAACGAAGCTCAAGCCGGCATATTCGATTTGTCCGCGAATTTCCATTGACTCTTCAAGTGAAAGATCAGGAATGATCACTCCATCGACGCCTGCAGCTCTCAACTTCTCTGCAAAGTTTTTCCCGATTCCGTTCAAGAAAGAATTGGTATATCCCATCAAGATAATCGGGAGCGCGGATACTTTTCTGAATTTTTCGACAAGCTCAAGAATTGTTTTTGGCGTCTGGCCATTTTCGATTGCGACTTGCGCGGCTTTCTGGATAACCGGTCCGTCTGCAAGCGGATCACTGAACGGAACTCCAAGTTCGACAAAATCCGCACCGGCTTTTTCTGCTGACTTTAAAATTTCTATCGTCACATCGGCACGCGGAAAACCGGGCATGATGTATGCGCTCAGCAGCTTCTTTTGCCTGCCGTTTTCCGAGATGGAACTAATCAATTGTCTTATTCTATTCAATTCAAAAACTCTCTGCCTTAAACTGATATGCTTCCGGCGTGAACACAAGATTTGGTACAGGTTTCAATGTGAGGTCCGAGATCATTCCAAATTTTTCATACTTGAAGTGAGCGGCTATTCCGATCATGGCGGCGTTGTCGGTACAATATAGCGGACGCGGGAAAAAAGCTTTCGCACGGATCGACCACGCGCGCTCCTGCAATGCACCACGAAGCTCGCCGTTTGCAGCGACACCGCCGGCAACCGTTATCGATCGTACCGAATATTTTTCCGCGGCACGGATTGTTTTCTCGACGAGGACATCGATGATGGCACGCTGGAACGATGCACAGATGTCGCGAACAAGTTTCTGGTCGGCACTGTCCGGACTGTATTTTAATTCACGGAGCAAATAGAGAACACTCGTCTTTATGCCTGAGAAGCTGAACTCGAAAGAATCCTCATGCATGAACGCACGTGGAAACTTAAATGCCTTTGGGTTTCCTTCCTTCGCAAGCTTATCGATAACGGGGCCGCCGGGATATCCAAGCCCAAGAAGTTTCGCGACTTTGTCGAATGCTTCACCTGCCGCATCGTCGCGAGTCTGTCCGAGAACCTCATGCGAGTATGGCTCATTCACGTGAACCAGCATAGTATGGCCGCCGCTGACGATCAGAGCCACAAATGGAAATTGCGGTTTCTCTTCTTCGAGAAAACTCGAATACAAGTGTCCTTCCATGTGGTTCACACCGACTACAGGAATTCCGCGGGCAGCGGCGAACGCCTTCCCGAAACTCAATCCGACGATTAGCGAGCCGGCAAGTCCGGGCCCGTAAGTTACAGCAACCGAATCAATCTCCTCTTTGGAAATGTCAGCCTTCCTTAATGTCTCCTCGACAACAGGTACAATAAACTCCATGTGAGCGCGCGAAGCAAGCTCGGGCACGACGCCGCCGTATTCATTGTGGACGAGCTGCGAGGAGATAATGACCGACTTTAGTGTGCCATCGACCAAGACGGCTGCGGAGCATTCGTCACAGGATGTTTCAATTGCGAGGAGATTCATCAATGAATTATAAAATTAACTTCGAACATTTACAAGTTTTAAATACAAACGGTAGCGTCTCAGCTTGAATAGAGCTGTCGCTGCAAACTTGTCGTTGCGAGCGCAGCGGAGCAATCTTATAGTACTCCTAATTGAACAATCCGAGCATAATCATAACTCAAGACACCGAGATCGCCACGTCTCCGCCTGCGGCGGTTCCTCGCGGCGACATGGCTTACCTTTTTTCCAACAAAGCAAAAACTCGCCACTACCAACAAGCATTTCCCATGATGTATGAATGGCGGGTTAATAAAATTTAATCCCGTCAAAAAGGCTTTTAAAACTTAAACTCGCTATCTTATGTCTGTGTCCAACGTTGTGAACAAACAAAAAAGGATAATGACAATGAAGAAATCAGCAGTAATCGGGGCTGCCATTATAGCGCTTGCAATTTCCGGATCTGCCATGGCACAGGATCAATCCGGACAGGCGCCGGTTAAGCCAACAGTGGTACAGCGGCAATTTAACCAGCAAAAACGCATCTCTAAAGGCGTCAAAAGCGGACAGTTGACGAGAGGTGAGGCGCAAAGGCTTGAGCGGCAGCAAGGCCGAATTCAAGCGAGAAAGCAAACGGACAAGGCGTACCATGGCGGTAAGCTGACTCCGAAGAACAGGGCACAATTAAATCGCATGCAGAATCGCGCGAGCCGAAAAATATATCGCGCAAAGCATAATGACAAAGTTCAGTGAGAGCGCGTCTTGAACTTTCTGGTGGGCTGATGAAACACGATTCCTAATATGGCGGGGTTGTGATTTCATCAAGCCTGCAAGTTTCGCCTGCCACAATTTCCTTTTCAGCCCTCCACCTCGTAGGATTTTCCTACACAAACCCCAGCTTTAAGCCTGCCCTTCTCTCTCGGCTCACTCTCGGTTCTCTCTCGGTCTACTCGGCTCTATCTCTCGGTCGAGCCTGTGTCTGGAGGGGTGTATCTCAAATCAACAGTTGATGTCGGGACTCTGTTCTTGTGGAGGATTTTCCTACATGAATATCGGCACATTCCTCAAAGGAACGGCTATTGGCAAAGTTGCAGAAGCGATGAGGTAGAAGTCAGAATCGGGAGGAAGTTGAGAGGCTCACAATTGAATTCTTCTTCTCATTACCATGGCACGGGTCGTGGTACAAGAAAAACTTCATATTTACAGCTTACCATGTGTAGCCGTTCTGTTTAAGCCAACTTTTCGTGCAGGAGTCCAACTCTTGCACTGCGGTGGGCTCAGAGTTTGAAAACGTTCGCCGGGAGTTTCCAAACGGTTATCGGAAGTTGGTAAACGTTCTAAGAGAGTTAAGAAACGCTCCCGGGTTGTTGGGAAACGGTGCCGGGGAGAAAGGAAACGTTCCCCGGGATGTTGGAAACGGTCAACGGAAGTTAGGAAACGTTCGCGGGAAGCTCGGAAACACTAATATGAAGCCGAAAAAGGCTTTTTTCTTGAGGACAATCGTTTTGGGACGGTTTTGGGGCCTTTCTGGTCAGCAGGAAAAGTGTTTCGTGGTTATGCGTAGGTTAAACTGTCGCAATGAGGCACTGTTCAAGTTTTTTAAAATGGATTTCTTGAGGAAGCCATGGTACGAAAGTGAAGAGGTTCAATCTGAAATTTGCGTGTTCATTCGATCGGATTAAGCGATTAATTATTCTATGCTAAGATCATCCAATCTATAACTATTTGTTTTCGCAATGTATATTTGGCTTTTATTAAGAGGGTCTCTAATTTCATCTGGGTGATAATGTCCTATGATATATTCAGATGGGATTTTCTTTCGAAGAATGATCGAATAATCGAGAGCAATCGAGATGCTTTTTCTTTTCACTTTATTGTAGACCCACATTTCGAATAAATGTGGAAACAGATTTATGATGTCCGCATTTTTCGTCGCTGAAATCGGCAATTTCACCTTAAAAATAGTTGGCTCCCCGATATTCCTCAGATAAGTTCTATAATCCTTTTTCAACCTTTCGGATAATCTTGCTACTAGACCTGTTATATATTCACTTCCGTAGATTAGATAGTGTCCTGCTCTTCCAATCAATGTCCTATCATCTAATCCTAAGAACAATCGATTTTCTCTATTTTCTTTCCCCATTGCATCAATGGCATAATCAATATCGTCTTTGGAAATCTCATTAAAATGACCGTTACAAAATAATTTTTTGAAATTCCTATTCTGTATTGATGCATTTAGAGTAAGCAAACCATTTCGATAGTAATTTTGAATATCGGAGGCACGACAACCGTGATATGTCAAGATATGCGAATAAGTATTCGTGAAATACTCGCAAAATTCACTGTCATAAAATCCACTATCATATTCATCGTGAATAAGTTCTTCTAAAGGACCAGCCCAATCACAATAGATTTCATCCCTATTTTCTTTGAGCTTGGTTTTGAAATTTGGCAGTGAAATACTTTTAAGAAAATCGCCAAACCCTTTTCCCCAAATACGGTATTCCTTCCAATCAAAAATATTCTCTTTCACAAAAACTTAACTGGCCGCTCTTTTCCGCGCCTGTTTTGCAGGAGTTCAACCCCTGCAAAAAGCTCCTTGCGACAGTTCAACTGTCGCAGATGACGCAGACGGTCATGAGGTATGATCGAGCAACGGCGGAGCCCAACACGCTCAACCACGATGCATAACATCAAAGCGAAACCGACCGCACCATCGGCGGTTCGTGGAAGTGATTTGCTATACGCTTGTGGGAAATTCATAAACGATCTCTATCCCTTGGCGTTTCGCTGACTCGTAATCTGTCTTTGTGAACGGCAGTGCAATCCCGGAAGCTATAGCAGCAGCATAAATGTGCTTGCATGGCAATCTGCGGTCGACGAAATCCATGCACTCACAAGCATCTAGGCTGACGCCGTAGCCGTGTATGTCCAAGGTACCCGCATTATCTGACATCAACTCCTGCTCATCGAAAACAATGACATAGGCGCGGTATTGGCGGTTGAGCTGAGGCCCAGATTTGTGGATTTCAGCGGACCAACCTCCCCACTGAGACGTATCTCGGCGCAAGTGCTGCAAGCGTTGCGTCTCCTCACGAGAGAGCATAGCTGCTCGAGCAAATCTGGCACGATGGTCTAGATACTTTGCCTCGATGAGGCCGAGTTCCATAGCAAGCCTGTAGATATGCATGCACGGCTTAAAAGTCTTTCGCGCATTTGTTCCCGCGAAATTGAAATCCCTACAATTGCACTTGTTGAGTGTGGCCGTGCTTTTGTCGCTTCGAGTAGGGTCAAAGAAAACTGCACGTGGCTCTGATGGATCAAACTGAAGAATTTGGAGGTTTCGAGCGGATTTCTGTCGATTGATTTGCTGAATGGTTGAGTTGGCGGACTCATCGCTAAAATTCCAGTTCGTTAACATAGTTCGTTGGAGTAAATGATTCCTACAATAAGACTGTCGTGTCCCACCTTGATTCGTGCCACGACATAATTTAAGCGGAGGTTCTCGAAGAAACAATCTTAGCGTCCTTTCGCTGAGACAAATTGCAGCAGCTCGAGCCACCGGTCGAGGCACGGCATCTAGAATGTTTGTGGCCTTTCTCACTTTGCGATGCGATAAGTCTAAGAGCAGCACGGCTTAACCTGTTATTTAGAGCCCTGCCTCGCATCCATTTGGCGTAACCTCTCCGCGAGCACGCGCATGACATGCAGCGAGAAAAATGGTGTCTGCTGTACCAGGAGGAGAAACCGGTTCTCATTGACGGGAACCACTCGACAATCGGTTTTGGCCACAGCGGTAGCGCTTCTCGCCCTTAAATCAATCAGTGCCATTTCGCCTACAATATCGCCGGCGCCAACTACAGCAAGAATCTTGTCCCCGATACTTAATTCCACATCGCCATCTAAAATTATGTACATCTCATCGCCTGGAGTTCCTTCCTTAAATAGGGTCGTTCCAGCTCGGTATTCTCTTATATTGTCCGCATGCTCGAAGAGACCTCGCAGATTCATACGTTTCTCCTTTTTTTGATTCGACTCTCATGACTGACGTCAAACCACGATTACCATCTTCTATATCCGCGATACATTCCCCATTCAGAATGTGATGTGCCACCTTGATTGCGTGTCGTGACATAATATGTGTAAACAATCCTGAAGAAACAACGATCTCCTCTATTCGGTAGTGGGCTACTTTCAAAGAGAGTCGCCTTGATAAATTCTCTCACTGTCATTCCCGCGTGTTCTTAGCGGGAATCTATCTCCATTACCCCTTTGGATTCCCGATAGGAGCGTTCGGGAATGACAAATGTGTTGTTTTTTACGTGAGTTCGAGTACACTAAGATGGAACATTTCACCTGCATCAAAATAGCCCACTACCCTCTATTCGCAAAGGGCTTGTTGCGGCAGCTTGAGCCGCCGATTAGGTTTTGTCACTACACACAAAAGAAACAGAGTCTCACTCCTTCGCAATGGCTTATCTTCCGCCAGATTCAAGAACACGCTTTTCCCACTGCTCGACGTTCACACCTCTGATCAAGAGCCACAAAACCATCATAACTTCCCCGATAAAAGTAAACTGGCTGATTACAACTTTGAAGTTGGGGAAAACAAAAAATGTAGCGAAATCTATCAGGTAGCCAGCACATGCGATTATCAAAAAGATACCGATAGTCTTTGGAATGTAGTTCGACTTATAAACCAAATAACTCATCGGCAAGAGCCAAAGGCCAAAAAATATATCCACGATGTGGATTCCATATTCGTGCAAATCAAGAAATAGGGGCACCATGGTTTGCAATCGGTTTGTCGTAAATATCGTTAAGTATTCGGGACCTTTCAATAATAGCAAGACGGCGACTTGATTAAGCTCATTGAGCATGGCGATAGGGGCTGAGACCAAAGTGAATATCACCATAAGCGCAGCATAGTTCTTGTTGACGGGTTTGAGCAGCTTGTACAAAAATAGAGCCGTACCTAGAGTCACCAACGCGCAGAACATGGCACTGACAATACTGAGGCGGAACATCAACTCGTTAGCCAGGATATTTCTAGCTGTTGCCGCCGCATCTCCATGGACTACGAGAGCATTGGGAACATACAAAATACCAAAGATACCGAGTGGGATCTGAAGCAGGTACAAGAATCCTGCAATTCTTGCAGTCTTAATTGGATTCGGTTTTTCATTGGCGGACATAGTATTTTTTTCCTTCTAATCTTTACGTTGCAAAACCTAACGAACAGAAGCCAAGGTGCCGCAATGATAATGCACCACTGCCCAAACCGAGTTCCATGTTGTTTACTTTACGTGCCATGGCTTTTGAATTTAAGTTCAATACATAACAGCTTGAGCTGCTCGCTAGGATCCACGATGAAATCATTTCTCATATTGTTCACTCCGCATAATTAGCCCAAAGGAATCGAGAAAACTTGCCGCGTCGGGGGGAGCATCACCGATGGGGTATACGACAATCACTTGGTAGAGAGTGGTGCCTGCCAAGTAAAGGTGTGCGGTGAGGTGGAATGTATCGCTTTCACAATCAAAGGCAAGGCCCGGAACAACGCTGAGTTTAATCTTCTGCTCATTGATGAGGCGGGTGTGCGTATTTGCCACAGCTCAATTTTTTGCGTTCTGAAGCACAGTGTCGGGATCTTCGTCGGCGGTGGCTTTTCCGTAATCGGAAACATCCACAGCGTAATACGCTGAAGAATCGGAACACCCATACGTTCTCAATTCAATAGGGCCTTGCTGGGTGTCTACATTGCTCTTACTTAGCGTAGGCTCAACAGGGAATGTGATCTCAAATCCATCCGAGGGATAACTGTACAACTTCGACTGAGGCACCTGTGCCTTGAGACCTGAGGCAAAGAAGATAAGGCAAACAGATACAGCAATGCGGCTTTTGAATGACATGTTTAAATTAATGCCGTCTGAATACATAGTCAGCATTTTTCTCTCCTATCTGGTTATTTATTTATCTAACAGATGTCGGTTAACCTCTCGCAACGACACCTCTTGATGTATCTCTGACCCAAATCGAGTTCAATGTTGTTTACTTTATGTGCCATGGCTTTTGCACATGGCTAATTCCGTTAGCTTGAGTCGGCGGTTAACCAGCATTAGATTTCTACTGCTTTGCGTTCAATTCTTCTACCCACTTTGGAACATTTTTCTGAATCTCAAGTAACTGGTTATCTGGACCATATTCTGGATCGTACTCGGCTATCAATCGCTCCGTAGCAACCTCTCGTAATTCGTAGTGGATGCTAAAGCCGCCATGCACTGTTTCTTGTTTGTAAGCGACCTGCCTGCCTCCTGCAGTAAAATGCCATAAACTTATAGGTAACCTGACTCCGGTGAACTCATGCATAACACCATCCGAGTAAATCTTTAGTTCCAACGGAATCGGGTATGAAGTGGTGTGATTGGGGTACAACGCGAGCCAACCAACTGAGTGGCCATCCTTTGAAATCTCAAAACTGTCACATCCAACTTGTACAGAATCTTTCTGAATAAGGATTTCTCGTGCATCCTTGGTTAAGATGAGGAGTTGACCGTTCTCGTCAACAGACGCACGGACATAAGTATCCATTTTGTCGATTTGAGAAAAGGCAGAAAAAGAAAAGAAGAAGCAAATACAAACAAATAACACAAATTGTTTCATAAACCCAATCCTTTCAATCATCTATCGACTTCTCTAATGCTGGCTAACGGACTACGGCGGCGAACTGTTTGTTAATTGCCGTTCGTCACGCGGAAATAGCCGTTTGATTTTCCAAGTTCGCAGCGCCTCGCGCATCAAATTTGCCGACAGCGATTTCCGTCAGCTTGAGCGACTGGTTAGGCAGCGCACTCTTATTTTTTAGTTTCCCTTACTTCCTCTAATTCCATCATTGTTCGCCATACCGCAACCCACTTACCAGAGATGTAATGGAAAACCCATAGATCCCGACCCTTTGACTGTTCGTTATACTTTGCTCGTTCATACAACATCTCGAATTGAAAACTCGCTACAGCACAATCTCCAATCACATTGATTTGTTCATTCTTCTCTTGATATTCAAGGACTCGAGCATTTGCACAGAATTCGACAAAACTCGCGAGAAGTGTACCCCGTCCCACAACTTCGCCAGAGAACCCAGGGAATTTCATGACAATATCTGGATGCAAATGCTGTGACATTGTAAGAGGTGTATTTGTTCGCCATGCTTGGTTTATTGCTGACAATACTTCATGAACTTGTAATTTGGAGTCTTTCATTTCACTTGTCTTTGAAATTGTTTTTTGCGCTGCCTAACGGATGGCAACTAAGCTGCCACGCTGAATATTATCAAAATACACAAAACGAAACAAGTTCAAGATGGATTTTTCCATTACACAAAACCTCTACGCGCCATGCTTAACGCAACACGCCCATCTGGTCAGCTTGAGTTGCTGGTTAGGTTGCGTTTTGCCTAAATGAATTAATTTTATTTGAAAGAATTAAGAAGCAGTAGTTGAAATTTTAAGACAAATATTATTCATCACTTATCAGACTCTGCTGTCTTGCGTAATACAAGAAACGATTCTTTCAAAGGTTGACTAACGGAACTATCTGGTTGCGCCAATACAAGACCTTGATAGATGTCTAAAAACTTTGTTCTGTGTCTATGGAAGAAGTGAAGGAAATGTCTAACAAAGCCAAGGCAATCGAGCACTGCAATTTCTACGCCAGTATTGTCATAAACATTTTTGGCAAATTGGTCTACTTCGTCTTCTACCTCGTCGGTAGTTATGAAAATATAATTATCAATATGATATTCAAGTGTGGCAATCTTCTTGATAGCATTTTCGATATCAACGATTGACACGCGCTTATCCTTCATTTCATAGCAAGTTATGATATGATCATCATTGACAAGAGTGACCTCGACATCTCCGATGGAACCTGTTTGGCTATCTGCAGCATTATGAGACTCAAGAGGAGAAGAAGTTTCACCAACACGATCTTTGACGGCAAGATAAGCTGCCGCAACCATTAATACAGGAAGTCTACTAGAATTTTTACTACTAAGGTGTTGTTGGAGTAGAGTAACAATTTGTTCGGACGAAAGAGGTAATATATCCGTAGAATGTTTCAACTCTCGGAGTAGTTGCTTCATTCTAGTATCATTCTCGGACTTAATGACAACCAATAATCGGATAATTTCTTTGAGAACCTTTGATGCATCTAGCTTACCTCTTTGGGTAAGATCGAGTAATTCAAGCACATTTGTATAAACTTCGCGAGGTCTACCGACAAGCACCATATCGGAAGTAAGTTTGCGATCAATATTTCTGAATGCTGGGGTGAGAAAAGCCGTTGTCGAATTGGTTGGCAATTTATGCTTAATCACGAAAGGTTCGACATACTGTTCGTCGAAGCCTCGACCAGAAAATGTTCCCTTACCGCCGATTTCGGTATAAGGTTTTCTAATATCGACATTAGGATCATGTATCTTGCCAAGAAGACATGCCATTAAAAATCGTATTGGAGCTTTATTAGAAAGACAGCGACAAATGAATTCAACGTTTGATTTAAGGTCTGCACCGGAAATAAAGCTCTTTTCTGGTTTTTGGGAGACCTCTTGGAAATATTGTTCGAGAAGATTTTCTGGCTTGATCATTGGAAGAGTGAGTATGCCTTTTTAAATTTCTGAATGTCATAGTTGACCCAGAGAACTTCCTGCCTCTTATCCTTGGTGGAATGAATCGTTTTAAGAGGACTGAGATGCTTTTTCCATTTAGGAGAGGGATAAAGCTCGTCCATAAGGTCGCATTGATAATTTGAGACAGCAACGGATCCTTTGACGGAGTTTAACACCTTAGATAGCGTGCGGTGTTCATCATCATTCATTTCATGAATATAAGCTTTGGTATCCCCCCTGGTATGGTGAATATAAGGAGGATCACAATAAAACAAAGTTTCCTTTGAATCATATAAACGAATCAGCTCATTCGCTGGACGGTTTTCAATTTGAACTCTGAGGAGCCTTTCAGAAATGAGGGCTAAATCTTCAACGCCACCAAGCCAACGACTGATGACACCACTCATTCCGTTCCTACTAGTATTTTTACAATTTGCCCATCTTCCAATGGTTGCGGTCTGCGCAAGTCCAGTTCTTACTTGCCGAGCACGAACATAAAATCGCCTAGCTCGTTCAAAACCTGACAAATTTGGATCGCTTTTGCAAGCATTTGCGAATTCTTCTCTAGAAAATGGAGTAAGCCCAATAGCTTCAATCAATTTGGATTTCTCTTCTCGCAATACCTTGAAAAAATTTACTACTTCACCATCAAGATCATTGTAGGTTTCAACGGGTGACGCAGGACGGTTTAGAAGCACAGCAGCGGAACCGCCGAAAGGTTCACAATAATGATAACAATCGGGAAGCAACGGGAGAAGCCAGTCGAGGTGCGAATATTTTCCACCATACCACCCAAAAGCAATGACTTTTTTTGAGATATTAAGATGAGAAATAGGTGCTGGAATTCTTCTTGCACCATCCTTTACAGCCATTCTAATGTCCTTAAACAATGGATAACGGTGTCTAATAGTTCTAATCTCCTAAAATAACACCACACTTCCAAATTCAAAAATAATTCAACAAATGAAAGCCAAATATGAGCAACGACCAACGTTTTTTGTTGGTGGTTGCGAGACTCCAAGTTTGTGTGCAAAGTGGGTGAGCCAGCCGTTTTATAAATTATTATTTTGGCTGGCGAACCGACTTGCACATGTCTTTAATCTTGTTATGTCCGTACAAATAAAATTAAATAAACTATTTCAAAACGCAACCTAACGGACCGCAACTAAGCTGCGGCGTTGAAATGTTTCGCAATGCAACCAACGAAACGAGTTCACGCTATCAATTGAATTATTAAGCACCAAACCTCTATTAGCCATGTTGATTGCTCCCACGCTCAAACCGTCAGCTTGAGTTGCTGGTTAGGTTGCGCGCGCTCCGACAACTACTATTTTTGAAAAACATTGAGTATGATATCTTTATGTTCAATCCGCATCTTTTCTCCGAATGCATCAAGAGTAATAGCACGACCATATCGCTTGAAATCAAATTTCGTCTTTTTAAAAAATTTATTTGTTGAACTATATCGAAAAGCTACAATCCAACCACTTTTATTCACCTTGACACCAATGGCATTTGCTTCTAACATATTGTGACGATATTTGAGTGTTTCACTGATACTGGAATTATCAAATAATTCTCGAATAACCTTTAGTGTGTCATTGGTAGGTGGCAAATTAGTGTAACCTTGCTCTTCTACAAATAATTCTGCTTTTTCCTTCGCTTGCTCCATCGTCAATTTAGGTTTAGTTTGTCCAATTAAACTGTATGAAAGAATAAGAAGAATTATTATGACTAATAAGAAATATTTCATGTTGTTTTTTTAGCGCGCAACCTAACGGATTGCGGCTAAGCTGACCGCGCTAATAACTTTCAAATTTTCTGTGAACGAACTGAGTTTCAAGTTGATAGCCTTCAAAATGTACTAAACCTCTGCGCGCAATGCAAAATGCACCCACGCTCATACGGTCAGCTTGAGCCGCTGGTTAGGCGGTAATTTTATTTTCTCTTTTTAAATACTCAGACAACGATTTATATTCCTTCGGCCACACATAACCTTTCTTTTCCTTGCTAAGCACACCAATTCCTTCGATAGAAGAATTATCAATCGATCCATAAACGTGTGGAAAAATAAGTGAAGTACTTATATGTTGCGTTCCTGCTCCTTTTTCCGGTACTGCTGATTCATACTTTGTTTGTGATTTTAATTTCGATGGATCGATTTTAAGAAGTAATAAATTATCCTCAACACTCGAATAATAATCATTCGCAACGGCGATTACTGACACTTCGAGTGCGCAATGAACAAAACCAAATTCGTTAAAATTGGCAGGGATATAGTTATCACCTTTTATTGAATGCAGAAAATCTTTTTCTGTTACGATATGAAATATCATTTTTGCTTTTCCCAAAATTACCGCCTAACTATAATTAGCCTGCCATATATCGGCATAACATTCAGGCAGTAAGAACGTTATGCCGCAACAAATGGTTGGCTCTTGTTTCATTTTGAAAGTTTTCCGCTTCATATCATTCCCTAAATCAAGGCATGTTATCAAGCGGGCTCTTAACTCCTGTTGCTGTTTTCAAAACATGAGTATATATCATCGTTGTCTTTACAGATCTGTGCCCAAGTAATTCCTGTATCGTCCTGATATCGTATCCACTATCCAATAAATGCGTGGCAAAACTGTGTCGAAACGTGTGCGGACTTCCAGGCTTGTCGATACCTGCTGCCTTAACTGCTTTCTTTACTTCTTTTTGAATAACACTCTCATGTATGTGGTATCTATAATTTAATCTATTTTCCGTGTCGTAAATAAAGCCGCTCGCCGGGAACAGGTACTGCCAACCGAATTCTTTTCCCGCATTCGGATACTTTCTTTTCAATGCGTAAGGTAGCACTGTCTCTCCCACGCCATGCGATAGATCCACGTTATGAAGATTTCTCACCTTCTGGATATGTTCTTTCAAAACAGGAATTAGCTTTTGAGGAAGAACAGATACTCTATCTCTCTCACCCTTTCCGTCTCGTACTACAATTTGATTCATCTCAAAATCGACATCTTTGATTCTCAGACCCAGACATTCCGTTATTCTCATTCCCGTTCCGTAAAGCAAACTTACAATCAGCTTAGGAAGTCCGTTTAAACTCCCAATTACCTTTGCTGCCTCGTCACGTGAAAAAACAACCGGTATGTGCCTAACCCTTTGAACCGGAGTTAACTCTGCCCAGCCAATTTTTTTCTTCAGAACAATCTTGTAGAGAAATAAAATGCCATTTAAAGCCTGGTTCTGCGTGGAAGCACTGACTTTTCTATCTACGGCGAGGTGGGTGAGAAAAGCGTTTATTTCTCGCTCTCCCATTTCGGCGGGATGTCGCTTACCATGGAAAATGATAAACCTTCTAATCCAATCCACATACGCTTCTTCTGTCCGGCGACTATAATGGCGCGTCCTAATGGCTATGCGCACCATGTCCAGGAGCTTCGGTTTCAGCGGTCCTCCCGCAGGAACCTTGCCGAGGACTTGTCCATGACCAGACATCAACTCAACATGTGCCATCTTGATTTGTGCCACGACAAAATATAATCGGAGGTACTCGAAGAAACAACCATCTCGTTCTTTCGCAGGGATTATTCCAGTCAGCTTGAGGCGTTGGTTAGGGCGCAGCATGTTAATGGACAATCGTTAGAATAATATATAATGACATAACGATAAAGATAAAAAGATTTGAAACCATCGCAATGTTTTCCAAGCGATTCTTTTCTTTCCGCATGACATGTTTTATTCCAGCAAGCCCAATAAAGAGTGCCCCTACTATTGAAGATGGCATAATCCAACCATTAATGAAATAGAAATAATCCCTAACATTCCCATTGATAGATTTGCAAATCCCAATTCCTGTACAATTACCAGTGGTTCATTAGCAGTAATGCCAAATATTTTTTCAGCAGTGAATTTTGGTCGAAAAGATTGACGTAGACCAGCTGTGAAAAGTCTTACGCCAATGGCCCAAAATACAAACCACTTTCCGATTAATGGCACGACTCCCACAAGACTTTTAAAAAAGAATATCTCAACAATGACTGAAATAACCGGAAAGACGAACATCAATAAAATTACCGCAAAGAGATACATATCTTTAATCCTTTTAATTCTTTCTCCTCAAGAGTTGATTGCTGCGCCCTAACTATATTGGCAGGTACTCAGAATAAGAATAGCCAGATATTTCCAGACTGGGTTATCATGAAGATATCATTTGGCTTTCTTATCTATTTTCCTAACGCTTTGAAAACTGCGTCTACTATTGCCCAGACCCAAAAGACAACGCTCCAAAAAGACGCTACGTCGTGCACGATCCTGGGTATCCAATAAGACCACATTTTTCTTGAATCTGGAGTTCCCTCTTGAGTGGTAGGGTTAGCCATTGAAATAAGTGGCAATACGATGACGTTCAGATTGGCTATTACTATCGCGGCCACTATGATCGCAGCACCTCTATTGCCATCTCCAACGTATATCTGACCCAATCCTGGAACAAGCAATGAGAGGATTCCGGCGATTATTGGATTGTGATTCATAATTATCTCCTAGTTGATATATGCAGTAAGCGCTTAACAGACTGGAGCTAAGCTACGTGCAAACGTTTCAGCGCGTGGGAAATTGTTCTGTGCTTGTACTTCGCTTGCTCAATTGTTTAATATTTTAGTTTTTATCTTCACCTTCTTGAAAAGCGCGTCGGAAGTTTGCAGGTCAGCTTAAGCGCCTGATTAGGTTGTGTCTTCTTATATTTCATTCTGAATTCGGTTTTTCTGCTATGTTAAAAACTAAACCGAAAGGATCTCGTACATAACAGCGCGGAACCTGTGGGTCTTCAATTTCAACCCGACAACCATTTTCAATAAGCATTCTCTTAGCCTGCTCAATGTTAGGAACAAAAAATTCAAAGACCGGACCGTATGATTCTCCTTTGTCGATGAAAAGCCGAAAGCTTCCCGTTTCGAATCCGATTAGTTGTTCGCTTTGCTCAATGATCTTTAATCCAAGGACATTCTCATAAAATGCCGCCGCAGCATCCATTCTTTCCGTCTGGATAAGAACATCTCGAGATGATTTCATATGGCTCTCCACGTCTTTGAATAATTTCACGTTGCCTAATTTTAATCATCCGCGCTCGCTGTGCAGGAGTTTAACTCCTGCACGAAATTCCTTGCGACAGTTGAACTGTCGCAGAGCGAGGGGATGCACCATGTTGTTAAACTCATGCACCATGGCGTTCGCACCGACTCTCTTTCATGTCGACGTTAGCCGCGGGTTAAGCAGCGCTTTTGGACCAATTCATTATGACCATGATTGTAATTCGATAATATTACTCTCAGGATCTGTTACATAACACCAGGTCACCTTAGCTCCCGTAGAAGTTTGGAGCGTTACAATTTCTCCTACAGCTTTCCCACCGGCTTGAATAACTTGTTCTTGAGCCTTGATTACATCATCAACGGAAAATGCAATGTGTCCAAATCCAGGACGATTAACGACCGGAACCAAACCTTCTTCTTGGATAGAGTAAGAGTATATTTCCAATGTCGGGCCATTATCGTCATATCCCGGCATTCGCAGATGAACACCATGAAGTTCCGATCCTCGGACACCTGTACCACGTTCAAGGTCAACCCCTTTATAATGTCGTTCAGGTGGAACCGGTTTGAATCCGAATACCGCTTGATAAAACAGGGATAACTTTTGCCAATCGCGTGCGATCAGATTTGTATGGACGTATTTTGCATCTATAGACATTCATTTCTCCTGATATTTAGTTCAGACCAATTTCGCGCCGCCTAACTTTAATTAGTCTACCATGGTAGCTCAGAATAACATTCCCGCCAATAAGCGGCGGGTCAGGCCGGCGATAAGAATGTCATGCGCAAACTCTTCGATCAGAGGTTTACTCCGAAAGTCAAATCAAGCATTCCAAATATCGTTGTTGTTGGGCCACTCTTATCCTCCGAAGGATTCGTTTCATTGGGAAAAACACTTGGCTTTACGCTCAGCGATGTGACTGCTCCAAGCGTCGCACCAACATTCAGAAAGAAATTCTTTGAGAGATCAAATTTGTAACCACCATCACAGGCTATCACCAGGAAGGTATTTGAATTTATCCATTCTCCAGTATAACCTTGGCTATATGTTGCTGAACCATACGCATATTCTAAGAGGCCGCCGAAGTAAAAGCCATTTCTTACCGACTGCGAATAATATTTTACATCTGCACCGATCCCCAATCCACTTATGACGTCAGCCGTCTCGCCATCGCTCGTAAATACCGCATACGTCAACAAGCCAAGCGATGGAATCCGCACATGAGCGCCAACAGATAGATTTGGGTTCGCCGTGTATTCGACACCCAGTATAGGACCAAACTGGAGAAATCCAAGTGGCATTACATACAAGCCAATGTCACCGGGACTCGCAGGGGTCATGTTTGTCGATGCAACATTTTCGCTTTGAGTGTTCGCTGGAGAGTTACTCGAAGTCATCACATCCTTAGTCCCGTTCGCATACTTGATCATAAACACATCGGATTTAGAGATGATAATGGTCGGGCCTTGAAGGTTATCGAATTTCTTATATTTGATCTCTGTCGGAGTTATTTCAATCACCTTCGACTTGATCTCGTCTCCGGTTTTCAGCACAATAACGTCTTGTGCAAATGCGGTGGCGGCCGCAGTGGAAATTACAAACGCGAGTAAGGCAATAAATGTTTTCATTTTGCTCCCTGTAGATTATGATAATGTTCATCATGAGGCGACGCTGGTGAAAGAGTGCACCTTTTTCTTCCTTTAGGAATTCTTTCCATGGTCTTTCAGCATGAGTCCCCTGTTTTGCATTTCGACAAAATATAAATGGAGTTACTCGAAGAAACAATCTTCGGTAGTGGGCTGCCTTACTTTTGGAAAAACTCGACGACGAATGGCACTCCCGCAGGGATACCCTCGGCAGAATAGTTATTCTTTGAACACTAATGCCACAAATCATTTTCTCACATTCGTGTCATTAAACGATTCAACTCGATTCATTCGTTTTATTCTCCCACATGGATCCCTTCGGGAGTGCTCAAAACAGCCCCTACTCAATCTTCTCCACACTCCACTTCCCAAACTCTTATTTGGGAACGAATAGAATCATGATGCCCTCGGAAAATGCTGCGCTACTTTTCCGTTCCACTCTCTCAAATGCGAAATGACGAAGTCGATTATCAAGGCATTCTCTCTTTTCCCGTTCCCGGAAATTGTGAGCGGCTCGCCGAAAGTTATATGAATTGGTTTTTGCCGGCTGATATGCCCCAAATCTTTCACAAGTTTTCCGATTTCCCAGAAGTCGGTCTTCAAAGCAATCGGTACTACACGGACTTTTGCATTTGCGGCGAGCTTAGTCCCAAGCGAATTGAATTTCGCCGGGACAAACTCGACCATTCTCGTGCTCTGCGGAAAGATTACGACGGACGTTCCATTCGATAACAATTCCCGTCCCTTGTTTAAGACAATCGCCAAATCCTCTCTCGAATTTTCTCTGCCGAGCACTATCGGATTTCTCGATCGCATGACTGCCCCGAAAAACGGATGCCGCACGAGGCTTTCCTTCACCGCGAAGGTAACTTTTTTCTCCGGTGCGATGATGCAGGGTAAGACCATGGTCTCTAATGTACTCATGTGGTTGCCAACGAATACAACAGGCTCGGTGCCTCTGCGAATGTTGTCCATTCCCGTTATGTGAAATGTTCCGCCGCAGCTTTCGATCAGCTTGAAGATATCAAAGGAGGACAGTGCCCATGCTTCCGCATCGTATCTCCCCTGCAATGCCTGCTTGCGTGACCTCAATACGATGGGAATGTATTTGCTCACAAAATACAACCGTGTGTTGAGAACAAGCTTATCTAAAAGGACGCGCGCATTCTCGCTTGTGTGATACTCATCCGACGTAAAATATTTTACTCCCAAAATTTTATGCCTCCAGCTATTTCAGTTTACCTTCTAAGAACGTTACTAAAATGCACCCCTCAAATGCAAACGGAAAATTGCCGCTGACTTTCGGCGCTCGTCCATAGCAAAATCGAGTTCCCATGTCGAGCTATTGCCTATCCTTTGGGAAATTAATGAACAAAAAAAATCCCCGCATGTGCGGGGACAATTGATAACTCCTACCTCCTCCGCCCATGACTAGCGGACGAATTGTTTTGTGGTACAATGCCAAGTCTTTAAAGAAGCTCACCAGAATCTAATCGATTCTGGTGAGCTTGCCTTTACTATTTTCTTTACTTCATTAACACTGCTTTTTTAATTGAAGCGTAATTCCCTGCCGACAATCGGTAGAAATATACGCCGCTCGCAAATTTATTGCCGTCAAATTTCACAATGTATTCACCGGGGTTTTGCGTCTCGTTCACAAGTGTCGCCACTTCCCTACCGAGTATATCATATACTTTCAGTGTAACATGACCGACTCCCGAAAGTTGATAGCGGATTGTAGTTGACGGATTAAATGGATTAGGATAGTTCTGCAGGAGTTGGAAAGATGATGCGACTGGAGCCTTTTCTTTCACTGCAACGATGCCGTTCGGATTGTACCTCGCTAAGCAGTAGGATGGCTTTTGACCCGCGGTGCTGAAGAAGCCGCCAAAATAGGTGTCTTCGCCGGCTGAGACCGCGGCTTCAACTACGTTGTTCGTCCCGTCGCCGAGGGTCGAGAACGAGCTGTCTGCAATGCTCCACATGATAACACAGTTCGCGTTCACGAGGCCGCTTGTCAAAAAATTTCCTCCGATGAAGAGATCCTCTCCATTTCTTGCAATGGTATAGACGGAGGAACTCACGCCAGCGCCGAGAACAGTCCATTCGTGTGTGTTCCACTTTGCAAGATGATTTGCCGGGCTTCCTCCCGCATTTGAAAAGGCACCTCCCACGAAGACGGTGTCCCCGTATGTCGCCAGCGCATTAACCTGCGCATTGACTCCGTTGGTGGGAGTTCCGAGCGCCGACCAGTTTGTTCCGTTCCAGGATGCGATATAATTTGCAGAACTGAAGCCTGCGTTTAGAAAGGCACCACCGAAGTAAATCTCGCCGGTGCCCGCTGCGATTGCATTGACGTAATTGTCAACTCCGCCGCCAAGAGCCGACCATGCCGTGCCGTTCCACTTCGCAACATATTTAGCAGAAGATAACCCAGCACTGTCAAAACTCCCTCCGACGTACAGGTCCGTGCCGAAAGTGGCTAACGCATAAACGTAGTTGTCAACTCCATCATGCGGAGTCGTGCCGAGTGTGTTCCACTTCGTGCCGTCCCACATTGCAATGCGGCGCGCAGGGATGCCTCCGGCATAAGTGAATCCTCCTCCGACATATACATCACTGCCGGACACGGCAATGGCCCTGACGATACTATTGACTCCATTCGAACTTCCACTTCCGAGCGAGGACCATGTTGATGTGCTCGTGTTGAAGACGGCAATGTTGTTCGCCATTCCAGTTCCCGCAGTAAGGAATACCCCTCCTACATAAATATTGGAACCGCTCAGTGCCAGCGCATAAACATTTCCGCCGGGAGCATTCGGTGAGCCTCCTAATGACGACCAATTCACACCGTCCCAGCTTGCTATTCCGAAGGCGCTTGTCCCGCCCGCAGTAGTAAATTGCCCTGGTAGGTAAAGTTTTCCGTTGGCAGCTGTACCCCACCAAAATGGGCCATTGGTACCTGCATTAGTACCTGAACCAAGGGCAGAATACGAATT
>JBAPNE010000304.1:0-7156 GCA_049278975.1 Candidatus Kryptoniota bacterium
GCCTATACTTGATGATGGAGCGATTAGATCTTGCGGATTCATTTTTCATCTCCTTCGTTTTCACTTGAGGGTTTTGTGAAGCTGTATTTCATTCCGGCAGGATGCGGCTGCGACAATGACTTGATGTATTTAGTGAGAACAGCAGCCTCTTGCTCTGTGCCTTGCCATGGAGGCATGAAGAAATGTGCGGCGTCTAAATAAATGATGACCGTGTTGATCATGTCCGGTGTCCACCCGCGAGTCAATTCGGAAACCGCCGAGAAACCGTTTTGCGAATGGCAGTCGTTGCAATGATATTGGAAAATTACTTCGCCTACTTCTATCTGGTCCTTTTCCGGAAGCCGGATGAGTTTTTGATTGTCGATATTCCCATCCTTATTGAACACTTCCGGGTAATGTTCTTTCATAAGCGCCTTTGTCCAAACTCCACCGTTTAGGTAACCTCCTTTTTGCAATTTCGGGATTTCACTCACGAGGACATTGTTTCCGACGACGTAATTATAGATTATGTACGGCTTCCTTGTCGATTCTCGGATGAATTCGCCGGTTCCAGTAGCGGCTATGCCGATAAGGAAAAACAATATTGCAAATCCCGGCGTGATCCAACTTGGATTGCGATATGGGCCGAAATAGAGCATGAAGAAAACCACGATGGAAGCTGCAAAGATAATTATTGTCAGTATGTTCAGCGCACTCGCGGCGGTAAGTGCATCTTTTCCGCTTTGAGGAAGATTTGCGTACCACCATATTCCGCCGAGCGTGACCAGCAATGCGCCGGCCATTCCCCATTTTGCAGCTTTTGTGCCGACAAGGGAGCGAAGCTCGTGGTCATGTCTCAGCTTGATCGATGCGTGCAAGAAGACATACAATGATGCAATCAATAACGAAGCGCCGGTTCTTGCGATTATTTGTGGGAATGTTTGCGGATTAAAGAACGCGGACCACATACCTTTTTCAGGCGTCCAATTACCGATGTCCAGTTGAAATGCGGTTATGCCGGTTATAAGCACGAGACTGATCCAGGCTGACAGAGCGTAAATCCATCCGATGGTTTTGTGAACTTTCGGCTCAAGTTTTCCCCAGTAATAGTAAAAGATAAAGGCTGAAGTGATTTCGAGTACGAAGAAAACATACTCCATCGCCCATCCGAATACGAAAATGTGGATCAGAGACTCAGTCGCTAACGGCGATGTCAGACCAATCGTCCACCATATACCGACGCCGGTTATGGCGCCGAATACCACAGTGAGCAATATGAAGAACAAGGCATGTGATCTCAGATAATCGAGTAGGGATTTGTTATTGACTTTGTAAGCATAGCTGGTTTCTCCTGCTAAGTAGATTCCTCCGCCGACCGCATACATCGAAACGAAAACGTGAACTGTCGCGATCAAGGCGATTAGCATAGGGCCAGTGAGATTAGAGACGTACCACCATGGATAATGCATTTAGTCCTCCTAAAAATTTTTGGTACACTTGCGGGAAAACTTTAACAGACAGATACTATAGACATGGCCAGTGTATAAAGAATTCAAGTTTTCTTGTTCTCCGTTTCCAAAGGCGAGAACAGGGTTCTGCAACTTGGTGTGCTCTTTCATTTTCGGAGTCGCAGTTTTCTTTTTGGCGGAGGGTGAGGGACTCGAACCCCCAAGCCCCGAAGGGCGCCGGTTTTCAAGACCGGTGCATTACCAATTCTGCCAACCCTCCATGATACTTCACAGCGGCTCACCCATAATGGATTTCTATGAACCACCACCTACAAATTATACAACTAATTTACAAACCGATTCTACAAGTTGCAAAGTTGGTCAGAATTCTATGAATCCTCGGGATTTATAGTTCTAAGAGGTCGCTGAAAAGTAACCCGTCCAAGTGAAACGTGGACGGGCTGAATCTAATTCTTTGGACCCTGATATGTTGTTGATTTCTCAGCAGTCTGCCTTTTGTAAATTACGTAGTTCTGTCCCCATGGCAGTGGATGCGTGTATTCTCCGGGCTTCAAGTCTTTTAGCACCGATTCAATTTCATCTTGATAATTATGAATGTCGATTTCTCCAAGGTAACCTCCTGCAGCAGCTGAACTCGAAATCGAATGTGTCTTTGCCAATGAGTCGAAGGCCGCTCCTTTTTCTAATGCGGAGTAAACTGAATCCGCTTCAGACAATGTCGGGCAAACAATTTCGCTAAGCTGCATCATCATGGGAGGAGTAACGACCACTCGTGCTGTTTGCTCAATTTTCAGTTGAACGGGTTTACCGTCTGATGTTGCCGGAGCATATTTCCATTGCATGACGCACTGAACCGCCAATGAATCCCAGCTCTGGTCGCCACTTGTATTTTGTAAAGTGGCGTGCAATACTTTGCCTTCTTTGCTTATTAGCAATTCCAATTTCAGGTAGAAATCTTTCGCGTCGACAGTTGGCGGTGTCGGCGGGAGCAAAGTTTTCTCAATCAAAGTCGGCGGGACAATGTTTGATTCTAATCCTCCCAGCGACGAGCAACCGATCATGAAAGATAATAACGCGAATAACGGAAGAAGTTTTAACCCTGACATGATAAATCTCTCCTTTCTTTAATTATCATTTTACATTACTAAGAAATGTTTTCAAAAGCAATTCGCTCAACGGATTATAGTTCATATCAAAAGGTACTGATGAAAAGAAATGATATTTGGCAAGAAAATTCGACCGAAAACGTGTATGAGGACGTTATTTCCAGTCCCAGCTTTGCGATTCGGTGTCTTCATGGCAAAGCTTAATGCTTTTTTTATGATACATAAGTGAATACGACACATTGATAAGTTGAATAAGCGGTTACATTGATATATATTATAGTGCTCCGACATATAGCCCGGAATTTCTGGGCTATTTTTTTAGAGGACATGGAAAAACGCGAAAAAATAGAGAGATTGAAAGGATTACTGAAGCCGGCGATTGAAAATCGCGGCGCCTTTTTGGTGGACATTTCCTTGAAGGGAGATGCAAAACGAGAGTTAATCGAGGTGTATTGCGAGACCGAAAAAGGAATCACTATCGGTGAATGTGCGGAGATCAGCAGAGAAATATTGCCATTGGTTGATTCGTCAAAAGTCATCGGGGATAACTTTCGTTTGGAAGTTTCTTCGCCCGGAGTTGGCGTTCCCTTGAAGGACAAAAGACAGTATAAGAGAAATATCGGCAAACTGATGTCCGTTAAATACCATGATGGATTTGAAGTGAGACAGATCGAAGGTGATTTGATAGGCTTGACAGATGAGGAAATGATAATATCGGGTGGAACAGGTCCCGTTGAAATTGGATATGCCTCGATTGTGGAAGCAGTGGTACAAATAAGATGGTGACAGGAGAGTTTAATGCGTAACGATAAAAGTGAGATTATATCTGCGGCTGCAGAAATCGCAAAGGAAAAGGGCATCGACAAAGAAGTCGTTTCGGAAATTCTCGAGGAAGTTTTTTCCGGGATCGTGAAGAAAAAATATGGGGAAGATGTTGAGACTGATATCGTCACTAATGCAGATCGTGGAGAGATTGAGATCTTTGTTATTAAGACAATCGTGGATCACGTAGAAAATTCCGCCAAAGAAATCAGCCTTGAGGCGGTAAAACAAATTGACCCGGACGGCGAGTTTGATGTTGGAGACCAATATCCTGAGGAAGTTTCTCCAGACGAACTTGGGAGGCGGTACGTCGTTTTTGCACGGCAGACATTTTTGCAGCGCCTACATGAATACGAAAAAAATGTTATCTATGACGAATACAATAAAATGATCGGCGAGATCGTGGTCGGAGAAATTTATCAGGTAAAGCGTGACTTCATACTCGTGAATCATAACAGGCGTGAACTTTTTCTTCCGCGCTCGGAACAGATTTCGAATGAACATTACAGAAAAAACTCCACCATACGTGCGGTCGTTAAAGAAGTGCGTAAGGGCACGACGGGTCCGCAAGTGATTATTTCCAGAGCAGATCCGATGTTTCTAAAAAAATTGTTTGAGATGGAGATTCCTGAAATTTTCGACGGCGTGGTTGAGATTAAAGCCATAGCGCGTGACCCGGGCAAGAGAGCAAAGGTTGCAGTAGTCTCGACAGATTCGAGAGTGGATGCCGTCGGCGCGTGCGTGGGGATGAAAGGAGTAAGAATTCATTCAATCGTTCGCGAGTTGAACAATGAAAATATCGATGTGCTGCCTTATTCCGAAGAGCCAACGCTTTTTGTGGAGCGGGCACTTACTCCTGCAAAAGTTGCGAGAGTTGAAGTGGATATCGAAAACCATAAAGCTCAGGTGTGGGTCGATAATAATCAGGAGTCAATCGCTATCGGCAAAGAAGGTGTCAACGTAAAGTTGGCTTCGCGGCTGACGGGGTTTGACATCGATCTTATGAGAGAAACAGTCGCAGCCGAAACGAAAGTTCGTGAGAAGCAAAAAGCTGAGGAGTACGATATCGACCTGTCCGAATTCAAAGAAGAGCTTGGCGAAGAACTTCTAACAAAATTTCTTGACGCTGGCTACATGACTGCAAGGAACGTTCTCGATGCGACTGAAGAGGAAATTCAGACCGACGTAAAAATTTCTCAAGAGGAAGTTGAGAAGATAAAGGAGATGATGCACAAGGAACTTGAGGAAGAGCCGGAAAGCGACGTTGAGAACGAAACTGATAGCCAATTGAAGAAAAGCGAATCTCTGGAAAATGGCGTCCGGCTTTCTGAAGAAATCCCGACTCCTGTCGAGACTGCGAGAGAGGAATCTTCAACTGTTGCGAAAGACAACGTCTCGGAAGAGGAAAAGTAGAGGTTAGAAAGAAAGACTCGGCATGACGGAAAGTACATTCAAGAAAAAACTCATAACAAAAGTCGCTTCTGAATTTCAAATTTCTGCGAGCGACATCGTTGAATTCCTTATCAGCAAAGGGCACGACAAGGTAAAGCGCGCATCTTCTGTTGATGAAAAGATGTACAAGGAAATTGCTGCGCATTACAAGAAGGAATTGGATCAGGTCGGAAAGCGCCAGAAGATTAAGGAACAACTTACCGAGAATCAAGAAGAAAAAGTGTCGGTGAAAAAACTTGTCGACACCGTTACCATTGAAAGACATTCTCATGCTGAGACTCGCGAAGCAAAGCGCCATCGGGAACGGGACTTGGTTGAAAGAGCCGAGACAACTCAGAAAAGTGAGCCCATCACGACTGCGGAGAAAATTGCCGGAGGAGCAGTTGTTTCTAAAGAACAAGCGGTTGAGATAAAAGAAGGAAAAACAATTCCGGGCGAAAAAGTGACTTCACGCAGGAGTGAGAGCCACGAAGAACAAGAGCCCAAATCTGAGATTTCGCGTACAGAAAAAGTCGGACAACCAACGGAAGTTGCTGAGGTTCATCCTATTCACAAAGATACAGCGGAGAAGCCGGAGATTCATCCTGAGCAGGTTGAAGCTGGTACAGCGGGGCCGAGCTCTAAATCACAAATATCTCTGCCGGCAAAAAAAGAAGGGATAGGTGGGCTGAAAATACGGGGGAGGATCGATCTTCGAACTGGTCGAATGATTACCGAAGATGAGTTGCGGTTACGAAAAGAACTTGAAGAGGCTGAGAAGAAAACCAAAGAAGCCGCCGCGGAATTGGAAACAGAATCACAGGCTCATAAAAAGAAGAAGAAAAAAAAGAAAAAAATTCGTGAAGCCAGTGCTGCTGAACCTCCAGTAGTCGCGGAAGTTACTGAAGAAGATCTGAGGAAGCGCAAAAAGAAGAAAGGAAAGCATCCAGATGTAGATGAAGCAGAAGTTGAGATTGCTTTCCAGCGCACCATGGCAAGTTTGGAAGATGGCGGTGAATCCGAACGAGCAGCGAATAGAAAGAAGAAGAGAAAAGAAAAATTTGAAGCGGCGCAACGTGAAATCGAAAAACAGGAAATAGAGAAGCGAAAGCTGAAGCTTCCTGAATTTGTGTCGGTCGGGGAGCTTGCGAATTTGATGAATGTTGATGTTGCTGAGGTCATTTCAAAATGCATTTCATTCGGGTTGATGGTCTCTATCAACCAAAGGTTGGATTTGGAGACAATAACCTTGCTTGCCGATGACTTCGACTATGAAGTCGAGCTGCAGGAAGCATACACTGACGAAGTATTGGAGGATATGGTTGATCCCGCTGAAAAATTAAAACCACGTCCCCCTGTTGTCACGATCATGGGACACGTTGATCATGGCAAGACATCTCTTCTTGATTTTGTCAGGCAAACTAATGTCGTTGCCGGCGAAGCCGGAGGCATTACTCAGCACATCGGTGCGTACCAGGTTCGGTTGAAAAACGGGAAACACATAACATTTCTCGATACACCCGGCCACGAGGCGTTTACCGCGATGCGCGCACGCGGAGCGCAAGCGACGGATATTGTTATTCTCGTTGTTGCGGCGGACGACAATGTTATGCCACAGACAATAGAAGCAATCAATCATGCTCGCGCAGCGAATGTGCCGTTGATTGTAGCGATAAATAAAATAGATCGCCCAGAGGCGAACCCCGATAAAATTCGTAAGCAACTTACCGATCATGGTGTCCTCCTTGAAGAATGGGGCGGCAAAACTCAGTCGGTCGAAATTTCCGCAAAGAAAGGAACGAACGTCGAACTTCTGCTCGAAAAAGTTTTGTTAGAAGCGGAAGTACTTGACTTGAAGGCAAACCCGGATCGTCTCGCAAAGGGAGTGGTTATAGAATCCACTCTTGATAAAGGACGCGGTGCAGTCGCGACTGTGCTTGTTCAGAAGGGTACATTGTCGGTTGGAGATGCGTTTGTCGCAGGCACGAGCAACGGAAAGGTTCGTGCAATGAGTGACGAGCGTGGTAACAGGATTGATTTGGCGTCGCCTTCGATGCCCGTCCAGGTTGTTGGTTTTGATGAACTTCCGCTTGCAGGTGATGTTATGGTCGCGGTCGCTAACGAAAGGATTGCGCGCGACATCAGCAACAGAAGGAAAATAATTAAACGCGAACAGGAGATGCGTGGAACGCAACACCACGTTACGCTTGAAGAACTTTCGAAAGAAATAAAAGAAGGAATGATCAAGCAGCTCAACATCGTGGTCAAGGGCGATGTGGATGGTTCTGTCGAGGCATTAAGTGACACTCTGGCAAAATTATCGAACGATGAAGTGAGGGTCCAAGTAAT
>JBAPNE010000305.1:0-5585 GCA_049278975.1 Candidatus Kryptoniota bacterium
GACTATCGGTTCGGAAACCGGGCTGCTCAAGCACCCGCTCAACACAATGAGTCCTTCATGGCTTTCTTTTAGAAGGTCAAAATCTATTCTCGGCTTGTAGTAGTATCCTTCCAAATGTGCCAGCGAAACCAACTTGACAAGATTCTTATATCCGACGTAATTCTTCGCAAGGACAGTGAGATGGTTATAACCGTTTTTCTCTGTCCTCTTTCCTTTGGCGACGTACATCTCGCAGCCGATTATCGGCTTGATGCCGGCTTTCTTCGCAGATTTGTAAAGTTCAATTGCACCGAAAAGTACACCATGGTCTGTCAACGCTAGGGCGGGCATTTTAAATTCCACCGCGCGAGCGATCATATCGCCGATCTGCTGCGCGCCGTCAAGGAGACTGTAATGTGAATGATTATGAAGATGAACAAACTGTGGCATATTAATTCATTGCAATCGGGTAAAATGTGAAGCGTGTTATCGAATAATTATCAAAAAGCGTCCGGTAATAAAGCTGGACATTGTCGAACGGGCTGTAAATCTCGATCGTGTGCCACCCGGGATCGACTTCAATCCATGGTGGAACATAGTCAACCTCTTGATCGTCAAGCTTCAGATGCGGTGCGGCCGTACCCCCAATACAGTTTATCGAAAGTGCCGGCACAAATGGCAGCGCCGTGCTTTTTTCCTGATGTGCCGTGAAAAATTCCATGCTGTCAACGTCTAATTGGTTGTCATCGACCTCGATCAAGACTGTGTCTCCACCGATCAGATAAACTGGAAGCCCGCGCACCCACATTGTCGCACCGATAACGTCCATATAAAACCAGCCCGGCGAAATTCCGTTCGCAAGCATGTGTGAGAAACCCGGACGAACAACAATTCTATCAGAACCATTCAAATCAAAGTCTAAATTTATTTTCGAATCAAAAATAAAAATCGTTTCCGTGGTGTCGTACGGCTCAAGGGAGTAATTATCTGGAACCACGGAAATTCCTATGCTTGCCGAAGGCTTCAAGAGCGCACACGATGAAAGCGAAAAAGATAAAACCGACACAAGTCTCATAGAAATTACCATCACACCACTGACATAAATTTAACAAAAAAGGCCGACAACTTTATGACATGCCGATCAAAATTAACAATACCACTTTTTCAGTGAGAACTAATCCGCATTCAAATATCTTCCAATTTCTTCAACTACCTCGGAAGACGGAATTACTTTTCGCTCGCCGGTCTTTCTGAACTTCAGTTCAATATTTCCATTCTTCAAATTTCGCTCGCCAACGATTACCTGCACCGGCATTCCGAGAAGGTCAGCGTCTTTAAACTTGAAACCCGGACTCACTCCCTGCCGGTCGTCGTAAAGGACTTCGATGCCGGACTTCGAAAATTCTTCGAAGAATTTTTCAGCAGTGCTTACAACGTCTTTGTTGTCCATGTTGACGGAAATCAAGTGTACCATGAATGGCGCGATTGCCTTGTCCCAGATTATTCCATTGTCATCGTGGCTTTGCTCGATGTGGCAGGCAATAATTCTCTCGACGCCGATGCCGTAACTTCCCATAACAATCGACTTCTCCGTACCACCTTCATCTAAATAATTCGCATGAAGCGCAACGGAATATTTCGTACCTAACTTAAAAATGTGACCAATCTCGATTGCGTTCACGATTCGCAGTTTATAATTGCACTTGGGGCATGGTTCACCGGCTTCGATTGTCCGCAAGTCATAATAACCTTCGACCTTTGCATCACGGTTCAAATCGATGTGAGTGATGTGGTAATCATCTTTGTTTCCGCCGCTGATAAGCTCGTTCGCACCTTCGAGACGCTTGTCGGCAATTATCTTAAATCCCTTTAAACCAATCGGCCCAATTGAACCCGCATTTGCTCCGGTGTACTTTGCAAGTTCTTCCGGCTCCATGGCAGACGCGGCTTTTCCAACCGCCGCGAGTAGTTTGTTTTCGTTGAGCTGGTCGTTGCCGGACATAAGAATCAGAACCGGCGCGTTATCAACTTTGTAAACCAGAGATTTGGCGAGACGTTCAGTTGAAATCTTCAAGAACTCACCAAGCTGGTCAATGGTTTTGATGTTCGGCGTATGAATTTCTTCCGGCTTGCTTGTGCCATCTTGCCGTCCGATTGGTGACATGGCGCTAGATGCAACTTCAAGGTTTGCAGCATAGCCGCAGCTATCGCAAAGAGCGCATGTGTCTTCGCCATCAGGCGACTCGACCATGAATTCCTGTGAGTCTGTGCCGCCCATCGCCCCGCTTGACGCACCGACAATAAAAAATTTCAATCCGTTTCGCGAGTAGATTTTTTTGTAAGCCTCTTTGTGGAGCTCATAGCTTTTATCAAGTTCCTCAAAACTTCTATCGAAGCTATATGAGTCCTTCATGAAAAATTGCCTTCCGCGAATCACGCCGGATCGTGGACGCGGCTCGTTTCGAAATTTCGTCTGAATCTGATACCAGATTTGCGGCAGGTCGCGGTAGGATTTTATATTGTCCTTGGCAATCGTCGTGAAAATTTCTTCGTGAGTCGGAGCGAGGACAAGCGGGCGGTTCTTGATATGGAACAGCGTATCGCCGAAAGATTCGACGCGTCCCGTCTCCTGCCAGATCTCGATCGGATTCAAAGCCGGCAGTTGAAATTCCTGTGCCCCGATAGCATCCATCTCCGCACGGATTATCTCCATAACTTTTTTCATAACCCGCCAGCCCATCGGTAGCCACGAATAAATTCCGGCTGCAAGCGGGCGCATAAGCCCTGCCCTCACCATTAATCTGTGACTTGCCATGGCTGCGTCAGCAGGATTTTCTTTCAGCGTAGGAAGGAAGTAATTACTAAGCCTCATTTAAAATTCCACATTTTTAATTTATGATTTCGGATTAATTTAGATTTTCGAACTTCCCTGTTTGTGCCCCCGGCGTGACTCGAACACGCGACACAGAGTTTAGGAAACTCTTGCTCTATCCAACTGAGCTACGGGGGCAATAGCGTTAATTTATTTTTCCTGATTAAATATTTCCACTGAATTTAATTTCCGTGAGATTAATTTACGGGTTTAGCAGGAACAGAGCAAAGGAGATAATCTAAATTAGACCAAAACAAAAAAGCCGACTCGCATCGTTTGCAAGTCGGCTGTGCAGGAAAAACTTCTTGCGTTACTGATAAAGAAAATACTGTACGATTTTCGCCAATCGCGGGTCCGGAGGGGTTGCATCAATCACATCCTGGTTGTGATAATCTGTCCACACGTAGCTGCCCGAGCCAAGTGAATTCTGTACGACGACATAGATGAGTGGCGAAGTTCCTTGGATATAAGCGTACACTTTCGCGACCGAATTCGGAGGCAAATCCGTGAACTTCTCATACCCTGATAAGTTTCGGGAATCAGCGGAAACCCACATTAGGACTGTCCCCCCAACATAGGCGCTAAGATTCGGATCAACTATGTGAATAGAGTCCACGCTTGGCGTCTGACTATCATAATTTTGGTAGTAGGGGGGAAATATTCTCTCTAAATGGTAATAATTGTAATGACCGCCATATATCTTTCCGCCGTTCTTGACGTAGCGACCGTACTCGCGAGAAAGCGGAGCGAAAGTGGCGTCATCTCCTTCGTCCCCACACTGACAATCAGAGAAAACAAGACTGTATTTAGCAAGGAAATTCTGCGTCTTGTTTGAATCAGAGGCAACACTGTCAATAAGGTCATAGACATAGATGGAATCATATGTGCCAAACTTTAGACCCTGTAATACATTTTCAATCTCCTCGCAGTCGCCTTGAACAACTAGCACCTTAAGTGCGGTATTTCTCACTACCTGATGAGTGCCTGCGTTTGTGCCGGTCTGATTCGCCGCAACATTCACTGAAAACGTCACCGAGAAAACCGTGCCCATTACACCGACTAGGGTTTGGTTTCCCGCAGGCGCTTTTATAGTCGCAGTGCCTGTTGAGTCCGTAACCGACGCGAAAACCGGATCATTGTTCGCCTTCCCCTGCAGCTTCAGAATTGCACCAGCCTGAGGTAATCCTGACGGGTTTAATATCGTTGCAGTGACGGGGTAAAGCGTACCATTGGAACTCACGCTGTTGTTTTTCGAGCAACCAGCAATGAGAGTCGCTACTGCTAAAAGCACAAATAGTGACACAAGTTTTGATTTCATAAAGCCTCCTTCTAAAAATTTAGAAAAATGTTTGAATTGCAACCAGCATATAAAATATAATATATTGGGCTCCGGTTTCAAAGTGATAGATGACACAATCCTACACAAATGAAAATTCCTTGTACCAATAAAGCACAAAGATTTGCATAAAAATAAATCATAGATTGAATCTGTCTGCAAATAAAGACAAATTTAGTTCGAAATTTTTGCTTAAATTCCAATACAAAACCAACAGAGAGCAATCGGTGAAAATAAATCAAGATGCTTCGTCACAAAGAGTGTCAACCAAATCTCATTGGGAGAATTTTTGGTCCGAAAAAAAAGAAGTTCACGAAGTTTACTCTAACGACAATCGGGTTTTGCGGAACGTCTTGAGTAGTATTGATCTCCGTGGGAAACGGGTACTTGAAGTTGGAGCAGGAACCGGACGCGACAGTTTCGGGATGGTGGAACACGGAGCATCCGTATTCATGCTCGACTATTCGATAAATTCATTAAACATCATCAAAAATATTGCAACCGAAGAAAAAGTCGAAGTCAATCCCGTGGGCGGCAACGCGTTTTCACTTCCTTTCCCCGATGCATCATTCGATCTGGTTTTTCATCAAGGGCTTCTCGAACATTTCCGTCAAAAGGAAGCGAACAATCTTTTAAAAGAAAACATCCGAATTCTAAAAAGCGGGGGATTGCTTTTGGTTGATGTTCCACAACGATATCATATTTATACCGTGATGAAACATATTCTAATCGCGCTGGACAAATGGTTCGCGGGCTGGGAGCGAGAGTTCTCCATTCCTGAGCTCGATAAACTTCTGCGGTCATTCGGGGTTGTACCAACATACAGATATGGTGAATGGATGTACCCAAGCCTTTTTTACCGCGTGATGCGAGAAGGGTTCAAAAAAATCGGGGTAACACTTCCGCTAAATCCAACCCCTATCAAACCGCTCACAAGTTTTCGTAAAAAAGTTCGCGAATCGATCCGCAGGACTCCTTTTGTTCTTTACACTTCGCTTTCATGCGGCATCATTTGCAAAAAACCATAAAGCATCAGCTATAGAATGAAAATCCTCGTGATAGCGCTGCCCGGCATCGGAGATGCGCTCCTTTTCACTCCTACAGCATCACTCATGAGAAAAAAAATCCCCAATTCTGAAATTGATGCACTGGTCATGTTTAAAGGAGCCAAAGACGTTTATGAGCGGACCGGGCTCTTTGATAGAATCATCTATTTTGATTTCCTTCACTCTTCTATTGCAAGCTCGATCAAGTTCGTTCTCGGTCTCCGCGGCAAGTATGACGTATCACTGAATATTTACCCATCGAACAGAAGAGAATATAACATAATACAGTTTTTAATAGGCGCGAGGAGCCGCGGCGCTGTCAAGCATAGAAGGTTTGATTTCACGCAGTTCG
>JBAPNE010000306.1:0-5104 GCA_049278975.1 Candidatus Kryptoniota bacterium
CTCATCTCAAAGGTATCCCCTCAGACGATGACATCAAGTCTTTTTCATTATACAACAGCTGAACTGATACACTACCGGAAATTTGTTCATTGTTACTGTTTAAGCATGGAACTAAATTCGGATTATGAAAAGTATCTGGTCTATATCTTTTCTGGCATTGCTTGTGTTTGCCGGCAAAGCCTTTTCTCAATCCGCCGACGAGATGAACAAGTTAAGAATAGCTCAAGCCCTCGACCAAGCCGGCGAATATGACAAAGCTTTGGAATTCTATTTGCAGCTCCATCAACGCACGCCGGACAATTTCGTTTACTTCGACGGGCTTCGTCGTGCTTATATGAACTTGAAAAGATATGATGACGCTAAGGCGCTTCTTCAAGGATCGTTAAAAGATCAGCCGGCAAATGTCGTTTTAATGTGCCAGCTTGCCGATGTCTATTATAAAGTTAGACAATCAAGTGCAACATGGTCCAGTGTCACCGGACAGGATTCCTCGATGGTCGTTTGGGAAAAAGCTCTCACGATGGAACCGAACAATCCGAACACTTACAGAGCTGTAGCGAATTCGATGGCGGACGACAGGTTGTTTGATGATGCGATTGAAGTTTATCGAAAGGGTGAGTCAGCGCTGAATTCGCGGACGATTTTTGTGAACGAGATAGCGCAGTTATATTTTTTGAATGCAAATTACCGCGAGTCGCTGCACGAACTCCTGAAGATGTTAGATGTAGACCGATCGAGTGCAACCGTCGCTAATTTGGAGGGGAGACTCGGCAGTTTCAGTTCAAGCAAAGAAGCGCTAAACCAATTCACTGACGAGTTGAAAGGGGAAGTTACTGGTCATCCCGACGATTTTGAATATCACCAGCTTCTGGCTTTTCTCTTCTTGGAAAAGAAAGATTATTCAGCAGCTTATGATACATACAAATGGCTTGATGAACATTCTGGATTGAGCGGGATACAGCTTCTTGAGTTTGCCGACAGAGCGTATAACGACGAGGCATACGTGCCAGCCGGTGGTGCTTATAAAGAGGTCTCTAGTCTTTCGAAGAATAACTCCATCGTATCTAAGGCTATTATGGGTTATGCAAATTCGCTGCGGGCGCTTGGAGAAAAAAAATACGGGGAAGATGACCGACCGTGCACGACCGACGACACACTGAAAGAATTGAATGCTTCCCTCGCTGCGTATGGAAGAATCATAGATGATTTTTCAAATTCACAATACTTGGGCGCGGCCGTATTCAGCTCTGCCGAGATAAGAATGGAATATTTCCATGATTTTGCCGGAACGGAAGCACTTCTTGATGAACACAAGGACATGCTCAACATGTACCACGATGAGGGTCTGTTTATTCTTATACGGCTCTATATGCTGGAAGGAAAATTCCAAGTTGCTTTGGACACCGCGCTGTCAGAAATTACTTCGCAGCAGTGGTTGAGTTCGCAGCTTACACATCAACAAAATAATGCGGAAGCTGGGACGGAATTAAAAGCTTCCGTAAGTTTTTATGATCGAATCGAATATCAAGCCGCGCTCGCTCTTTACTATCTCGGTGCATATGATAGCTCAAATTATTACTTAAAAAGAATTACATCGAATCCGATGTCTGATGCTGCGAATGATGCGATTCAGCTTACAAATACGATCACGAACAATCGCGGTGATCCGGAAGCGCTAAGAGAATTTGCAATTGCCTCCTCGATGATAATGTCAGACCGGATTCCGGAGGCTGCGGCAGAATTAGAAAGTATTCTCAAAAATTATCCGCAAGTTCCGCTGGCAGAGAATGCACGATTCGATTTGGCGGCTGCGTACTGCAAGATGGGAAAGCCGAATGACGCGTTGAAAAATTATTCGGTACTCGCCCAGGACAGCACGGGGATTTTTGCCGACCGAGCGCAGTTTAGAATTTGTGAAATCTATGAACAAACGCTGCATGAAAAAGATAACGCTATCACAGAGTACGAAAATTTTTTGGAGCGGTTTCCGAATTCGATTTACCAAGATAAAGTCCGTGAGATTCTTAAAAATTTGCTCGGTGAGAATTCATAAGGTGGCATGGTGAAAAAGTTTGCTTTATTATTGCTTTTAATGGCGACGACGGCTTTCGGTCAGGCGAAACTGTTTATTTACATGGACCTCAAGCAGACTAACGACTTAAAAGCTTATGGGGTTGCTTATTATGCGCTTCAGCGAGGAATGGAAGTCGATTGGCTTCTGAACTATCGCGGCGGCTCGTTCATGATGGATTACAACGAGTCAGTCGCTAACGAATGCAGGCTCCGTGATGTGGCATTCGACCGGCTTTCGGCTGCCGAGGCGTCGCAAATTTACGCGACAGTCCAGGAGGTCGACAACAACATGGATGTCGTGCGTCTTGAAAAAGCGCCGAAGATAGCTGTGTATATCCCGCCGGATTACAAACCGTGGGATGATGCCGTTACGCTCGCACTTAATTATGCTCAAATACCTTACACGCAGATTTGGGATGACGAAGTCTTGCAAGGCAAGCTTTCTCAATATGACTGGCTGCATCTTCATCATGAAGATTTTACCGGACAGTATGGCAAGTTCTATGCTTCTTACAGCACCGCTCCATGGTACATTGAAGAACAAGCGACTTACGAGAAAGAGGCGCATAAGTTAGGATTCAAAAAAGTGTCCGATGAGAAGAAAGCGGTTGCCGTTGCGATAAAAAATTACGTGGGACAGGGAGGTTTCTTATTCGCGATGTGTTCCGCAACTGAAACCCTCGACGTAGCGCTTGCCGCCCAGAATACTGATATTTGCGATGTGATGTTTGATGGTGACCCGCCCGATCCGAATGCGCAAGACAAGCTTGATTATTCGCAATGCCTGGCGTTTCAAAATTTTAAATTGGTAATGAATCCGTACGAATACGCATTCTCGGATATCAATGACCCGCCTAACAACATGGTACAGTTCCGCGATCCTTCGACCGATTACTTTACGCTATTTCAATTCTCGGCGAAGTACGATCCCGTTCCCACTATGCTGACTCAGGATCACGTGAACGTTATAAAGAATTTTATGGGGCAGACCTCGTCATTCAAAAAAAGCCTTATCAAGCCTGACATTACTATACTTGGTGAGAAAGAAGGAACCGGAGAGGTAAAGTATATCCACGGCGATTATGGCAAGGGGACTTTCACATTCCTCGGCGGACACGACCCGGAGGCTTACACCCATTTAGTCGGCGATCCGCCAACCGATTTGTCGCTTCATAAGGACTCACCCGGCTACAGATTAATTTTGAACAATATTTTGTTCCCCGCTGCGGAAAGAAAACCGCAAAAAACATAGCGATGCGGTAAGAAAACAACATGTGATTTGCATCACGACATGGAATTTTCTTCTGTTTGCCACTTGACAATCGTTCCAACTTTTCCTAACCTATAAAAAAGAGCTTCGCAAGTACAAACATTAAGCTGTTTCTTTCAGCCGTAGGATTCGGCCAGAGGCTGATGCGCCTTCGGCGCAGATGAGCCGATGGCTCAGTTGACTTTGTTTGACGAGTTATATCAACACAAAAGAGGGCTATGCGATGAAGAGTGCTGTAGCGATAATTGTAATTGCCATTTTGACGGTGAGTTCACTTGTGGCGCAGGTGCATATCAAAGAGAATGCAACGATTGTGCCCCGTCAGGCGAAGAAACTGCAGGATGTTGTCAACAATCCAAATAAATTTAATTTCCAGATTTTCACGAATCCTAGTATAATAAGCAAAATGGAAGTTGATTTGCCATGCGGAACGGACACTATGTTTTATTCACTTGGCCAAGCTCCACTAATTGCCGAGCTTGATTCCCCGATGGCAGGGAGTTATTCGTTTTGGGTCATAGTATGCACAACTGTCCCCGACATTTTGGACTCTATTACCGATAACGTGTCCTTTGATGGTACTATGTTATATTTGTATCATCCTTCCGTTATTGATTATTTTGCCTCGGGTTCTGGTTTAGGTGCATGTGGTACCTATTACGCTGCAAGTTTCACCACCCCATATTCTTCAAGCTTCGATCTTTCTCTAAGTCAAGCACAACTTAGTCAAGGAGACACGGCCGGGATGAGCATTGGTGGATATGATGATTGCAGTAGAACGGCATGGTTCTCGACAGACCCAATGACGTTGACGATTGTCTCCGGAAGTCAATATTTATCATTTCACATGATCGATACGCAAACTGGAACTGACACGAAACTAGGGTCGGTTGTAACTACGACAGGAAACAATGCCGGTCAATATTCTCTTGTTGCCGATGGAATTGCTCCGGATTCTAGTGGCGATTGGGCAACGATTCAGGCAGAGAGCGACGGCATAATAAAAACGGACTCAATACGGATATTTCCTCTCATTGATCATTTTTATGTTTACTTCGCACCGGATACAATCATGCATCAGGCATGGGCAACGATATATGTTCAGCCAGAGAACAGCGCTGGCAATGACATCACAATTCCCGGGAATACGCCTCTTAACATTACTGCTGGCGATAGCGGAACGTACGGTGAGTTCTATGATTCGCAATTTAACATGCCTTATTTGTACAGCGATGTATCAACGGGAGCGGTGCAATATTTTTCCGATGGAGCGTATCCTGGCGACATGCAGAAGATCGCTGTAACAGTCACGGACGCTAACGATCCGAGCAAGAGCGGAGGAGCAAATCTATTTGTTGAAGGAGACATCATGGTGCAAGTCACGCCCTCGCAGATTTCACCAGGAGATACAGCATCCATTATTGTGATGCATAGAAATTGGGATGGAAGCCTATCCGATTTTTCGCAGGATCAATCTTTTGAAGTCGGAATAGATAGTGGAAGCACTTATGGAACAATTCTATCATCTGGTGGTACAGGAGGCAATTTTGCATCCATACCTCAGCCGTTCCAATTCATAGCTGCCGACAGCATAGGTGCGGACTCGGTAATGGTCAGTATAAGAGTTGGATACCAGCCGGCGGTTGCTTCTTCAACACTGCCGGGTGGAAAAGGAAAATTAGGGCTGAATATGAAAGCAAAGCCCATGACGATCAGCACCAAAATTGAAAGACCAGGTCTCAAATCATCTGCAAATAAGGT
>JBAPNE010000307.1:0-41927 GCA_049278975.1 Candidatus Kryptoniota bacterium
GTCTCCTCCCGCTAATCCTGGACCCGCCAGCATCACGATGAATGCAACATCTTTCGATTGTGATGCGACCAAGGGCGCAATGATTCCACCTTCACTATGCCCGATGAGTCCGATTTTATTTGGATCAATGTCGCAGCGACTCTTGAGAAATTCAATTTCTGCAATGACATCTTTTGCATGGTCGGCGGAAGTAACGGCCGATTTCTTTCCGGTGGAGCCGCCGATTCCGCGGTCATCCACTCTGAGGACAGCTATTCCCCTTCTTGTCAAGTAATCGGCAATGACGAGAAAAGGTTTATGTCCAAAAACCTCCTCGTTGCGGTTGTGTGCACCCGAGCCCGTTATGAGAATGACGGCAGGAAACGGACCGCCTGAATCTGGGAGAGTTAGTGTTCCAGCATATTTCATCCCTGTGGTTTCGTTTTCGAAAGACACTTCTTCGGATTTGTATGGAAACGGCGGCTTCGGTTCCTGCGGCCTATTGAATTTGACCTCAGTAGTTGTGCGATTCAGTGGAAGATCGAAGGAAAGGCCATTCTGATTCCATTTCCCTTCGATGGAGGATTTGTCACCAGAAATTCTGCCAACATACGAACCGCCGATGGATGCAACGGTTAATGTAACTGAGTCCACGTTTACGGTTGTGCTACTGACTGGGATTCCGTTCGCGCCTTGATCGGGACTGTCGAGTGTGCTAACGAGCTTGCCGCTATCAGTTTTAGCAACATGGAACACTATTCTCAATTTGGCCCCGCCTGCAACCAGAGTTCCCTGCCACGATCCCACGATGGAGGTGTCCGCAGAAGTTTGAGCCTTTGCGGCGGAAAATATAATAGAAAGCAATGCACGATTGCCAAAGTGAGTTGTTTGAGAACTTTTACCGTCTGTACCATTTTAGTCTCCCTTGATTGTTAAGATTAATTCGCTCAATGAGTCTCTCGCACAAATGAGATTGCTAAGATTTGTCTCTTTCCGTCTTTCCCTGTTTTTCGACTTTCTTGAATACATAGAATGAGTATACAACGGAGAAGAGCGCTGTGAAGATAATAATCGCGAAAGGAACAATACTTCCAATATTCAGCAAACCATAAACAATGAAGACGGCTCCGGAAAGTATGAACAGCCATCCTCCCAAAATGTGAGTCTTGCGCCAGACGACTTCAGAAGACATGGTCCATGGTGTTCTGATTCCTATAAACCAATTCTGTGGGAACTTAGGCATATAGTTGCCGAGAAGAATGAACAGAAATCCCAAAGCAACCATCATCATATTTGGGTTAAGTTTACCTTCGGTTGCTCCCTTGAGAATCAGGAAAAGAAGGATGGATAGGAAAACAAGTAGAACGTCACGGATCAATAAAACGGTTTTGAACCGAGGCTCGATTTTGTTTCTTAGAGGGTCGACGAACGGCAGAAACGTAAACAGCAGATAAGGAAGAATTAGAGTTAACCCCATCAGGATTAGAAAACTATCTTTCCGCATCCATCCGTCTACATTCCAGCGCATGTCGAAGTGACTCGGCATCGGATCGGGAAGCAATGGATAGTAGTAAATCACGACCAACGCCATTGCGACTAACACGATTGCTCCAAACATTTCTTGTTTCCAAGATAACCTCATACTATTTTCTCCTTTTTGTTAGTGACGCCATATATTCTAAAGCCATCTCGAAGATGGTCATGTTCAACGAGTAACGGATGAATTGCCCCTCGCGTGTACCTTCGATTAATTCCGCTCGCTTCAAAATGTCTAGATGGTGCGACAGCGTCGGCTGGCTAACGTCGATCTTTTTCAGAAGTTCCGACGGGGTCAGGTCATGTGTGCGGAGGTTCTCGAGAATCATTCTCCTCGTCGGATCGCTCAGTGCTGCAAAAACATTTCCAATACTTTTCATATCGTCTGTAATATGTGTATATGTATAATAAGGCATATATCTATATAAGTCAAGCGGCGATTATTTCCCTCGTCAATATAATCACGCATTTAACGACCATTGGCGAGTTGGTCGATTGATTAAAATTTGATTTCTAAGTTATATTCGTATAGTCGATCACAAACAAAATTATAAGAGACAAGTATGAACTGGAAACTCATCTTTTTGTTAACCCTTTTCGGCATCGCCGTGGCATTTGCTGGAGTTATCGGAATCCTTGGGGAAATGGAATTTCCTATCTGGCTTGTAATCTTTATCGTCTATGCGGCAATCATTGTTAAACAGACAACTGGGAAATACTTCCTTCACGCGTTCCTCATCAGCATAATAAACGGCGTCTGGATCGGGATCATTCATGCAGCTTTTATCGCAACTTACTTGGCGAACAATCCGGCGATGAAGGAAAGTTACAAAATAATGCCGTTGAGGAATCATCCGCGCATTTTGATGGTCATTATGGGTCCGATAATCGGAGCGATCACAGGGCTCGTCGCAGGACTTATTGTATTCGGGGCCGGAAAACTGATGAAGAAAAAAGAGCCATTAGTTCAGCCGTAGGGAAATGCGACTGCATTAGAAAACAACATCTCAAATTTTCAATCCAAAACTGCTGACTGAAACCTGAAAACCGACCGGTTCTCCTATCCTTGATTCTTCGTGCCTCTGAAACTATATTTTCAGGCAATATTCACGAAATATCAAGATTTATAGGAAATTATGGCAACAACTTCTGATTTCAGAGCAGGATTGACAATTCGTTATAATAATGATCTTTGGACAATTGTTGAGTTTCAGCATGTGAACCCCGGCAACTGGCGGGCCTTTGTTCGCGCGAAGATGAAAAATATTAAGACCGGGCGGGTTATCGAGAATAGGTTCCGCGCAGGCGAGGATGTCGATATAGTAAGAATTGAGATGCGCACGTACCAATATTTGTACCGCGACGGTGATATGTTAGTCTTCATGGAGAATGAGACTTATGACCAAATTCAAGTTCCCGAAGATGTCGTGGGTGAAGGGAGCAAGTTCCTGAAAGAGAATGAGACCCTTCAAATGTCATTTAATGGTACAGAGATAATCGGCGTTGAAATTCCGATTTTTGTTAATCTCAGAGTTGTTGAGACGGAACCTGGGATGAAGGGCGACAGCGTCAACAATGTCATGAAGTCGGCAAAGTTAGAAACCGGCGCAGTCGTAAATGTTCCTCTTTTCGTCAACGAGGGAGAGCTGTTGAAAATAGACACGCGCACTGCAGAGTACGTAGAGCGCGTAAAGTAAATTTGTCCCTGTAACATGTGGACGCAGAAATTGTCCCGATTAAAACCGGGACTTTTTAATTTTACATTCAGCCCGAGGTTGATGCGCCTCTGGCGCAAATGGAATTAGAAGATCGGAGTCAATATGGATATTAGCTACATAAAAAAGCTCATCAAACTTCTTGACGAAAGCGGAGTTGACGAAATAGAAATTGAGGAAGAAGGAAAAAAAGTGAGAGTCAGCAAGGCTCATCATAATAATTCTTATGCGGTACCGACTTTTGTTCCACAGTTTATTTCACAGCCTCAGGCAACTTCACAACCTTCTAATGTACCACAAGCAGATCCACCACCTGCCGTTGAGCCGATCCCTTCCCCAAAAGCTGAAGAAAAAAAATTGCACGAAGTCCGTTCCCCCATCGTCGGAACTTTTTATCGCGCACCGGCACCAAATGCCGATCCGTATGTCCTGGTCGGCTCCGTTGTTCAGCAAGGATCGGTTCTCTGCATAATTGAAGCGATGAAGCTGATGAACGAAATCGAGTCGGATGTCTCTGGTAAAGTGGTACAAGTTCTTGTGGAAAACGCACAAGCGGTCGAGTACAACCAGCCGCTTTTCTTGGTCGAGCCCGGTTGATTGAAAAACTTAAACCGACATTTCATAATTGAGAAAGAGCTGATTGTTCAATAAAATACTAATTGCAAATCGAGGGGAGATCGCACTTCGTGTAATACGCAGCTGCAAAGAGCTTGGCATCAAGTCGGTCGCGGTTTTTTCGGAAGCAGACCGAGATTCACTCCACGTTCGGTTTGCCGATGAAGCCGTTTGTATCGGACCGCCTCCTAGTCGAGAAAGCTACCTGAACATTCCACGCATCATCGCTGCTGCAGAAATTACAAACGCTGATGCGATCCATCCTGGTTACGGATTCCTTGCGGAGAATGCGCGGTTCTCTGAGATTTGCCAGAGCAGCGGAATAAAATTTATCGGACCGCGACCGGAAATGATCACTGCAATGGGCGACAAAGCTTCCGCAAAAGATACGATGCGCAAAGCCGGCGTGCCGGTTGTTCCCGGCAGTGATGGTACAATCGAAGATCTAAAAAAGGCGCAGGAAATAGCCGATGGAGTTGGATATCCGGTTATTATAAAGGCGACTGCCGGCGGGGGTGGAAAAGGAATGCGGCTCGCATGGAAAGCAGACGAGTTTGAAAGACAATTCCAAATGGCTCAAACAGAAGCCGAAGCCGCTTTCGGAAATCGGAATGTTTACATTGAAAAATATGTCGAGGGACCGCGACATATCGAATTTCAGATCCTAGGCGACCAGCATGGCGAGGTCATTCATCTCGGCGAACGCGAGTGTTCAATTCAGCGGCGACACCAAAAACTGATCGAAGAATCTCCTTCCCCGATCGTCGATGTGGAACTTCGCGAGAAGATGGGCGCAGCCGCCGTAAAGGGTGCAAAGAGCGTGAAATACGAAGGGGCAGGGACTATCGAGTTTCTTGTTGACAAAAATAAGAATTTTTATTTTATGGAAATGAACACGAGAATTCAAGTCGAACATCCGGTAACGGAGCAAGTCACGGGCTTCGATCTTGTGAAAGAACAAATCAACATCGCCGCCGGGACAAAGGTCAGCAAGAAAAAATTGAAGCAGACCGGCCATGCTATCGAATGCCGCATAAACGCCGAAGACCCTTATAAAGATTTTCGTCCGAACCCAGGGATGATCACAGGATTTCACACGCCTGGCGGTTTTGGGGTACGCACCGATTCACACGTATACGTCGGCTACATGATTCCGCCGTATTATGATTCGCTGATCGCAAAGCTCATAACGTTCGGCTCGAACAGGGAAGAAACGATCGACAAAATGTCCCGCGCACTCGAAGAATTTGTCGTTGAAGGTGTTGCAACCACGATACCTTTCCACATTAAAGTTATGAAAGACGAACGGTTCAGGAAGGGCGAGTTCGACACACATTTCTTGGATTCTTTTAATTTTGCAGACTAAAGGAGATTGAAATGGAATTCCCATCAAACTTGAAATACACGAAAGACCACGAGTGGATTCGCATCGAAGATGGTACAGGCGTGGTTGGAATAACCGATTACGCACAAGGCGAATTGGGTGACGTGGTTTTTGTTGAACTGCCGGCAGTCGGCACTAAACTCCAGCAAGCCAAACAGTTTGGAACAATCGAAGCCGTGAAAACCGTTTCCGATATTAATGCTCCTGTCAGTGGAGAAGTTATCGAGCTAAATGCCGCACTGAAAGACACGCCCGAAATCGTGAACAAAGAACCATACAACGGCGGTTGGATGATAAAAATTAAAATTGGAAACAAATCCGAACTGAATGCTCTTCTCGATGCGACAAAATACCGGGAAATGGTCGGACACTGAAGAATAGCTTTTAGCTCATCGCTGAACCAACTGTGAACTAAAGCTGATTTCTTAGGAGAACTTTTTAATGCCATATTACCCTAATACAGATGATGATCGACGTGAAATGCTCGAAACGATTCGCGTCAAGGATTTCAACGAACTTATAAGAGACATTCCACAGGAGATCAGACTGAAAGGGGATTTAAAAATTCCTCCGGCTATGAGCGAGCTTGAAGTCCTCAAGCACGTCTCTGCTCTTGCGAATAAAAACGTAAACACTCAGGAATCCATCTCATTCCTTGGCGCAGGTGCGTATGACCATTTCATTCCGTCCGCCGTCGGTGCACTTCTCAGCCGCTCCGAGTTTTACACGGCTTATACTCCGTATCAAGCCGAAGTAAGCCAGGGAACTCTTCAGTCGATCTATGAATATCAAACCATGATCTGCCGACTTACTGGCATGGATATCTCCAACGCATCACTTTATGACGCCGGAAGCGGACTCGCCGAGGCTGCTCTCATGTCCGTCGCGCACACAGGCCGAAAAAAAATTGTCGCCGCGAATCCGATCCATCCATTATATATGCGAGTTGTCAGAACTTACGTTCACGGCCAAGGATTCGAGATCGTTGAAGTTCCTGCACGAGATGGAACTGCCGACATCGAGGCGATTAAGCAAGTTGTTGACGAAAACGTTGCGGCTGTTATAGTACAACAACCTTCCTTCCTCGGAACGCTGAACGATGTTTTCGTTCTCGGTGAAATTGCTCATTCAAAGAAAGCTCTGTATGTTGTCGATGCATCTCCGATTTCACTCGGACTTCTTGTGCCGCCGGGAGAATACGGCGCAGATGTGGTTGTCGGAGAAGGTCAATCGCTTGGAATCTCACAAAGTTTTGGTGGACCATTTTTAGGAATTTTCGCCGTCAAAGAAGATCTAATCAGACGGCTGCCGGGAAGGCTGGCGGGCGTCACGGTCGACACCGAAGGAAATCGCGGATTTGTTTTAACTCTTCAGACTCGCGAGCAGCAAATCAGACGCGAGAAGGCGACATCGAACATCTGCACCAACGAAGGTTTGATGATGCTTGCCTCTACGATTTATATGTCACTGATGGGCAAGCAAGGCATTCGTGAAGTTGCCGAGCAATCGAGTGCAAAGGCGCACTACCTCGCTGAACAAATCGGAAAAATTCCCGGTTTCAATTTGAAATATCGTCAGCCGTTCTTCAACGAATTCCTCGTTTTGACTCCGGTTGCCGCCGGAAAAATTATTGAAGCAGGATTGCAAAAGAAAATTCTTGCCGGAATAGATGTTGAGCGTCTGATTCCCGGTGAGAAGGGCCTTTTAGTTGCTGTCACCGAAAAGCGGACGCGAGATGAACTTGATATGTTCGTGGAGTTTCTGAAAACTTTTGCGAATGGATAAAGTTTTAATTCTGGATTTCGGCGCTCAATACACGCAGCTAATCGCGCGGCGCATCCGCGAACTAAATGTCCTCAGTCTCGTCGAAAATTTTGATTTCCCATATAAGAAAGTCATCGACCTGGCACCGAAAGGAATAATCTTTTCCGGCGGACCGTCGAGCGTCTATCAGAAAAACGCGCCGCTCCCTGATAAACAAATCCTCGAATCCGGAATCCCGATACTCGGAATTTGCTACGGACTTCAGATAGTGGCACACCTTCTCGGCGGCGAGGTTGATCGTTCAGCGCATCAGGAATTCGGGAAAGCCCTTCTTGTCGTCGATGATTCGAGAGATCTTTTAGCAGATATCGGAGATGTAGTCAAGGTATGGATGAGCCACGCTGATAAAGTCACGAAACTCCCGCCCGGATTCGCTCCTATCGCACATACGGATAATTCTCCTGTTGCGGCTTTCAGTTCAAGGTCGAAAAAAATTTACGGTGTGCAATTTCACCCCGAAGTTGTTCACACTGCAAAAGGAAAAGAGATTCTCTCGAATTTTCTTTTTAGAGTCTGCGGGTGCACAGGTGACTGGAAAACTGGTAATTTCATTGAAGAGAAAATCAACGAAATAAGAGACATCGTCGGAAACCAAAAAGTCATCTGTGCTTTAAGCGGCGGTGTCGATTCTGCAGTTGCGGCAGTTTTAATCCAGCGTGCTATCGGCGACAAGCTGCACGCAGTTCACATCGACAACGGCCTGATGCGCAAGGATGAGAGCAAGAAGGTCGTGGAGTATTTCAATAATAATTTCAAGATGAATCTTCATCACATCGACGCATCGGATACTTTTCTCAAAAAGCTTCGCGGTGTGACCGATCCAGAAAAGAAAAGGAAAATTATCGGTAACACGTTTATAGAAGTGTTCGAAAAAGCTGCCCATGAAATAAAAGGCGTTAACTTCCTGGCACAGGGAACGCTTTATCCGGACGTGATCGAGTCACAATCTCATAAAGGTCCATCGGCGAAAATCAAGACTCATCACAACGTCGGCGGCTTGCCGGAAGTGATGAAGCTAAAATTAATCGAGCCTTTCAGACTCCTCTTCAAAGATGAAGTGCGTGAAGTCGGACGAGAGCTTGGAATTGCCAATGAGATAATCGAAAGGCATCCATTCCCCGGACCCGGACTTGCGGTGAGAATTCTCGGAGATGTTTCCTCTGAGAAATTAGAAATTCTTCGTCAAGCCGACGATATTTTTATCGATGAAATCAAAGAACACGGAATTTACAACGATATTTGGCAGGCGTTCGCTGTTTTATTGCCGGTCCGATCTGTCGGCGTCATGGGCGATGAAAGGACTTACGAATATACGATCGCGCTGCGCGCCGTCACGAGCGAGGATGGGATGACCGCGGATTGGGCGCGGGTACCATACGAGCTTCTTGCTAAAGTGTCGGGAAGAATTATTAATGAAGTGCGCGGGGTTAACCGGGTAGTCTACGACATCAGCAGCAAACCGCCCGCAACGATAGAGTGGGAGTGAAAATATGCCGTCCAACGGTTATTATCTATCGAATGGACGAGGCAATAAAATGGGACAATCGGTAAAAGTACTTCTTGACGAAGCCGTCGATTTCTTGGGCGACAACAAGCCGCTTCATGCCATCCAAATCCTCCGGAAAGTAATTTCAAACAATCCCAATTGCGGCGATGCTTACTTGAAAATTGCCGAGATTTATATCAGCATGAATAAATATGATGAGGCAAAAAAACTTCTCACCGATGCGGTCTCCAAAATTAAAGATGACTACAAATTGGTTTATGCGCTTGGCAGCCTCCATTACAATCTCGGAGAGTTTGAGCAGGCGTTGCCGCTTTTGAGAATGCTGAACTCGTGGCGCAATCCAAGCGTTCACCTTGCACTCGCAACTATCTTTCTTGAAAGGTATGAATTTGCTGAAGCGTTTGTCGAAGTGAGACTAATTCTTCGTACAGATGCGAAATATCCCGATGCGAACGGAATCCTCGGAAGAATTTATTTGAAGCAAAAAGATTTCCCGAACGCAATAAAATATTTGCAGAGAGAGGTCGCTCTGAACGAATCGTCGGTAGAATTCCGTCTCGATCTTGCTACGGCGTTTTATTCGCTCGGCGATCTTCGTGCGGCGCTCGAAGAGTTCACGCTTCTCATCGATACCGACCCGGATTTTTTTCCGGGCTGGCTTATGTGCGGGAAAATTTTGCTCGAACTTGGCAAGCCCGGCGAATCGGAATTCTATTTACAGCGAGCGTTAAATCTAAATCCGAGAAGCGCAGAAACTTTACAAACACTGGCAAATTTATACAGCACGGTCGGAGAAATTGAAAAGGCACGCATCATCTTTGACGAACTCGCCGCCGCAAACGCAATAATAGAAGACGACACAGAAACTTTAGAACGCATTTCAAAAATTACCCTATCCAAACATCATAGGACTAAGGACAGCCAATAAAAACACTGACGATGAAAATCACCGCCGGATTGTTTATCGCTCTCATTTCGAGCACCGCGTTTTCACAAATTCAGTTCAATCGAGCAGACGAGAATAATTACACTTTAGGAGTCCAAAGCTTCAGGCAGGGAGACTACTACACAGCCTATCAATATTTCCAGTCGGTGATGAATGATTCTTTGAACCAGCGCTCCGCCGAATCATTTTATTATGGCGCCAGATGCCTTTTCAATCTCCACAACTATACGACAGCAATAAATGTGGTGGACACTTTTCTTGTCCATTCCCCTGCCGACGATCACAGATTCGAAATGTTTTATATTCTCGGAGCGATATATTATGAGATTGGGAAATATGACTTCGCTGCATCTCAATTTGTCATGGCAATCGACTCGGCCACCGATCAAGCCGTAAGAGATCGCGCCATTGCGAGTCTTCGTAATTTGGTTGACACGAACCTGAGTTTCGATGACGCCGAAAGTCTATCCGAGCAATGTCGCAGCCGATTGTCTGCCGTGACAGTTGCAATTGCATTTGCACGTCGCGCATATTTTTCCGACAGGATCAGCGACGCGGATAAAGTTCTTAAAGAATTTTTGCGGCGCTATCCTCAAACCGGCGAAGGAAGCGGTGAAGTGGCAAGATGGATCGACAGAATCGCCGGCGATACAATCTTGAGTCAAGCATCAATTAAGTTAGGTGCACTCCTCCCGCTTGAATATGGAAATGGCGTAGGAGATAAACTTGTCCTCGGTATCGAGCTCGCTTTGGATAATTATAATGCCACTGCCGCTATAAAAGTCGGACTTGTTTTAAAAAATTACGACGCAAATTTTTTGAAACTTAATTCCGATATGCGAAGCTTTGTCAGGAACGACAGCGTAAAAGCTGTGATAGGTCCGGTCTTCAGCGGCGATGTTACCGGAGTTGCCGACATTGCAAATTCGGGACACCTCTCGACAATAACTCCAACAGCAACACAAGTCGGAATAACTTCCGGTAACTCCTATATATTTCAAGCAAATCCGAATTTCAAAACGCGGGCTAGTGCGATCGCCGATTACGTGGTTAATGTTTTGCACCTCCAACGAATTGCAATCTTCTCGCCATCGGACACTTATGGCAAAACTATCGCCGGATATTTCGGTTCGCGACTGGAAGAACTTGGCGTCACTCCGATTTCTACTCAATATTTTGAATCAGGCACCACCGACTTGTCACAGCAAATTGTCAATATGAAAAACGCGGCGGCATCCGGAGAACCGTTCGTAGATTTCGGCAAATTGAGCAGACAGCAACAAAGCAAACTGAGAAGTTACGGTATTGCTCCAGCTTACCTTGACTCGCTGGTGAACTCACGCGGAATCATCAACGCCTTTGATTTATTCGGAAATAATCCAAAGGGGATAGCTGATTCGCTCGGCATTCCAACCTTCAATAAATCTTCTCTTGATGAGTCCGATCCTCTTCGATCCGTTGAAGCTCTCTTTGTTCCGCTGACTTCATCAAAAGATATCGGGATCATCGGGGCACAGCTTGCATATTACAATGTGAAAACGCAGCTACTCGGGACGGATGACTGGTACGATTTAAACCAACTTTCCAACAACGATCTGTATATCGACGGCGTGATATTTTGCAGCGATACTTTCTTCGACACAAATTCTCCCGAATACTTAGCCATCAGCGACTCGCTCATGGAAATTTCCGATATGGAATTTGATCGGACAATATCATACGGCTATGATTTGGCGAACGTTCTGCTCAGCATAATTAAATCCGGAAGTAGCAGCAGGTCAGACATTACGAACGCCTTAAAAACAGGAACTTTCAAAAGTATGCACTCCACAATTTTCTTTGATGGAGATAATTCAAATCATTACATACATATTCTTCAATTTAAAAGAGGAAGAATAATCGATCTCGGTGAAGTCAACAACAACTGATAAATCCAGATTTGTTATAAGGAAAGAGTAGAACGCGAATACCTAGAATGATTTTCTTACATCATTCTTCTAGTGTACCACTTCATTTCCTTAGCGACTCCGCGGTAAAAAGAAAAGAGGGCTGGTATGACCGCCAAAAAACCACGCACACTTCGTGAGTGGCCCGATAGTGAAAAGCCTCGCGAAAAGCTTCTGTCCCATGGTACAACAAAGCTAACCGATGTTGAGCTGCTCGCAATACTTTTAAGAACGGGCACCAGAACAAAGTTACATTCGAGAACGGCTATCGATGTAGCGAGAGATCTTTTGATGTCATTCGATAATTCGCTCGAAGTGCTCTCGACGCGGGATGCGCTCGAGCTGTCAGGCACCGCCGGGATCGGAACGGTAAAAGCAGTTACGCTTGCCGCGGCATTCGAAGTAGGAAGACGAACGCAGAATATTCCAAAGGAAGACACGCCGCTTCTCAACAATCCGGAAGCGGTCTATAAATTTATCATGAGAGATTTCGCGGGTGAGAAACGGGAAATATTCAAAGTCATCGCGCTCAGCACATCCGGCAAAGTGAAGCGGGTTAAAACAATGACGGAAGGAACGCTTAGTGCGAGCCTAGTCGATGCACGAGCGGTATTCAAATTCGCAATACTTGAAGATGCCGCAAGCATTGTCGTGGTACACAATCACCCGAGCGGAAAATTAGATCCGAGCAAAGAAGACATTCAAATTACAAAAGATCTTGTCTATTCAGGAAATTTTCTGGACATTCCCGTCCATGATCATTTGATCGTCGGTTCAACTGGATATTTGAGCATGAAAAATGAGGGATATATCTGAATTAGGTCAAAAGCAAAAATTCAAATTCCAAGATTTATTGCATTAGAAAGTCTTTGAAACAGTAAATCAGCACAGATACTTCCTTTACTTCAAATAATGAAATTGCAGCACGTGGAAAAATTTTCTCAACATCTCGAGGTTCTGGCAGGCGCCAATGGGATATAGAAATATACTGCCGGATGGCTTCTTAGAGGTCGGCAGGTTTTCTTGCAAATGTCCCGAAAACAAAATCCCACAGCGGTGAGCTTACTCCGTAATTATTGTCCGGGTCCATGTAATGATGCCGCATGTGCTGCTGCTTTAAGAATAGACCGATCTTTCCGTGCAAACTAAAATGATGAACGGCGTAATGGGTCAAGTCGTATGAAAGATAGCCTAGTATGAATCCGGCAAAGAACGGCGGCAAGTAATGAGCGCCGAGAATATTCATGAAAAGTATATAGAAAAAAATCGCGAGCGGAATGCTCACGACCGGCGGCATTACGAGGCGTGTCGAGTCGTTCGGGTAATCATGATGGACACCATGGAACATAAAATGAATTTGTTTCCCCCAGCCGCTCTTTGGTATAAAGTGAAAGACAAACCGGTGAAGCATGTATTCGGTGAAACTCCAGATTAATAGGCCGAAGATAAATAAAGAAAACGCATACGTGAAACTTATGCTGGTGATGACTGTTCTCGCAAGCATGTAAGCGACGATAGGAAAATATATTATTGCCGGCACCAATGGATGAACATGCGAAAACACTTCGAGTATATCGCTCTCGAACATCCTTGCAGATTCGTCGTTGTTTGAAACATAACGTCTCATTGCCAAACTCCTTCTTTCAAGATTTTCCTCTTTAGCTACAATTCTGTAAACTGAATTGTAGCCTAGAAAATTCCCTAAATTGCCTGCTAAATTAACAAAGAATAAATTTTTTCCGAGGGATACCCTCGGGAGAAGCGGACCGCCTGTGGACGGGAATTTATTCTTTTTCGGCTTTTGCGTTATAGACTATCTTACGGATTGTGTCAAACCGCAGGTACGGATACTCGTCCTGGATTTTCTCGATTGCGTCACCAACGCTCATGTAGTTCCGCAAATCTTTGAACCGCCGTTTTATCTGGTAATCTCTTACTGCTTTATAATCTAAAAGGCTATTTTCCATTAATTTTTCATAGAGATCGTCAGTGAGAATGTCGCTCAACGGGTTCTCGATCTGCTTTTTTTGTACCCTCTTCTTCTCTGAGGGGAGTCCGCTTATTTTTTCCATTTTTTCCTCGCCAGTTTTAGTGAGACTTATACTCAAGAAACACTACCAAAGTCTCTCTATCCCCTCCGTTTGCGTCATGTTTTCATTTTTCATAATGTGAAATATAAGGAATTTTTATGATCTAATTTCTACAAAACCTCTTCCGTGGGCTCTACTGGACTCGAACCAGCGACCTCTTGCGTGTGAAGCAAGCGCTCTGAACCAGCTGAGCTAAGAGCCCAAGCCGTCAAATAATCTAACAAACCAAACGCTGGTAGTCAAGAAAAACTGCCTCATGAGTTATTGACGAAGTCATTTGTAAACCGTTTAATGCTGTCAAATTCCAGCTTTTTCGAGAACTCTGACAGCTACATCGTATTTTTTGAATGGTGGTAAAAGATAGGCGCCCACGACCGAAGATTTTATTTCATGAAGAAGCTCAGCGGAGATTTCTATCCCAACTTGTGCCGCACTTTCACCTGCCCGAAACATTTTTTCTCTCACATTTTCAGGAATAAATATGCCGGGGATTTCATGATGCAAAAACTCCGCATGTTTATAGCTCCTCAACGGAAGGACTCCGGCGATGATCGGAACATGCATATGTTCGATGGCCTTGAAAAATTTTTCGAAAGTCCCGATTTCATAAATAGGTTGTGTGACAATGACCTCTGCTCCCGATTCTACCTTGCGTTCGAGTCTCTCGATCTCATAATCGAATTTATCGGCGGAAGGATTCGCCGCGCACGCGATCAGGAACGATGTCGCCTCGCCAATGGGATTCCCAACTGAGTCACGGCCGCAGTTCATGTTCTTTACAATTTTCACGAGCCCTGCCGAATCAACGTCAAATACCGACTTTGCCTGCGGCAGATCGCCGATCTTTGCCGGATCGCCGGTAATTACAAGAATATTTCTTAAGCCGAGCGCATGTGCTCCTAATAGTTCCGCCTGCAGACCGATCATGTTCCGGTCGCGCGTCGTAACATGCGTAATGGCTTCGATTCCGACGTCTCTTTGGATTATATACGAAATCGCAAATGAACTCATCCTGATTCTTGCTCGCGCCCCGTCGGTGATATGCACCGCGTCGAATCCGTTTTCCTTGCAGAAACGTGCGCCTTCAATCACGCTTGAAATATCTAGCCCACGAGGGATATCAAGCTCAAGAGTGGTAATAAATTTCTTCCCGATTTTTTTTGAAAACTCAGAACGAATCTGAACCTTTCCATCGGACGGTTTTTCCCCGGCGGCTACTTTCTTCTTTACTTCGGCCGGCTTCCGTTCGACCTTTGTTCGCCCACGGTTCATGGATGGACGGACAGCTTCTGCGATTGCCTTGATGTGAGAAGGCGTTGAGCCACAGCAGGCTCCGACAATGGTGACCCCGGCTTCGACAAGCTGCTTCGCATATGTTGCAAGATATTCCGGCGTCGCGTGATAAATAGATCTGCCGTCAACTAAAGTCGGAATGCCCGCTGCAGGCTGCGCGGATAAAATCACATCTTCCGAATAAACCGACTTGATGATTCCGTACATCCTTTGCGGGCCGACGGTGCAGTTCGAGCCTACGACATCGACGCCCTTGGATTTGATATGCCGCACGACTTCAACCGGAAAATCCGTGGCTAAAATTGCACCATCCTCGGAAAAAGTTTTTTGAGCGATGATCGGTATGTCCGGCGAAATTTCTTTTGCGGCATCAATTGCGGCGTCAAGCTCATTCAAATCCAAAAATGTCTCGAGTATGAGGAGATCGACTCCGCCATTTACGAGAATTTCTATTTGTTCTTTGAAAACTTTTTTTATCTCCGCAATCTTTGTCTTGCCAAGAGGTTCAAGCAGTCTTCCGGTCGGCCCGATCGCACCCGCGACGTAAACATTTTCACCCGCGGCGCGTTTCGCAATTTCGACAGCGGACCGGTTTATTTCGTTCAGTTGGTCGGCAAGATGGTACGATTCGAGGCGCATCCGGTTGGCGGAGAACGTGTTCGTTTCTATGATTTCCGCGCCAGCCTGGATATATTCGCCGTGTGCACGTTCCACGACGTCCGGATTTTTCACGTTGTGAATTTCCGGCGGCACCTCATCATATCCGTACAGCTCGAGAAGCGTTCCCATCGCGCCGTCGCACACGATCACGCCATCTTTGAGTCGTTCGCGGAAAGGTTTTTTCGTTTTTTTCAAATGGATTCCTTCAGAACAGGAAAATAAGTGGTTAATTCATTATTGACTTAAAATTTATAAATTTTCCTGACGAATTCAAAAAATAGACAGGTAACGATGAAATGTAAAAATGACATTGCTTCCTGTGCCACCAATTTCCGCCTTGCTTCTTTGCGGAAGATTACTCATAGGGAACTTGGCAGATTTCGGTGGGGTTAGGTTTTGGTCGAGCGCAAGCGTTTATTTCATTTCACAAGCGGCTTATCGACCGTACGTCTAATTGAGGAGGAAGATATGAAAACCATCCATAGGTGGGGAAAAAAATGTGTAGCCTGGCTCATCCTGACCTTGGCTGCGATAACTGGCTCGCAAAGTGGAGCGCCTGCGCAAACCGGTGTCCACTATGCAGGTGGAAACTTCTTTCTGAACGGGACGAATGTCGCGTGGGTAGATTTTGCTGCCGACCTCGGTCCGCGAAGCGCGAGGTCGCCGAACAACGTCAACTTTTCCGAGTTCCAGACGATATTCCAAACGATTCATGAAAACGGTGGCAATGTGATGCGGCTTTGGCTGCATACGAATGGAGCGGAAACGCCCGTCTTCGATTCTAATGGATACGTGTCCGGGCCGGGCCCCTATGCGATCCAGGATCTGAAAAAGATTCTGAGCCTCGCACAGCAAAACAATGTCGGCTTGGTGCTCTGCCTTTGGTCGTTTGATATGCTCCAAGCGGCCGGATCGGAGACGAATTTGACACAGACCCAAGTCAATGACAATTACAAACTTCTGACCGATACATCATACACCATGGCATACATCAGGAATTCTTTGATCCCAATGGTGGACTCAGTCCAAGACAATCCCGCAATTCTTGCGTGGGAAATCTTCAATGAGCCCGAGGGAATGTCGACGACTTTCGGCGGCTGGACACCCACGTTAGTGCCGATGTCAGATATTCAACGATGTGTTAACTTAATGGCGGGCGCCATTCACAGGGCGGACCCTAATGCTTCGGTTACAAACGGAGCGTGGGCATTTCAGAGCCTGTCCAGTGTTACGCCGTCAATTGCGGAGAGACAATCCAGGCTCAAAACGCTAGAAACCATGACGCCAGATCAACTGCAGGCAATGACGAAACAGTTCAACGAGATCTACAGGACAAACCTTACTGCTCAACAGGTGATGGAATACATCGACAGGCTGGCGGCAACTGCAAATTACGATTATTACAGCAACAGCGGCCTGATCGCGGCCGGCGGCGACAGTATCGGGACGCTCGACTTCTACTGCGTTCACTATTATCAGTGGATGGGGACCGCGTACGCACCATTCTTAGTTCCATGCTCTACCTGGAAGCTAGATAAACCGCTCGTGGTTGCTGAGTTTGGGTTCTACGATATCCTGGGAAGCAATTTGTTCAAAGGAATCACTGCGCAGGAGATTTACCCCGACATGTACTCTAACGGCTATGCTGGTGCGATAAGCTGGTCATGGACCACGGAACCTGGAGACCACGCTGAGACTCTGCAGGCGTTGAGCGCGATCTCAGATGACCATCCAAGCAATGTGAACATCAACATCGTGGATCAGGCGCTTGGTGCATCTGTGACCGCATCATCCAACGATACTCTTGCAGATCCTTCGAGCAGCCCGGACAACCTGACAGACGGAGATCCTGTGACTCGTTGGCAGGCTTCAAGTGATTCGTCACAATGGTTATTGATCGACCTTGGCGAGCCCGACACAATAAGTGAAATCGTGATCGACTGGGCAAATAAAACATACGCAAAGAAATTTTCCGTAGAGGTCTCAAACGACCTCAATGCGTGGTCCTCGATCAACAGCACGAATGATGGAGTCGGGGGAACGAACTACGTCGAGACCCTGGACAGCCTTCAAGGGATAGGCAGATATATCAAATTCACATTCCAGTCCGAGGGGAACGGACCATATTCCGTTTCGGAGATTGAAATTTTTGGTGCCGCCAATGCTGCCACCGCTGTTCTGCCAAAGCCGGGGATCCCATCGAATTACGCGCTGGACCAGAACTATCCGAACCCGTTCAATCCTACCACGACCATCATCTATGAGCTACCAGCTAATAGCTTTGTTACGCTGAAGGTTTATGACGTCCTCGGAAGAGAGATAAAAACTTTAATTAGCGGGCTTCAATCTGCCGGGAACCACAATGTAACCTTTGACGCAAGCAGATTTTCGAGCGGAGTATATCTTTATGCAATGACGGCAGGAGGTGTAACAGTAACAAAGAAAATGATACTTTTAAAGTGATCTGATCAAACGAAAAAAAATTAACGAATGCCCGCCGCAACGGGGTTCATGTAACATTTAACCCTGAGATCCAGTATATTACCTTTAGTGGAAATGGCGGAATGCAATTGCGAATGAACCTCTGTAGCACCATGTTTGTCTTGATCTTGTTTTGTAACGGGCAAGCAGAATCTCAGAACGTTTACACAGTTTCCGGGAAAGTTTTAGATTCAAAGACTGGCGAGCCGCTTGCGGCCGCAAGCGTGCGAGTATCGGGTTCGGCGAGGGGAACCATCACCAATCTTGATGGTACATACTCAATGTCTCTTCCACAAGGAAAATACATTTTCATTTGCAGCTATGTCGGTTATTAAACAGATTCCATCAGCGTTGATCTCAACGACAATAGGCATGAAGATGTCCGGCTAAATCCGGCAGACATCATTCTTCCCGAAGTAGTTTCGATTGCGGAGGACCCGGCTTATGCCATCATCCGGCGTGCAATTCAGAAAAAACATGAATGGGCAAAGTTCCTTAAATCATACGACTTTAAAGCATTTACCAGGTTGACAATTTACCGCGACACTTCGCTTGCCGGCATCACCGAATCTTATACCGACGGATACTGGCGAGAAGGCGATTCGCTTCGAGAAGTTGTGGTACAAAAACGCGAGACAAAAAATCTCCCCGAAGCGGGACTCGTACCATCGGTCGGGGAGATAGTAAATTTCACGGATGATTTAATCGACTTTGTCGGTTACAAGTTTGTCGGTCCGATTGCGGAAGACGCGTTCGACCATTATAACTACAAACTTCTTAGAACATTCAGAAAAAATAGCGCTGTGATCTATGAGATTGAAGTCATCCCGAACTCTCGAGTTGTCCCGCTTTTTTCCGGGAAGATTTCAATTGCAGACTCCTCATTTGCAGTAATGGGAATCGATCTTCATCCTAATGAGGCATTCAACATTCCCTTCCTATCGGATCTAAAAGTAAATTTCGGTCAACATTATTCTCTCTATGAAGACAAATTCTGGATGCCGACCGATGTAATCACCGACTTTGGAATGAAGATCCAATTCGCAGGGATTTCGCTCCCGAAGGTCGTTGTCAACGAGACATCTGATATTTACGATTATAATTTGAACTCTCAAATTGCTGATTCCATTTTCAGCAAACCAGTTCTTGTCGTTGATTCGAGTGCGGCAAAATTTGACTCTACATTCTGGAGCGCACACGAAGTTCTTCCACTGACTACCGCCGAACAAAAAGCATATAAGACGCTCGACAGCACCCAAACTTTGGCAAAGCAATTCAAGCCGAATGGTTTGGCAGCCAAATTATTCGGTGAGAACAGCCCGCTCTCATTTTTGAAATATGTTGATATTAGATTCGATAGGGTTGAAGGATTGTTCCTTGGTGGAGATTACACGTACGCCTCAGGAAAAAAGCAAACCACGTTAACAATTTCAAATGAAGGGTCGGGAATATCACGAACATCTGACGGCTGGCAGCTTAGTCTCGCGGCGGGATACGGAATTTCAGATAAAACTTTCAAGTGGCGAGTCGGCACGGCGTATCCATTCGGCAAGAATGTCCAACACGAAATCGGAGCAAATGTCTATCGTGATCTCAACCATTACCCGGAAGACGATTTCTTCTCACCTCTCACGACCACGATAACCTCCCTCTTCGGGTGTAATGATTACTATAATTACTACATGACTAACGGATGGAGCGCTCATTATTCCATCAGCCCGCTGAAAAATCTCGATGCGACCGCGACTTATTTGTCTGAGGATGAAACGAGCGTCGTGGAACACACGACATTCACTATCCTTTCATTCGGTAATACCTACCATCCGAATCCACCCATTATGCCGGGCGAGATGCGGAGCATGGAATTAACGCTTCATTACGGAGATGAGCGAATACCTCTCGGCATAATGCCGGTAAATGCCGTTGAGTTTTCTGCCGAGTACTCATCGCCATCGCTTCTTGGAAGCGATTTCCACTTTGATCGATACCATGTCACGGCGGCATACCATTTCGATACGTTCCTGAGAAATTATCTTTTCCCTCCGCAGGCGCAGGTGATGTTTGCGGGCGGAATTTCTACCGGCACGCTTCCAGTGCAGCGAGATTTTGTGCTCGATTCTCAGACCGGAGGCCTTGCCCCTTTCGGGGTTCTGAAAACTGCCCGACCGGCAGAGTTCGTTGGTGACAGGTTCGCCATGGTCTCAGTGGAACAGAATTTTCGGAACGTCCCTTTCCTGCTCCTCGGGATTCCTTATCTATACGAGAAAGGGATGGAAATCCTTGTCGATGGTTCCGCCGCTCAATCATGGCTCGACGGGAAATCAACCACAAATGGCTGGTATTACGAAGCCGGAATCGGCTTGGGAAAAATACTCGGCTTGATTCGAATGGATCTGACTTACCGCATCAGCAAGCCGAACGCGCTTTTCTTCAGCGTCGGGATGAGCAGCATACTGTAGCCGAAGAAACGGAACCGGAAAAGAGCGGCAGGATTAATGGAAAAACAGAGTTATAGATGCCCGGCTTGTATTATTCTATGCCTCGCCATCCATGGCTCGGCAAAAAAAATACAATTGTAGATAAAATTTTATAAATCAGATTCAAAGGAGTTACTATGGAAGATGAATTTGAATTGAAAGAATTAAATACATCATTTAATTCAAAATTATTTCTTATGGCAGGTTTATCCAGCATTACAATCGCAATTGGGTATATTCTAATAACCATTGAATACGTAATTTCAGGTCAGCCTTTACCAAATGAAGCGATGGCATGGATTACGTATCTAAATGGTAAATCATTTTTATGGTGGAACATCATCTGGTGTTCAATTATAACTGATATTCTATATCTGCCTGTAGTCTTTGGATTATATGAATTTTATAAAAGGAAGCAGAAACTTATGATCTTGGTTTCATTGATATTATTTTCTTTATTTGTATTTCTAGAATTATCAATTACATGGTCAAAATATCCTGCGTTATTAGAGCTTGTTAGTAAGTATCACGGTACGACCAATACTGATCTTCAAAAAATATATGTAGCTGCTATCGAATCTGTGACGACAGAATTTGTTACGCCAGTTACTGCATTCTATACTATATTTATTCCTGCGGTTGCAGCCATCCTTGTAAGTCTGATAATGATCAAAGACAATGAGTTTGGGAAAATAATTTCAATAATTGGTTTGGTATCGGGGATTTGCAATGCATTCTCAGTAATTGGTGGATATTTTTTTGCACCTTTTGGGCAACTTGTCATTCTTGGTTCTTTCCTTATTCTGTTCTGGTTTTTAGGCGTCGGCATAAAGATGCTCCAACTGCGAAAACGAATTTCCATTTTGTGAATTCATCTATTATTTTCAAAACTGACTTTAATTTCCACTTTAGATAACTGATGCCTCAGTGCTCAGAAAGGTAGAGGAAACTTTCGGTAATGTTGAAGGACTCCATTGAAATGTTATTGGAGTACTGTATCAGATGAAAGGCGCCTTGCTGAGAGGTGAATGCCATTTCCTTTCTTGAAATTGTTTCTTTGACCGACTAAATTTACACGTTTGTCAGAGGAGGCTGATAAATCAGGTTGTGTTAATGTGATTGAAAAGTTAGTCGGATTTACCTAACTAAAAGAAATTTGGAATAAAATAAATTATGTACCATTCTATTGTTCTTGTCAAGCAAGTCCCGGACACGGCAAACATCACTGGCAATGTTATGCAGGAAGATGGGACAGTCAACCGCGCAAAATTGCCGGCCATCCTAAATCATGAAGATCGCGTCGCTATGGAAGTCGCACTTCAGCTTAAAGACAAGTATAGCGGCACCATCACCGCAATCACCATGGGACCGCCTAGAGCTTCCGACATTTTAAGAGAATGTCTATATATGGGTGCCGACCAGGGATATCTTATTAGCGACAGAAAATTTGCAGGCGCCGATACGCTCGCAACATCATACGTCTTGAGCGAAGCAATCAAAAAGATCGGCTCATTCGATTTTATTTTTGCCGGCAGACAGGCAATCGACGGCGACACCGCTCAGGTCGGCCCGCAAACGGCGGAGAAACTTAACATTCCCCAGATTACATACTTGGAAGAAATCCGCTCGGTGAAAGATGGAACGGTGGAGGCGAGACGAAAAATCGAAGGCGGATTTGAAATTGTCCTGTGCAAACTTCCCGTGCTCGTGACCGTGCTGAAAGACGCCGCCGAGCCGAGACCTTTCAGAGCAAAGCGGGTGATGGCATTCAAAGGCGCGCGGTCGCTGATGGAAATAGAAAAACTCGCCGACGGAAATCCACTTCTCTCCGTCGAGTCATTGGTCAACGAGTATGAATCGCGTTCGCTTTTCATCAAGACATTGACCATGGATGATCTCCATCTCGATGCAGCCCGATGCGGCGTCCATGGCTCACCGACAAAAGTTTATAAAGTGGAATCCGTCGTACTTAGCGGCGGAGAGCACGAGATGATCGAGCCGACGAAGGTGGGCATCGGAAAATTAATCGACAAATTAATGGAAGACCATATTCTTGGATAAAGATGGAGCCTCAGGGCGCGTGATAAGAAAAAGAAGGTAGAATAGCTTCGATGAATACAAATACAGAAGTTTGGGTTTTTATAGAGCAACGAAACGGTAAAGCAGCCGACGTGAGTTTCGAGCTGCTCAGCAAGGGGCGCAAACTGGCACAGGCAATGGGCGGAGTACTGAAATCCGTAGTTATCGGAAGCGAAGTTAAAGACCTCGCCGCAGAAACATTTCGCTACGGCGCCGACGAATCAATCCTCGTTGACCATCCGGAACTGAAACAATACCGGACACTTCCATACGGCAGAGTCTTGACGGAATTGGTCCAACAACGCAACCCGCGGATCGTTCTTTTCGGAGCGACAATTATCGGACGAGATTTGGCTCCCCGAGTTGCCTCGGCGACACGAAGCGGCTTGACAGCAGATTGCACCGACTTACAGATCTCCGACGTTTTATACCTGCGCAAGGAGTTCAAACAAATCTTGCTGCAAATCCGTCCCGCGTTCGGTGGCAACATCATCGCGACAATCATTACTCCCGACAATCCTATCCAGATGGCAACCGTGCGCGAAGGCGTCATGGAGATGCATAAATCCGAAGAAGCCCGGACCGGAAAAATAACTCCTGTACCATATCATCCCAACGGGATCGACGACATCGTCACAATCATTGAACAGCACAGGGAAGAAAACCGCGTCAACTTAAAAGGCGCGCCGATAATCGTGTCAGGCGGATACGGGCTTGGCTCAAAAGAAAATTTCAAATTAATTCATGAGCTTGCTCATGCACTCGGCGGCGAAGTTGCCGGAAGCCGTGCTGCCGTCGATGCCGGATTCGTTCCACCGGAGCGACAGGTCGGACAAACAGGCGTCACCGTCAGGCCGAAGCTGTACATCGCCGTAGCCATCTCAGGGGCGATCCAACACCGCGCAGGAATGCAGGATTCAAACAAGATCATCGCCATCAACAGCGATCCGGAAGCACCCATCTTCGGAATCAGCCACTATGGTATCGTCGGCGATGCGATGGAAATATTACCGCGTTTCATCGAAGTATTTAAAAACAAATTGAAATAAGATAACTATGCCGAATTTTTTTCTTGACAATAAAGATTTACTATTCCATTTCAACAGCCTCGACATGCGCGACATCGCTGCCGTTGCCGAAGACAATTATGAACATGCGAAAGATTTCCCGGATGCGCCGATCAATTATGAAGACGCCATGGAGAACTACAAAAAAGTTCTCGAAGTCCTCGGCGATCTCGCGGCCAACAGGATAGCGCCGCGCGCGCCGGAAGTTGACCATGAAGGAGCAACTCTACACGATGGAATAGTGTCGTACGCAAAGGGAACGCAAAAAAATCTCAAGGAGCTCGCGCAAGCCGATTTGATGGGAATGATCATTCCGCGCAAATACGGCGGATTGAATTTCCCGTTCACGCCATACATGATGGCAGTTGAGATTGTCTCGCGAGCTGATGCTTCCTTGATGAACCTGTTCGGTTTGCAGGATATCGCAGGCACAGTTTGCAAATTCGGAAGTGAAGAACAGCGTGCAGAATTCCTGCCGAAATTCTGCACGGGAGAACATACGGGTGCCATGGCATTGACGGAGCCCGACGCTGGTTCCGACCTTCAGGCAGTCAAACTTCAGGCTTACCAGAATGACGCGGGAAAATGGTTCCTCCGCGGCGTGAAGAGATTCATCACCAACGGCAGCGGACAAGTGCTGCTCGTGCTTGCACGCTCGGAACCTGGAACAAAAGACGGCCGCGGTTTGAGCATGTTCGTTTGTTACGGAGGCGATAGCGTGAAAGTGCGCCGCATCGAACACAAGCTGGGAATTCATGGATCGCCGACGTGCGAGCTTCAGTTCAACGATACGCCGGCACAGCTCGTCGGAAGCAGGAAATTCGGATTGATTAAATATGTGCTCGACCTGATGTACCGCGCGCGTATGGGAGTTTCGGCGCAAGCGCTCGGAATTTCTCAAGCGGCTTACGAAGAGGCATTGGGGTACGCCAGGGACCGCGTCCAGTTTGGCAAGTCGATCTATTCCCTTCCTGCCGTTTCAAATATGTTGATCGAGATGCGCGTAACGCTGGAAGTCAATCGCTCCCTTTTCTATCGCGCCGCGCTGAGTGTGGATCGAAAGGAAAAATTAGAAGAGCGGATCGAAAAGCTCAAAGAAGAAGGAAAGCCGTTCACCGAACAGGCAGCCGAGCTGAAGCAGGCGACGAAAGTCGCGAACCTGCTGACGCCGATGACAAAATATGTGCTGACCGAATCCGCGAATCGAATTACGTACGACGCGCTGCAAATCCATGGTGGTACAGGTTACATGCAGGAGTTCAGGATCGAAAGGCTTGCGCGCGATGCGCGCATTACCAACATCTATGAAGGCACCTCACAGATGCAAATCGTCGCGGCGGCAGGAAATGTACTGAACGATATTATGCGCGAACATTTCGACGCGAAGGAAACGAAAGAATACGGCGGTGGATTGACCACGCTTGCAAACCGCCTGAAAGAAATTCGCCAGCTTTATTATGAAAGCTTGAAATATGTAACGGACAAGAAAGACGTCGGCTTCCAGGACGTTGCGGCAAAAGACTTAGTGGAGCTTTACAGCTATCTCGTGATCGGGTATCTCGTGCTGGATGAGGCGGAGCGCAATTCGCGAAAAGTCTTCATCGCCAACCGTTACATCTTAAGCGCCCTTGCCAACGCGCGGAACAATACCGAGTCGATCAAGAGCGGCGTGTTTTCGGATCTCCTGCACGCAGACAAAATTCTTTACGAACAATAATTCGTCGCTCATCACCGCGCTTACGCTAAAAGGTTAACGGAGCTCCAGATGAATTTGTCCGTCCGCGACTCATAGATAGATTCCCCGCAGCCATGGTCGCAGGTGGTTCAACTGAGAACCGATTTGCATATCATGGATGGAAGAAATAACTTTGGAAGTCAAATGGGCAGCGTCGGAAAAGGAATTAAACGCAATATGGCGTATAACATGCAACATATGACGGAAAGACGCCATAAGGCAGATTAGAAGTAGTTAGCCGAAACGGGGCGCACATCACAACCATCAAAAGGAAACAAAATGAAATCACTTCTATTCATCATACAACTTATGCTCACAATATTCATGGTTTCATCGTGCAACAAAGCGAATCCAGTTGGTCCCTCTAGTGGCCAGCAAATCTGGCCTCTTAAGGTGGGTGACACTTGGGCTTATCGTCTCACATATTTTGATACCACGGGAGCAGTCAATGATACGGCAAACGCCACTCTTGTAATTACGTCAGATACTCTTTTTGATGGAGATACGTGGTATCAGATCAATTGGCAGGCAGATTTCTACACAAACAAATCCGACGGACTTTGGATGACGCAATTTCAGACTACCCCCAATACGGTTCCAATACTTCCTCAGCTTCTTTGGAAATACCCCGCTAATGCAGGAGACAGTTATGACTCTGTCACCGTTGAATCAACGAATACTTCGGTTACTATTCCGCAGGGCACTTATATTTGCTACGATTATCGTGACCACTATAATTCTAAGCCTGTAAGTGATAACTATCTTTGTCCTGGTGTCGGGAGAATAGCGACTGATTTTTTTTCTAATACGAACTCAGGTCGTGTATATAAGGAATGGCACGCAGAATTAATCGCTGATACGCTCAAATAACTTATGATTAATTTGTCGGGCGCCACGTCGTCAAATAGCCAGAAAGAAGACTCTTATCATTGGGTATATGTCGAGTTCGCTTCACGCCGGGCTCATAGGAACAACGTGGATGCGCAGCACAACTTCTTTCTGGTGGACGTTAGGTGTTGGCGCTTTAATTTTTGTAAGCTAAAGATTGCATAACAACCATAGGATAATGCTATGAAACCAACACAAGGCAAGCCATACATCCTCGAATATTATTACGAAGCCCGTGGTGAAACATCGACTCACTTCGCACGTAGCTTGAATCGAGATACTCTGACTCTTATTTTATTTTCAGATATTTTCTAAAGGAGATCTTATATGTTTATCGTCTTTGGTCCTATTATCCTTCTGGTTCTCATTCTTCTCTATGTCGTTGCGAAATACAACGGACTCGTCACGCTCCGCAATCAGGTCAATAACGGCTGGAAACAAATCGATGTCCAATTGAAGCGAAGACACGATTTGATTCCTAATCTGGTACAGACGGTTAAAGGAGAAATGGAATTCGAACAGGATACACTCCAAAAAGTTATCCAGGCCCGAAATGCCGCTATCTCAGCAAAGGGGGTTGTTGACTCGGCGGGAAAAGAAGATATACTTTCGGGGGCGTTGAACAAGCTGTTTGCGCTCGTTGAGAACTATCCGACATTGAAAGCGAACGAAAACGTGAAGCAACTTCAGGAGGAATTGACGAGCACAGAGAATAAAATTTCCTTTGCCAGACAATTCTATAACGACATCGCTACCAAGTTCAACATCGCGCAGCAGGTTTTTCCCGGAAGCATAATTGCATCGATGTTTAATTTTACTCCGTCGGAACTCTTCGAGATCAAGTCGGAGGCTGAGCGCGAAGTACCGATTGTCGATCTTTCGCTGAAAAAGTAGGACTGAGATCCGAATCTCTCCCAACCTTCACCTTGAAGATGAGAAGCCCGGACTCCTCATCTTCTTTCGGAGATATTACCGTGATTGACAGTAGAAATATTTACGAACAGCAGGCGCACAACAAGCGGGAGACGCTTGCTGTAATGATTGCCTTTATCATGTTCCTCGGGCTCATCGGGTTTGGTTTCGATGCATTCTATCTTGGTACAGTAAACCAGGATATGTTCTTCCCAATCGGTACCATCATCGCTATTGGATTCGGGTTGCTTTCAGCGACGTGGAGTCTTCAAAGCGGCGCAAAGGCAGTATTAAGCTCAACCAATGCGGTCCCCGCGGACCCCAACAATCCGGCACACAAACAGCTTCTCAATGTCGTCGAAGAAATGAGCATCGCCTCCGGGATGCCACTGCCGCAGGTTTACATTGTGCCCGATCCTGATCCGAATGCGTTCGCGACAGGAAAGGATCCGCAGAATAGTTCGATTGCCGTCACTCAGGGGCTTCTTGATTCGCTGAACCGGGAGGAGCTTCAAGGAGTTGTTGCGCACGAAATGAGTCACATCCGCAATTACGACTGCCGGTTGATGACGGTGATTGCAGCAATGATTGGCGCAATCTTATTGCTCTCCGCCTGGGCAAGGCGTGGATTATTCTGGGGAGGCGGCAGGCGGCGCTCGCGAAGTTCAGGCGGAAGCGCTGGCGGAGCAATTGCATTGGTTTTCCTCGTGCTATGGCTTATCGGCGTCATCCTCGCACCGTTGATTAGCCAGATAATGGCAATGGCCGTGTCGCGCAATCGCGAATATTTTGCAGATGCGTCCGGCGCCGAGCTGACGCGAAATCCTCTGGCATTGGCAAGCGCACTTCAGAAACTCGACAACGCTTCCGTCCCTGACACATCAATCAAGAGTGGAGCTGCTCACTTGTGTATCGTGGATCCACTCGGAAGAAAGATGAATGCCAAGGAAGGGTTTGCGGCAGATTTGTTTTCTTCTCACCCTCCAATAGACAAGCGGATCATGTGGCTTAAAGCAATGTCGTACGAGATGAAGCCGAACACGCAGGAAGTCAAATCATAAAACACTCAAGGTGGGCAATGTTGCCCATAAAAGATTAAGTTAAAATAAAGGATAATACCATGGCAACAACGCAAGACAACCCCTTCGACGCTGCTCAGGGCAGGCCATGCACTGTCGAATATTATTACAAAGCCCGATGGGGACACGCTGACGAATTTCTCCAGTTATATAAGAAGAATCACCATCCGGTTTTAAAGAAACGGATGGAGATGGGACACATACTAAAGCTAACCTTAACCAAGCCGCGTTTCCATGGTACAGAAGAAGGCCGGTGGGATTTTAGAGTTACGATCGTCTGGAAAAATATTCAAACGACGGACGAGGGATTCGGCGAAGCGGATCTCGCCCGTGAGCTCTATCCAAATCAGGAAGTGTACAAAAAGGAAGAGCAGCGCCGGTTCGAAGTATTGAAAGCACACTGGGATGTGCCGGTAGTGGAACTCGATTTAACTTCTTAGAATCAGTCTCTTCCTCTTATCAGCTCTTCCGCAATTTGCACTGCGTTTGTAGCAGCACCTTTTCTGATGTTGTCGGAGACAATCCACATGTTCAGCGAGTTCGGTTCAGTCTCGTCGCGGCGTATCCGCCCGACGAAAACTTCATCTTTCTCGTAAGCGTTCAGCGGCATCGGGTAAATATTCTTCGACGGATCATCTTCCACGATTATTCCCGGCGACTTCTTCAACAGCGCGAAAACATCTTCCAACTCGTAACTTTTCTGCATCTCTACATTCACGCTCTCGCTGTGCCCGCCGAATACCGGCACACGCACGCATGTCGCCGTCACTTTTATCGAATCGTCTCCCATAATTTTCGTTGTCTCGAAAGTCATTTTGTGTTCCTCTTTCGTGTAGCCGTCATCATGGAACACGTCTATATGCGGAAGACAGTTGAACGCTATCTTGTGAGGAAATTTCTGAGTGTTGCCCGTTTTCTTCCCCAGCTCTTCATCAAGCTGGTCGACGCCTTTTTGCCCTGCGCCCGTCACGGATTGGTAAGTCGAGACCACGACTCGTTTGATTTTGTATCTATCATGGAGCGGCTTCAACACGACGACCATTTGTATCGTGGAACAGTTTGGGTTAGCGATAATTCCATGGTGTTTGAAGATGTCGTCGCGGTTCACTTCCGGAACTACAAGCGGAATGCTCGGATCCATTCTCCATGCGCTGCTGTTGTCAATGACAACCGTTCCCGCCTTTGCGGCAGTCGGAGCAAACTCTTTGCTGACCGTCGCTCCCGCCGAGAACAGAGCGATCTCAATCCCTTTGAAACTCTCAGGCGTTAGTTTCTGCACTTTTATTTTTTCGCCTTTGAATAAAACTTCTTTCCCGGCCGATCTTTCCGAAGCCAGCGCCGTCAAATTCTTCACTGGGAAGTTACGCTCTTCCAGAACTTGTGTCATCTTCCGTCCTACGAGTCCCGTCGCACCTACAACTGCCACATTATATGAATTCATTTTACTAATTATCCTGTCGAATTATCTATTTTTATTTATTCGAGAGATTATCCAAAAAGTCCACCTTGTTATGCTGAATAGAACAAAGCAACGAGTTTCCCAAACGCATAATTGGATTCTTCAATCACTACGTTTCTTCAGAACGAAACTTTTCTTCTTTTTGAACAATCTCCACAACCAATTTAAATAACAAAATTTTTCGGTCTAAACCAAATCTTCAAGAGTCTGTCGGTCCCTTATCACCCTAGCGGAATCTTTTTCAACTAGAATTTCCGCCGGCTTCGGGCGCGAGTTATAATTGGATGCGAGCGAATATCCGTAGGCACCAACGGTCAAAATTGCAACCAGGTCGCCTTGCTTTACTGCCGGAAGCTCGCGGCCAAGAGCAAATGCGTCGGTCGATTCGCAAACGGGTCCGACAACATCCACGATCTCGAACTCTCCCGCTGCCAATTCCGCAGGCACTATCTGGTGATAAGCCGAGTACAATGCGTGGCGCATCATGTCGTTCATTCCCGCATCGACAATCACAAATATTTTTTCGTGGGATTTCTTTTTATAGAGGACCCGTGTCAGTAGAACGCCGGCTGCCGCAACGATGAAGCGGCCCGGCTCTATCGCAACCTCGCAGCCGAGCGATAAAAATTTCTCTTCGATAAGTTCTGCTAACGCGGCAAGATCTATCGTTGGCTCTTCGCGCTTTTCGACGGGAAGGAATTTATTTTTTACGGCATTTCTGTACCGAACGCCGATTCCACCGCCCAAGTCAATTTGTTTGATGCGGATTCCATCTCGTTTTAATTTTAAGACAAAATTGTGAATGGACTCCGCGGCTTCCGCAAATGGCTCGACTTCTGTAATCTGCGATCCAATATGTGAATGAATCCCGACAAACACTATGTTTTTCTGCTTAGCCGCAAACCTAACTACAGCTTCTGCACAGTCTATATTTATCCCGAATTTATTTTCTTTCAGCCCGGTTGAAATATGCGGATGTGTCCGCGCATCTACGTCGGGATTTATTCTCAACATCACACGCGCGTTTTTCTTCAACACAGCTGCGCGCTTCGAAATGATTTCGATCTCTTCTTTCGATTCCGCTATAATGACGCCGATATTTCGTGTGAGTGCGAAGTCGATGTCTTTCTCCGTTTTTCCCACGCCGGCGAGCGAGATCGAGTCAGGTGAAAATCCGGCTTTCAACGCAAGAAAAATTTCTCCGGCGGAAACCGTGTCTGCTCCAGCACCCAGCGAGCTGATATGCTTCAGCACTTCGACGTTTGAATTTGCTTTCAGTGCGTAAAGAATCCTCGTGGTCGGTATTTTGTCGAGAGCTTTCCGAAGGAGAGTGAATTTATTTGTGATTTGGTTTTTGCTATAAACGTATAATGGCGTACCATATTTTTCCGCAAGATCGGATGCCGTGGTATTTTCAATGCAAAGCAGGCTTTTCTTGTTCTGCACATTGGGTTTTCGATATGCTATTTGGTTTGTCATTATGAATAATGCTGGAGTTTTCTTTAGTCGAAAATCTTCGCCGATCTTGCCGCAGCGGAATTGAAAAATGCGTCGTGCAGTAGTTTGACTGCCTGCTCGATATCTTTTTCATCGACCACGAAACCGACGTTGATCTCCGATGCGCCCTGTGATATCATATTGATTCGTATTCCATCGAGTGCAGAAAAAATCCTCCCTACGACTCCCGGACTATGTGGGATGTTGTCGCCGACAACACAAACGATTGCCTTATCGCTGGATGACGACACTTCCGCAAACTCAGAGAATTCTTTCTTCATATCTTCCAACTTCGTAGTATCATCTATTGCCACCGAGACGCTCACTTCGCTGGTTGCGACCGCATGCGCGATTGTTTTATGCTTATTGAACACAGCGAAGACGGCTTCTAGAAAATCGTGTGCCATGAACATCCGGCTGGACACAAGATTCAATAAAGTTATCCGTTCTTTGTAGGCGACAGATTTCACCACACATTCTTCAAGCTCGTCGCTCTTGGTTATGAGTGTACCACGATATGACGAATTTCTTGAATTTCTGACATAGACAGGAATATTTTTCTCGATTGCCGGAAGAATCGTCAACGGGTGCAGCACCCTTGCGCCGAAGTAGGCAAGCTCGGACGCTTCGTTGAACGACATTTTCTTTATTCGCCGCGCTTCGGGAATAATCGACGGGTCTGCGGTAAGCACGCCGTCAACGTCCGTCCAGATTTGGAGTTCCGACGCTCCGAGAAGCGCGCCGATTATCGCCGCAGAGTAATCCGAACCGCCTCGTCCAATTGTCGTCATAACTCCCTTTTCAGTTGCACCGATAAATCCTTGGGTCACGACAACATAGTCGTCTTGCACAAGAGGAAGAAGCATCTTTTTGGTTTTTTCTTCGACAAGACTAAAAATCGGCGTTGCCTTCGTGTAGCTGTCGTTCGTGATCATGTATTCGCGCGCATCGACAAGCGCCGCTTTGATCGAACGTTCTTCCATCGCCTGTGCGATTATCATTGACGAAAGCCGCTCGCCATACGACGCGATTGTGTCACGTGAACGGTTCGTCACCTCGCCAAGAACAGAAATCGATTGAGAAAGATTTTTCAACTCATGTGCGTAAACAGAGATTTTTCCTTTTAGATAATTTTTGGGAAGTTCCAAATTCATCAGTTCATCGACAAGTTTATCGTGCCTCGATCGAATCTCGGTGATGAGATCGTTCGCCTCATCTTTTTTTCCTTCAGCCGACAGAGTTGCAATCTTCAAAAGCTGGTTAGTAACCCCGGCGCAAGCGGAGACAACGACAATAGGCCTCCGCAAAATTTCCGATTTTACAATTTCGATGACTCTAAGTATTGCATCGGAATCCTCTACTGAGGTTCCGCCGAATTTCATTACAATCATTTAGTACCTATTTAGTCAGATGTTTGTACCAAAAGCAGAGAGTTCTGGTAAACTCAGATAAGTGAAATTTCAAGTCTAAACTCAAAACAAGTTTGTTCATACTTAGCTTTACGCAAACGATATCACAAGCTGGTACAGTGGCGCATAGAAAAAATCGATTGCGGAGTAGAACGCGGTCGAAAACGCTGGAATTTGCATCAAAATGAGGATAAGAAAAATTCCGGCAAAACCAATTCTACCGTATGCCATTGCCGCTTCCGCCGGCAGAAAAGCGCCTAGCACGTGCGATCCATCAAGCGGCGGAATCGGAACCAGATTGAAAACTCCGAGTATGATATTAAGATATATTCCACCGGAAAACATTTTTAAGAGGAAAATAAAAAACATTGACGATGCCGCCGCATCCCCGATGAGCGGCTGAATTTTCAGAAGTAGAATCGTTATCATGGCACACACAATCGCCATGATTAGGTTCGAGATCGGACCGACCGACGAAACAATAACTTCATCACGCCGGTAATTCGAAAAGTTCATCGGGTTAACCGGAACAGGTTTCGCCCACGCGATCAAAATTTGACCGGCTGTCAGAAGTGAGAACAACGGAACTATTATCGACCCGATCAGGTCGATATGAGGAATTGGGTTAAGAGTGAGCCGTCCCATGTCGCGCGCGGTCGGATCGCCAAGCTTCAGCGCAGCGTAGCCGTGAGAAATTTCATGTATGATTACCGAGAAAAGCAAAACCGGTAAAATGTATAGTTTACTGAGCATATCTTCCTCTTGGATGAAACCTGTCTATAACGTCTTTCAAATAATTCCTGTCTAAGTGCAAATAGATTTGCGTAGTGCCGATGTCGCTGTGTCCCAGCATCTCCTGCACTGCGCGAATGTCTGCTCCGCCTTCTAAGAGATGCGTCGCAAAAGTGTGCCTCAAAGTGTGCGGGTGAATTTGCTTTTTTATATTGGCGTCGCGCGCGTACTTCTGCAACATTCTCCAAACGGAGATACGGGAAAGTCTGCCGCCTCTGAAATTCAAAAATAGAAAATCACTTCCGCCGGGCCTTCGCTTTTCCAACTTCGAGCGGACGGATGAATCGTATCGCTCAATCCATTCGAGGGCGATGTCGCCGATCGGCACAATTCTTTCCTTCGAACCTTTCCCAAACACTCTTATCACATTCTCGCTTTTAATTAAATCTCTTTTTTTGAGATTAACAAGCTCGCTAACTCTCGTGCCGGTCGCATAGAGAGTTTCGATGATTGCGCGATCACGGATACCGAGATCCGTTTTTATGTCTGGCGACTCGATGAGCCTCTCGATGTCATCTTTGCTCAAGACAACCGGAAGTTTTTTCGACGGCTTCGGGCGATCGAGGTTTGCAGTCGGATCGATTTCCGAAATTTTTCTGAACACTAAAAACTTGTGGAGATTTTTCACAGCAGAAAAATTCCTCGCGATGCTGCTCTGCTTCAATCCCAGGTCAAAAAGCGATTTGAAATAATTTCTGACATCCGAGCGAGATGCCTCGTTAAGTCCTGTAAGTCCGTGAGTCTCCACGAATCCTGCATACCTGTTTAGATCGTTGCGGTATGAAACCAGGCTGTTGTCGGATAAACCTTTCTCGAATTTCATGAACTCGAAAAAAAGATCAAGCTGGTTCGAAATTTTTCGGTTTAATTCCTGAACGTGCACTATTCGTCAAATTTCAATTTATGAACAAATTGCTGCGACCCGACACTTAATGCTGTCGCCTGTTTTTGCGGAGATGTCTCGTCGTACCATGATGTATGCTTTTTTTTGTTTTCCTTTTCTTATTCGACACTTGAGGAGCAAGTTCATCAATTTCCTTTTGGCTCAATTCCCCTATCGGTTCGGGCACATTATCGGCGCCATTTGAAGATTCAGAATGCGCGATCAAATGTTCGGACAAATTCTCCTGGCCAGAGGGAATTTTCTCGGATTGCCGCGGATATTCTATTCTATTGTGGTAGATGCCGGACATGACAGCGAGAAACCGTCCTTTGATTTTCGTTAAGTCGCTAAAAGTTAAATTTGTTTCGTCCAACTGACCTTCTTCATATCTGCTCTTTACAATTGCATCCACCATGGCTTCTACGTTTTCCAAAGACTTGTCCTGCAGAGAACGCGTGGCGGCTTCGACGGAGTCCGCAAGCATCACGATCGCGGTTTCTTTCGAGTTGGGCTTTGGTCCCTCATAGCTGTAATCCTCTTCGCTCACATCTCCGGTTGCAAACGGTCTGCGGAGTGCCTTGCCATAAAAATAGGCGACAAGTGTTGTACCATGGTGCATGGGAATAAAATCTATAATCCGCTGCGGGAGGTGATGCTTCTTCGCAAGCTCGATTCCTTCAGTAATATGCGAGACAACCATTTGCACGCTTATATCAGGAGGTAACCAATCATGCTTTGATTTGCCCGAATCCATTGTGTTTTCAATGAAGTATCCGGGCCGCAACGTTTTGCCAATGTCATGGTAATAAGCGCCGACGCGTGCCAATATCGGGTTTGCGCCTACTGCTTCGGCAGCCTTTTCAGCAAGTGTTCCGACAATTATCGAGTGATGAAATGTGCCGGGAGCTTTCTGAGACAGCTCGCGCAAGAGAGGCTGGTTGAAATCCGACATCTCAAGAAGCGTCAGGTCGGTGGCAATGCTGAAGACTCTTTCGAAGAAGATCAGAAAGCCGAAAGTTATTATCGGCGAGAGAACCGAATTGATTGCAATCAAAGAAAACTCGGCCAAAATGCTCGACACATCTTCGGCTCTCTGCAACGAAATGGCTAAAGAAGCGAAGGAATATCCGACGAAAATAAAAACCAAACTCCTAAAGATCTGTGTTCTGTTCTTGATGTCACGCACAGTATAAACTGCTAGTGCACCCGCGCTCAGCGACGCGAACGCCGCACCGAAGTCGTTGCCTTTCATAGCACCAACAAGGAGCGCAATTGCTACCGTTGCTTGGAAAGCCACACGCGAATCGAAAATTATTGCTAAGATCATCGAAGCAACCGGCACAAGCACAAGATACTCAACCGGCAAAGTTGTCTGCGTCGTGAATGCGAAATACATCAGCAATGCCTCAAAGACCAACAGCACAGCTATGATTGAAAGCATTTTGTTGTTGAAGAAAATCTTTTTCCTGAAAAGGAAGAGATAAATACTGAGGAGCCCGATTATTACAAAGACCATCAGAAATTTTCCGACGAACTGGAAAAAAACATCCGTTTTTCCAGTTCTCTCGCGGAGTGCTTTTTCAAGGGAATCTAATTTCAATTTTATGTCGTTTGTAATCCGATCATGTTTACTGATGATTCGTTCGTTTTCTTTCACGAAACCGACTGTGCGCGGCACGAGATCAACAGCAGCGTTGACCTCGCGCTGAGTCTGTGCTTCGTCATACGTGAGATTCGGGATTACTTGTGCTGCAACCGCGCTCGAGACCATGTTCGCTGATGCAGTATCCCCTTTAAAGATTGTGCTCGCCGCCTGATCGAGCTGATTGAAAACATCCTGTGACGTCAGAATTTGATCGGTGAAAATGGAAGTTTCGGAATTTTTCTCCCGTACCACTATGATGCTTGAGCCTATCTGGTCGCGCGGTCTCTCTATGATCCCAGGCTGATATGCGTTTACAATTATTCCCCTCATCGCAGGAGTTAAATCACCCAACTTGTTTATGATAGATGGATTTCTATTGGCAGCGGACAGTAATTGATGCCACCCGGAATCAGAAAATTTGAAAGGAAGAGTCTGCAGCAACGCATGAGGCGCCTCAGAATCTTTGGCAAAAGTTTTCTTGCTTTCGTCCCGCACGGTTCTCATATGGAGCCTGATTGCATTTTGAATCTGGTTGATGACCGCCACTGCTGAGTCCGCACGCGAGTTTTCGACCTCGACTCTGTCGTAAACCGAATGAACGTTTGCTGCCGACTGCTTTATCTCTTTCTGATATTCAGCATCGTTCTTGTAAATTGGAAACGAGAAAGGAGCTATGACATCTTCGTGGGTCCATATTGTACCGACGTCATAATTGAAAGTCAATTGGTTCTGTGACGGGGCGAGAAGAGTTATTACAGCAACGAGAGCGAAAAGCAGGAATATTTTTAGGGCGATACTTTTTTCCCTGTCGATATTCCTTAGCCTCTGGAGTAAGGGTTTTGATTTCGATTGTCGAGATTCCCGCTCATGAGCGTTGTTAGTCATTTGAGCCAGTTATTGTGGTTGGTTATTAATTTCATAAGAGTTCAAAGAATTCTGCTGGGTTATTTTCATCATTAGTTTTCTCGGACTTTAGAGATTTGATTTTTCCAGCATATAGACAAGATAAGAAGTCACGAATTTTATTCGTTTCAGCTTCTTGACATCTTTTTCGAAAAACCATCTCATTGAAAACAATTAGTCGTTATTAGTCTCTTATAGAAGTAAAATTTATTCAAATTGCTTCAGGTTTGCTGATCAAGCACAATTATAAAAATACAAGTTTCGTGCATCATCTTCTATGCCTGTCCCGCTCAATATCGAAAATATGTCAAAATGCGGGATGCCGCAAGGCGGTACTTTGCATTTTCTTCGAGTGAGTGATAAATTTAAACGGTTTTCCAAGGAAGAATATGAATAAAATAAAAAAAATCGGGGTTTACACCAGCGGCGGCGATGCGCCTGGCATGAACGCAGCATTGAGAGCAATGGTAAGAACTGCGGTCTATCATAAAATCGAAGTTGTGGGAATCCAGCATGGTTACAACGGAATGATAAAAGGTGACTTCATTCCGATGGGACCGCGCTCTGTGTCGAATATAATTCAGCGTGGTGGTACAATTCTAAAAACTGCGCGCTCAATGGAATTCATGACGCGCGAAGGAAGAGCAAAAGCTGCCGCAAACCTGAACGCACAGGGAATCGACGGACTGGTCGCGATCGGCGGAAACGGAACTTTTCAAGGAGCCACTCTTCTTTATGATGAACAGATGATCCCGACGGTCGGTGTTCCAGGTACGATCGACAACGATCTTTATGGAACTGACTACACAGTCGGTTATGACACGGCGATAAATACTGCGGTCGAAGCCATAGATAAAATCCGCGACACTGCAGACGCACACGATAGAGTATTTTATGTTGAGGTCATGGGACGCGACGCAGGTTTCATCGCGCTCGATTGCGGCATCGCGGGCGGTGCAGAATATATCGCAATTCCGGAAATCGAAGAAAACTTCGAGGCTATTCGGCAAAAGCTTACGACCGGTGTTCGTCAGCGAAGCAGCATAGTCGTAATTGCGGAAGGTTGCTTTAACGGCGGCGCAGTTGACCTAGCAAAACGAATGAGCGAGTTTGTCCATCTTCATTTTCGCGTGAGTGTGCTCGGACACATCCAACGAGGTGGAAGCCCAACCGCGCGTGACAGAGTGTTAGCTGCAAAATTAGGATCTGCCGCGGTCGAAGGGCTTTTAGCCGGCGAGCTGAACGTCATGGCTGGTGAAGTAAACAGTAAAATCGTTTACACTCCTATGCGCGATACTTGGGAGAAAAAGAAAGCGATTGACAACGGTCTCGTCGAATTATCCCAAATTCTATCAATCTGACAGATGCAGAGACACAATATTTTGTGTCTCTGCCTAAAGGTAATTGATGAATAATCAAAAAATTTCTTATGTGATTGCCGCAGTGTCTGGGTTGCTTATTCTCACACTTCAAGGCTGCATCACACAACTCACCATCGGTGCTACGAGCGGAATTATCGACGGTGGTTTTCAGGCAATGAACAGAGAAACCGATCTGCAAATCGCCGCTCAAGCAATTCCCTCCGACTTGAAACTTCTCGACGGCTTGATATTAAAAGCGCCAGACAACGAAGATTTGCTCTTGCTTGGTGCGCAGGGCTACACGAGTTACGCGCTCGGCTTTGTCGAAGATTCATCGAAAACGCGTGCCAGCTTGTTCTATCTTCGCGCACGCGATTACGGTTTGAGAATTCTTTTCAAAAACGATGACTTCAAAAAAAGTTTCGATGGAGACGTCGCGGATTTCAAAAAGGCGCTGGACGAGTTCGGCAAGGATGACGTCCCCGCAATTTTCTGGGTCGCGAACGCGTGGGCAAGTTATATAAACATGAACTTAGATAATGTTGAGGTTCTTGCCGATCTGCCGAAGGTCGAAGCCATGATGGACTTCGTTCTTAAATACGATGATTCTTATTTCTACGGCGGCGCACATTTGTTCTTCGGGACTATCCAGGCGAGCTTGCCTGCAATGTTCGGAGGAGACACCGCATCGGCACGAGTCCATTTCGACAAAGCAATTCAAATTTCCAACGGCAAATTTCTAATGATATCTTATTTTTATGCGAAGACCTATGCCGTTATGACGCAGAACAAAGAACTCTTCGAAGCCACGTTGCATAAAGTGATCGATGCACCAGAGAACTTGCTTCCCGAACAGAACCTCGCGAACGAGATTGCAAAGTCCAAAGCCGAAGAATTATTAAAGCATGAAAGCGATTTTTTTTGATCTGGTTTTACAAAAGGAATAAATAATGTCAAGAATATTTGAAAGAACGATTTTCCTCTCATTGATTTTCACTTTATTCGCCATTCCGCTGTATGCACAAGAATACACGATTAAATTCGCCACTGTTGCTCCTTTAGGTACAACATGGATGAACGTTATGCAAGAATATGATGCGGCGATCAGAAAGGACAGCGGCGGCAGACTCGGCTTCAAGTTTTACGCGGGCGGAATTGCCGGCGATGAAAAGGATGTGCTGAGAAAAATCAGGATCGGTCAATACCAATCGGGCGGCTTCACCGGAGTCGGGATGGGAGAAATCGCACCGGAAGTTCGCATCCTGGATACACCTTTCCTGTTCCACAACACCGCGGAGATCGACTACATATACAAAAAGTTCACTCCGGAATTCAGCGAAGCATTTGAAAAAGGCGGCTTTGTTTTCCTCGGCTGGGCTGAAGCCGGATTCGTTTATGTTTTCACACAAAAGCCAATTTACTCTGTCAAAGATATGGAAGACGTTAAAGCATGGATGTGGGAGGGCGACCCAATAGCCGAGGTTTCGTTCAAAGTTTTGAAGCTTGCCCCAATTCCGCTCTCGATCATAGACGTAAACTCTGCACTCCAGACGGGAATGATCAACTGTGTTTATGCCCCTCCTCTCGCTATCATTCCGCTTCAATGGTTCACGAAAGCGAAGTACATGCTTGATGTCCCTCTCGCCAACTCCTCCGGCTCTGTGCTGGTATCAAAGAAATACTTCGACTCTCTCCCGCAGGATTTGCAGCAAATTCTCGTGAAGGAAGGACAAATTTATTTACCGAAGCTGACCCAGCTTAGCCGAGAGGATAATCAAAAGGCAATCAAGACTCTGGAATCAAAAGGAATTATAACCACGCATCCTCGTTCCAGCGGCGAGCTATCCTATTATTACCAAACCGGCGAAGAAGCGCGACAATTGCTCGTCGGGAAATTATATTCGGAAGACCTGCTCAAGCAAATTGAGTCTGCTCTCGACCAGTTTCGCAAGGAAAACAAGTGAGAATTCTTAAGTTAATCGAAAATATTCTGGGAGGTATCGAGAACACATTACTCGTGATTTTCCTGACCGTGACCGTGGTGATGGCTTTTCTGCAAGTTATCCTCAGAGAGTTTTGGCAGACGGGCATACTTTGGGCTGATGTTTTTCTGAGGCATTTAGTTTTGTGGATCGGATTTTTCGGAGCAGCGTTAGCCGCTAAAGAATCGCGCCATTTTTCAATCAACATAATTACAAAGCGGCTTCCTAAATTAACGCAGAGGATCGTTCAAGTACTGCTCGAGCTCTCTGCGTCGGTTGTGTGTTATTTACTTTGTGATGCGGGAATATCTTTCGTGTACGAAGAAATCAAATATAACACGGAGCCCCTTTTTACATTCCTAGGAAAAAATTTCATGGCGTACCACTTTGAGATGATTATTCCGATCGGCTTCGGGCTTATCGGGATTCACTTTCTATTCAGAGCGATCGAAGTTATTGTTGCCGGACCAAAGTCGATCGAAGTGGTATGAGAACAATTCAAAGTTAAAGTGAAAATTTTTTCGCTTTTCATCCTTCACTTATCACTCTTAATGGGTTTTGATAAATGATATATATTGCTGTCGGAATCGTCATTCTGTTATTAGTGCTTCTTGGCGAACCTGTCTTTGTATTAATCGGTGCGGGCGGACTTCTCCTTTTCAAAAGTGCAGGCGTCGATACATCGGCGGTAATCGTGGAGCTTTATCGGCTTGCAAGCCTGCCGGCTCTAATCGCAATTCCACTCTTCACCTTTGCAGGATATTTACTTGCGGAGAGTAACGCGCCGAAAAGACTCGTCCGGCTTGCGCTAGCATTATTCGGGTGGATGCCGGGCGGACTCGCAATCGTCTCACTTGTGTCAACCGCGATTTTCACTGCATTCACAGGAGCTTCAGGCGTGACGATCGTCGCACTCGGTGGACTTCTCTATCCGATTCTCGTCAAAGAATCTTATCCCGAAAGATTCTCACTCGGTTTGATGACCACATCCGGAAGCTTGGGACTTCTTTTTCCGCCGAGCCTGCCGATTATTCTTTACGGAATCGTTGCCGGAATCAGCGTTGACAAACTCTTCGCCGCTGGCCTCATACCCGGCATTTTGTTGATAGTGATGCTTTCGCTCTTCAGCATTTACACTGGAATTCGCTCGGGGGTCAAGCGGCAGTCGTTCTCCTTTCGCGAGGCAGCGAGTGCTCTGAAGGAAGCCGCATGGGAAATTCCGCTCCCGATCATCATCATCGGGGGAATCTATGCGGGATTTTTCACTGCGACAGAAGCAAGTGCAATTATGGCATTCTACGTTTTCGTCGTCGAGGTTTTCGTACTCCACGATGTCAAATTTTTCAAGGACCTCCCGAGAATCGTGAAGAAGAGCATGATGCTTGTCGGCGCAATCTTCGTTGTCCTCGGAACCGCGATGGGGCTCACTAGCTATCTAATCGACGAACAAATCCCGATGAAGATGTTCGAGCTTATTCACCAGTTTGTCTCCAGCCAGTTTATCTTTCTCGTCCTCCTGAATATTTTTCTTCTTGTTATAAATATGGTTGAGATCTTTTCCGCGATCATTATTGTCGTTCCGCTTATCGTTCCCATCGCCGCGCAATACGGAATCGACCCGGTTCATCTCGGTGTGATTTTCCTTTTGAATTTAGAAATCGGATATATGCTGCCGCCGTTAGGATTGAACTTATTCATATCGAGTTTGCGTTTTGAAAAGGACATCGTGAAGATTTACCGAGCGGTCTTGCCGTTCCTTGCGATAACATTGTTGGCTTTGTTG
>JBAPNE010000308.1:0-16073 GCA_049278975.1 Candidatus Kryptoniota bacterium
GCTTGGAAGGCTTCTGTTCCTGGGTTTTGGGAGATGAGGATCCCGGAATATGGAACTCGTTACCGTCACATCCACAATGAATAGTGGAACAGGAGACTACTTTCTATGAAAAATATTTTAATCGGCCTCGCACTTTCAATCTTAGCCTTTTGCAACAATGCAAAAGGTCAAAACGATATTCCAACGAACAAGGCGGTACCTTCTGAGAAGCAGATTGAATACCAAAAGATGGAAGTAATCGGATTCATTCATTTCAATATGAACACCTTTACTGACAAAGAGTGGGGCTATGGAAATGAAGATCCAAAGTTATTCAATCCGGCAAATCTTGATGCCGATCAATGGGCAAAAGTCGCAAAGGAAGCCGGGATGAAAGAACTGATACTGACAGCTAAACACCATGATGGTTTTTGCCTTTGGCCTTCCGCCTATACAAAGCATTCAATAAAATACAGTCCGTACAAAAACGGTAAGGGTGACATCGTAAAAGAGTTTGTTCATGCATGTCGCAAGTTCGGCATCAAGCCAGGGCTGTACCTATCACCGTGGGATAGAAATGATGCCGACTACGCAACCGCCAAGTACATAACATATTATGAAAACCAATTACGAGAACTTTTGACAAACTACGGAGAGATCGATGAGGTATGGTTTGATGGCGCAAATGGTGGTGACGGCTACTATGGTGGGGCCAACGAAACGAGAATCATTGATCGCAAAACATATTATCCCTGGAAGCAAATATGGGGAATTGTTCACAAACTGCAGCCGAACTCTTTAATCTTTTCAGATGCGGGCCCCGATATCCGTTGGATAGGAAATGAGGACGGTTATGCCAGCGAGACATCCTGGTCAACACTCGACGCGGACTCCATTGTACCAGGAACTGCCGATCCGAATTATCTAAACACAGGCAATCCAAATGGAAAAGAGTGGGTCGCCGGTGAAGCGGATGTGTCAATAAGGCCCGGCTGGTTTTATCACAAAAGTCAGGACAGCGTGGTCAAGTCTCCGCAGGAATTAGTCGATATCTACTATAAATCAGCCGGAAGAAATGCTGTCATGCTACTAAACGTACCGCCCGATCGTAGAGGGCTGATGACAGACCATGATATCCGTACGTTGAAAGCGTTCAGGAAAATATTGGATGAAACTTTCCAAACAAATTTAGCGGTCGGTGCAAAGACCGTCGCTTCTAATTCTCGTTTGAACTCTCCAAAGTTTGGCCCGAACAACATCCTGGACAACAACAATAATACTTATTGGGCAACCGACGATGATAAACGGAACGCAACCATCGAAGTCGATTTGGACAGCATAACGGAATTTGACCGAATCATGCTGCAGGAACCGATCCGCTTCGGACAGCGAATATCTTCATTTGAGATACAGATATTCAAAGACAACAACTGGGACACCGTAGCCCGTGGAACAACTATCGGATACAAGCGACTTTTAAGAATTTCTCCTGTTCGAACGGATAAAGTTAGAATTGTAATTGAGGATGCAAATAATTGTCCGGCACTTTCAAACTTCGGATTGTTCAAGGCGTCACAGACGGAAGGGTGGAACGGCGGCTCGTGATGCCGGACCAACCCGGCTTTATCTGTACTTAGTCTCCCAAGTTTTGCCATTATCTTTAATATGAAAAACCCGCGACATGGAATGTCCAGTTTGGTTACATTACCATGGTTGATAGCTATTGCCGACAAGGCGGCTGACCGCGTCCATCGCGTCGGGTTTGATAAGCCAGTCGATTGCTTTAACCAAGTCACCATTCTCGTCATCGTCTCTGAGTGCCCAGACAAAGGCTCCTCCGAGACCTCCTGGTGTACGTTTACTCACGTAAATCATCTTCAGCAAAATAGTGAACGGGTCATCATAGCTCCAGAAGGTATGCGTGGCTGGATTGTAGAACCATACGGCAATCCTCTGTGGATCAAAATAGCGTGTGTAACCGGAGCCAGACAAAGCCGAAAGGGTCTTATAAGTTGCCACTCCATCAGTGGCTAGAGCATCCCCGGCGGGAGACGGAGCGGGCCCGGTAGAACTCTGATACAAACCGTGATTAATACCAGGAACACCCATCCATCCCTGACCATAAAGAGGCAAACCGAGCACCAGTTTACGTCCTGGTACGCCAGCCTTAAGATAGACACTAATTGCAGAATCTACATAGAGACCCTTCCCAAAGGCAGGATTCGACCGAGAATCGTACAACGCCGATGCGTGATTAGTCGTGCTATCCGACGGGCTGGCAAAGTCGTAGCCATCAAGTGTAAGGAAATCAAGCTGCTCTGCAACTTTAGCAAGCTCGACGTTGGAATAGTTCTCAGGCTTTGTCGGTGAGTCGATTGTCAGCAGATAATGGCGATGGTCCGCCTGTTCCAGCATATTCAGTTGCTCGCGGAATTCTTGGAGCAACAAAGTGTAGTTATGCTTGTCGGCCGAGGCCGGATATTCCCAATCGACGTTAACGCCGTCAAATAGGCTTCCTGTGGATATCGGATTGCCTGCTGAATCGGTCCCCACATTTCCTTTAATGAATATGTTAATGCAAGAAGCGACGAGCGCCTGCCGTCCGGCTTGAGTGCTTGCTGCTACTGAAAAGGCGACGTTTCCTGCAGCAGCGCCACCGAGAGAAATCAACACCTTTAGATTGGGATGAAGCTGCTTCAACTGGATCAATGCACCAAAATTGCCGTACGGCGGTACAGTGTATGGAGCGCCACTAACGCTTGGGACCCCCGTATTCAGGTAAGCTGCTTTCGGGTCAGCGATGGCACATTCGATGGATGGAGTATCCACTACGTTGCCGAACGCATAGATAATGTGAGTGAGTTTGGCAGCTACACCATTTTTTTCGAGGTTTGCCACGCTGTAGTCGGCGCTGGTACCCCATTCTTCGAAGTACCCTGCGAGAATTTTGCCTTGTCCGTTCGGGGTTTGTGCGAATGATGGAACACCGCATGTGGCAAATATTAACAAGCTTAAGAATAGAGCTTGGGCCAACCGAATTGAAGAACCTCTCATCATGGCGAATGTCTCCCTACTTTGGCATCGTTCCGCACGTCTCATTTTATTTCGTGCCTCCGCAAAATTTAAGGGGAGCCTCCCGAAGAAACAACCATCTTGCGACCCGAATTCTCGATGGGAATTCCTCCTTTTCGAACGGATAAAGTTAGAATCGTAATCGAGGATGCAAATAATCGCCCGGCACTTTCGAACTTCGGATTATTCATGGCGTCACCTAAAAAGGAGTGGAACAGCGGCTCGTGATGCCAGGTCAACCCGAGTTTATCTGTACTTAGTTTCCCAAGTTTTGCCGTCATCCCTGATGTGGATAATCTTCGTCGTGTCATCGTTCGCTATGATCGCTTCGAACATACTAAAAGTGGTTTTAATCTTCGGCGATGTATAGCCATCCAACTTCATCTCTCCAACGCCGAGCGTGGAAATATCATCGGTGAATTCCCCGTGAATAATCCTATAATTTTTCTCCGCGTAATAAATCCTCCGAAGAATCGATTTCGCATCTTCATCTGAATTCCATTTGAATTTATCCGTACCATGACCTACGACGGTATCTGAGAACTGGAGAAAACCCCACATCTCCGGATAATGCATGTCTATCACCCCCTGTGGCGACCACACCCAGTTGTTCTCCGGCAAGATTTGTCCGGTTTTGGGATCGGTCTTTTTCACATAAATTCCTTTTTCAACTTCGGTTTGCCATTCAACCCGTGAAAAATTTATCCGCCACTGCGCCCCTTCCTTTGGAGGTGCACCGTTCGAAGCGCATTGGCCAAGCACCTTCCACGGAAATGCCAATTCCACCGTCCAGCCCGTATCGACATCCGAAGGATTATTAAGTGTGCCATGAAGAGCAATCCCCACCTTCAGTCCTTCGATGTCCCACGCGTTGACAGCAACCCTATTGCCGTCGCGGTATGGTTTCGTCAGGAGTAGATCCCAGACAGTTCCCAGCGGATTTATCTCGGTTTCATAATAAGGCTGCGTTGAACCATTGGGATCGATAAATATCTCGAAGTCGTTATCATAATATATCACTGTATCCTTCTGTCTCAGCGTTGCCCAAAGGTTAGGCTCCTGAATTTCTGCAGCGATGTAAAGATACTTATTATCCCAGAGCATCTTCACTCTGGTTCTATAGATCGGAGTAGGCTTCGAGTCTCCTTCTATATCAGCAAAATAATCCGTCCACGCGGCATTGTTCCATGATCCCTCATTCAAATTTCCATCTACCTTTATTTCCCCGCTAGTGCGGTAACAAATATAATTCTTCGGCGCAAATGGAATTTGTGGTACTTGAAAACCCTCCTGCATCGAGGAGGCATGAGAATACTGCTGCGCGCGTGCCGGCAGAATCGCAAATATCGTAAACATACTTGCGATAATAACAAAAAATATTGAAGCGTTTTTCATTGTGCCATTTTTGTTCGTGGGGAGATTATTCCACTTGATGAGATTGATTACGCTCATGTTACCCATGACCGTAAATTAAGCAATGTGGATTAGATTTTAAAGAGACCGGGACTGGCGTCGGCACCAGTCCCGAGTTAAAAAAGAAATGCTCAGACTATTTCAGCAGGATCATTTTCCTTGTTATCATGTTGGAACCTTGCTGGAGAGTGTAAAAGTAAACACCGCTGGCAAATCTATCCATCGAGACATTATATATGTACTCGCCTGTCGTTTTATAGCCCTGATCCACGACGTTGACTAGCTGGCCGAGGACATTGTAAATCTTCAGGCTCATCTGGCCGTTTTTCACCAAAGTTACCTTGATGGTGGTCGAAGGATTGAATGGATTCGGATAGTTGTTGCTTAAGTCAAACTTCGCCGGCGTGGTGTTCGCCGCTGGCTTGACGCCTGTCGCAAGTCCTCCAGCGGCGAGCCAGGCAGCCTTCTGGTCGGGGAACCAGTTCAAGTCGCCAAGTGCAAAACCATCTGTGCCGGCATGCTGTAAGGATGTGTTGCTGTATGCAAAACTTTCCGCGTACGGCCAGTCAAAGTCAAAGAGTGGCGCACTAGGAATGACCGGAGTACCTGGGTTGTAATTCCAAAGGTATGTATTCGTTTGCGGATACAGAAAGCCATTCTGAGAGTCTCTGATTAAGTACATGTATTCGATTGCACTGTCAACTTGATCCGCCACGAACGACTGAAATCCAGGATCATCAACGGTATCGTTGCCAGACTGTACGAGATTCGGCCATGTCGATTTGGTTGAGAATAGACTATCAGTCAGAGGGTCCATAAAGACCGAAGGCGTCAGTACATCAACGGCAGAATCATTAACGACAATTGTGTCAAGGGTACCATTTTGTGTGAAGATTGAATCACGGGTTCCTATAAATACTTTCGATTTCACTGTATCGTTCCATGTTGCATAGAAATCCGTTAGCGCCGGTGGTTGAAAACACAAATTATTTAACACCTCAATATGTCTCTCTGCTTCGGTGACATTGGTCGTGTAACCAAGGAGGCTGATTGGAGCAAAGGCAAATGTTCCCGAAGGGAGGCCGGGCAAAACTGTCAGCCAAGCTCCGGCTACTTCATCCGGAGTTGCAGCCATGGTTTCCGTACAGTAGAATATGTTATTCTTGAACTCCTCGTTCGTGGCGCCAAAATCATTCAACGGATTATCCTCATTTATGATTACCGAGTTATGCTCAAACCGCTCAAGGTTGCAATAACCTGTCGGACACAGAGGATTGCCGTTGAGATTGAAGAATGTATTGTTCACCACGATAATAGTGTCGATTGGAACATTAAAGCCATCTCCACGGAGCGCCTCACCATAAAACCAAGACGTCGGATGGATCAAATTTTTGAAATAGCAATTCGTGATGTAGAAGTTATCCCATGCACCAATCTGGCCTATGACTTCCCAGTTCCAGCCGTCGAATATGCAGCTGTCCAGGGTCACTGTCAAACTATCCCCGGTGATAGCGCACATATCGGTACCATTTCCTGCAACGTGATTATTTGTGCCAATACCTAACAGGAAAAGATTCTCTAAGGTCAGGTTCCCTTTGAACACATCCAGGAATTGGTTTGGCAAGGAACCGTCGGGCAAGATAGCAGGGGCTATCACAGGAGGTCTTCCGGACCCTTGGCCACCGACAAGCGTCAACGGAAAATTGACATTCATTGTTGCGTTGTAGAAATAAATCGAGTCTTGATACAACGCATAGATCGCATTAGGATGGTTTCGCTGTCCGGTCGAGGTCGAGTCTCCCATTATGAAATTGTTTATGTTTCCTGTGGGTGATGCGGCAACCCAGATGGTGTCAGCAGTTTGAGCTGAAACAGCGAGCGGCAAGACGAACAAGAACGCTGCACCTAAAAAAGAAATCATCTTACTCATTACAAATCTCCTTTTTGTTAGATTTAACTCATTGTAAAAACTAAAAGAACCAACATACTCTCGATATCCTCCTTCTAAATGGTCGGCCATTATCGTTATAGATAAACTCTCAAATTAGTCGGTATCATCTCCTTTCTATTGAACGAGAATGTTCATAGCTCCAAGCGCAATCCTGCATCTGCCGTCATACCGTAATGCGATTCTGCCGCAGGGAACCCTGATCCTTGCTCTATCTGAATATCCCGTTCACCATTTATGTTGTTTAAGTCAAGGAACACTTGAAGACCGTACCATGGCAGGTTTTGTTTGGCTGCAATGTCCCACCTGAGGTAGGGCGCCGTATTTGCTCTCAACTCGGGCCAGAAGTTTGACGACTCAAATACATTCGCCTGGTACAGCATAGAAACACGAATCGAAAATCCTTTGTAATCATACCCGAGCGCCAAGTTCGCTATGTCGTCTGGTTGTTGAAGAAGGCGATCCTTGTAATAAGTGTTAATAGTGTCGGCAACAGGCGGAAATTGACTAACAACGTTGATGTATGTGTATGGATACTGGGCCTGCGAAAAGATATGCGTGTAATTGGCGCTCAAGACTAATCCGGATAAGGGGTCTGGCAAATACCAGAAGTGGGTTTCCCAGTCAAGCTCAATTCCCCAAAGCTCAACTGGATACGGGTCGTTAAAACTGGTAGTAATAATATTACCAGCAGTAGATGGCGGAAGTCCAGGATATAGGGATGGATTTAGGATGTATCCCGACCATGGGAATATCAGGTTATTTATGTGTTTATAAAACCCATCTACGGAAAGCAAGCCGATTGTGTTATTATAGACTGACAGGATCGCATCATAATTTGAAGAATGTGCAGGTTCCAGAAGATAGTTATGCCAATCAACCGAACCAATGCCGATTTGGTACTCTGGGGTTATGGCGCTGAAGTCGGGATAGGTCAGTGTGCTTGTATATGCGAGGTGGAACTGGCTCCAGCTCGATGGCTTCAATATAAGGTGCACCATTGGAAGCCAAAAACCGTGAGACTCAACAGTAGTTGCGTTATAGTATTGGTAAGCTTCGCCTGCTTCAGTTGTAACGATACCACGAGGCGCGGTATAATTTGTCAAAAGATTTTGATATCGTACACCCGGAAGGAACGTAAGGGACGAACCTAAATGAAGGGTCCACATTCCGTAGCCTGCCGTCCGGATTTCATCCCCGGAATAATTACTTTGAATGGACGCCTCCGAATTGGGAGACCATGCCTCAAGGGTTCCAGCGCGCTGCGCTATCTTCAGAACCTGTTGCAGTAACCCGGCATTGAGTGGAGGACCGAGTTCATAATCTCCCCCAAGAAAGTTACCATAACTGAAATTCTGGTCCACAAAGAGAGGTAGGATCACTCCGTTATATTTATTTATGGTAGAATCCATCCATGGAAAAGCGTTCTTAATTCCACTTATTACATTAGCACCACTATAGTAAACATTCCCGTTGCCTTGATTGTAGGCATAGGATCTGAGTGTATAGCGGTACTGTCCTCCAAACTTAACTGTGCTGGTTACCTCATCTGAAAAATCGACGTTTGTGTTAAGGTCAAGAGAACCAGTCAGATCACGTTCTCTCGTAAGACTATTCGACGCACTGAGGCCAAACAGAAAAGTCTGATTAAGGACATCATTTGCAAGTTTAGGGATGAGTTCAGGGTTTGATCCTTGGTATTCAGGATTGGCTATTCCGGCATTGCTCTGTTGAAAACTAAATGATGATTGCGAAGGAACTTGTGTCTCTGAGTACACGTGTGACAGTTTTGCATCCACGTTCAGGAAGGAGAACTGCTTCTGCACTTCAAACAGATTAGTTATCTGGCTCAAAACGTTCCTGGATAGTGCCAGTGTATAGTCATGCGTATTTCCGGTCAAGCTGTAACTTTCACCGCGATCTTGTTCATCTGTGATGCCTTGGCTTGCGAAATTCATGAGATCGATTTTGCCTTCGGGGAGACGATAGTCCATCACCACAGTGGCGTCATACCGTTGTCTTTCTCTCGGTTCGTCGGTGAGATTCAAATTGCTTATATATGTTGGATTTTCCACGGCGAGTATTTTTTGATTTAGGAAGTATGATGCGCCAAGAACGTCGGAAGTCAAATTGATTTGCTCAATGTCTCCCTCCGCAAAAATGCCGAGCTTGTCGTCGAAGAATCTTTTTTCCCCGTCTGCTGCAAACTTGTAATCGTTGTATGTATTCTGAAGATTATCGTAATTGTCCTGACCGAGAAGATGGAATTGTGGTGTTGAAGTCTGGGCTTCTCTGAGGTCAAAGTTTACTACTCCCCCGAGCACAGCGGCATCCATATCCGGCGTTATAGCTTTGGTCACTTCAATACCACCCAGCATACTGGACGAGATCATGCTTAGGTCTGTAGCACGATCACCGAAATTTGACGACGCCGTCACGTCGCTGGGAGTGCTTGGAGTTGTGTTACCGGACATTTGAACTCCATCAATCGTTATTTCGTTGTATTGCGGTGCAAGCCCTCTTATTACAACTTGTGACCCTTCGCCTCCTTCCCTGATAAGAGAAACACCTGGCAATCTTCCCACGGACTCGGCGGCGTTTGCATCAGGAAGCTCCTGGATTTTAGCGGCAGAAACCACATTGACGATCTGGTCCGAGGCCAACTGCTGGTTGATTGCCGCGTTCTGACCGCTTGCTTGAGCAGTGACCACAACTTCTTTCCCTTGCACACCTACAGGCTTGAGCCTAAGATCGATACTCACAACGACGCCTTCAGGCACCACAATGGCAACTGTGTCCGTTTCATATCCTACATAAGCTGTGCGAATCATGTACGAACCGGGAGATACATTTCTGATTACGAAATTCCCGTTCAAGTCTGTAGATGCACCTAAACTGGTCTTTACTACAAGCACGTTTGCGCCCGGAAGGGGATCGCCTGTCTGGCGATCAGTAACCTTTCCTTCAACGTTACTGATCGTTTGAGAAAATGACGAGAAGACAAGAAACAAATGAGCAAAAAAGAATATAAATATGCTTGGTAAACGTATCCGAATGTGCATCGTTGACCCTTTCGCTATGAACCTTCAAACCTTTAACGACAACACAGGTTGTATAAGTTGTGGGAGAATATATAACGTACTGGTTGTTATGTCAAGGGTTTAAGGACATCACAGTGGTAAACGTTCCTAGTCTATTTGCAAAGAGGATTTTCCAGCGATTCTTGTCGTACAACGCAGTTTATCGGACAGCGGTTAGAAATTTTAAATCATGGATGAATTACCTCGCCGCAAGCAGCGAGGTATCGTGTCATGCCCGAGCGCTTCTATCGGGCATCCACAAATAGATTCCCGCTAAGAACGTACGGGAATGACAACGCCGCAGGCGGCGGGGAATGTAACCCTGCGCGATCCAATAAAGAACACGATGATTCACTTTATCATTACCTCATCGACAAAGAGGTAGGCTTTCCCGCCGGCACCGGTGTGCCATGGTGGGCACACACCTATATTTTTTGCAAACACACGAAGATAGCGCGCCTGGATTCCGCCGGCATTCGCAGTGAATCTCTTAATTATGAGGGGGGTCTTTTGAGGATCGATATCGTTATCGACATGGGCGATCTTCTCAAAATGTTTGCCGTCGGTCGAGGCATAAAATTCGACATACTCAGGAAGAAATGACCAAACACTCGTGTCCTGCAAAAACTCAGCGGAGACTTTATGCAATGTGGTTAACTGTTTTAAATCTATCGTCGCGTCGAGATCGACTTTTTCAAATCCCTGCCATGCGCCATCTTGAAAATCTTTCGTACCGCGTCTGCCGTCCATGAGTGCCATCGCTCCGCCGCCGTTATACTTGCTGTCGAAAGAATATTTATAAACAGCCGGCGGAAATTTGGAGCGGGTAAATTTCGTTTGCATTGTGGTGCTTCGCCCATCCCTGTTCAAGTAAGCGAATGCTTTCAATGTCAAACCCTTATTGATCAGAACCGGACCAGAATAAAGCGGCGAGTTATATCCTGGTTCGTTGCCGTCAAGTGTATATCTAATCTTCGCACCCGGCGTTTCGCATTCTAGATTCACTTGAACAGAGTCATAAAATACAGTTCCAGTTGAGAATGCGGTAGGCATTTTTACAATATTGTGATCCGGCTCCATTACGAACAATCCGGCGGTGTCAAGTCCCCAGTTTTCGTTCGGCTGGTTCGACATGACGAAATGCAGTGTTCCACCTCGCATAATGTCCTGATGCGCGATAAAAGGTTTATCGTAATCCTTCCCATCTAATTGTGCAGATGAAATGAACCCAGAGTTGTCCGAGTTGTTCTCTGTTTCAATTACAAATTTCTTCCCGCGAGGCAGCTCTATGGAAACCTTCTTGAAGACCGGACTACCGATAGCATAAGTATTTTGACCCGGAGTGACAGAATAAAATCCCATAGCGCTCAATAAATACCAGGCGGATATTTGTCCGCAGTCATCGTTACCGGGAAGTCCGTCGGGTTTGTTGCAATAAAGTGTGGACATGATTTCACGAACAATTGCTTGCGTCTTCCACGGCTCGCCGGAATAATCATACAAATAAGACATATGATGGCTCGGCTCATTTCCCTGCGCATCCTGGCCGATCATGCCCGAAATATCCGGCTGGTATCTTCCGGCAAGCTGTTCGCTTCCTTGAAACAAAGAATCCAGCTTCACGTTGAACTTCTTCACTCCCCCGTAGAGTTCTATCATTCCTCTTATGTCATGGGGCACGAAGAAACTATATTGCCACGCATTTGCTTCAGTATAATTTGCAGTAACCGCGAACGGATCGAACGGTGTGATCCATGATCCATCGGCGAGCCTTCCTCGCATGAAGCCGGTTGAGCTATCAAACACATTTTGATAAAACAAAGAACGCTGATTAAACTTCTTATAAACTTTTTTTTCATTCAGCCGATTAGCCATCTGGGCGATGCACCAATCTTCATAGGCATACTCCAAGGTTTTGGAGACCGTCTCATTGTCCCTGTCGGCAGGATCGTACCCCCTCTCCTTGTAATATTTTAGCCCGCGCCAATCTTCGTCCGCACTTTTGGTCATCGCGGTCAACGCTTCCTTCAGGTCAAAACCTTTCAAGCCCTTCATGTAGGCATCAAAGATTACCGGCACCGATGGGTATCCGATCATCGTGAAAGTTTCATTTCCTGCAAGTTCCCAAACTGGCAGAAGTCCACCTTCCCGGTATTTTTGGATTAGAGTTTTTACAAAATCGAGATCTCTGTCCGGTTCGATGATTGTCATCAAGGGATGGAATGCTCTAAATGTATCCCATAATGAGAAGACTGAATAATTTGTAAAACCTTGTGCCGTGTGAATCTTGTGATCCATTCCGAAATATTTTCCATCGATGTCCATAAAAACATTCGGCGTCAGCATTGTGTGATAAAGAGCAGTATAGAACATTGTCTTTTGCTCATGGCTTCCGCCTTCAACTTGAATTTTGCCCAACTCCTTGTTCCATGTTGTCCGGGCATTTGATGCAATTGAATCGAAGTCAAGGTTTTTAACTTCCGCCCTCAGATTCTTCAAAGCTCCATCTAAGCTGACAAACGAAATTCCGACACGGGCTACAATCGCTTCGCCAACCTTTGTGGAAAACACGACGAAAGCCTTGACGCTGTCTCCTTTTGCTTTGCGGGATCCATAGTCGGGCTTGTCTCCGTTCGCTGTTCCATATTGCTTGAAGGGTCTCGAGAATTCTGCAACAAAAAAAACATAGCGGTTCTTCGCCCACCCGTGTGAATTCCGCATTCCTTCGACGCGATTGTTTCCGACAATTTTCACCCACGCCTGGCAAGTGCTCCCAATGCCATGCTGCAGGTCGATGATAATGTTCGAGCTGTCGGATTTTGGAAATGTATATCTGTGAACCCCGCATCTTTCTGAAGCCGTCAGTTCAGCCTTGATTTCATACCTGTCGAGAAGAACGCTGTAATAGCCGGGGGTTGCAACTTCCGTCTCATGTCGGAATCGCGAACGATAACCGATAGATGGATTTTCCATCGTGCCGGGAATTAGTTTCACTTTGCCGACGGTCGGCATAAAAAGAACATCGCCATAGTCCATGGCTCCTGTTCCACTCAAGTGAGTGTGGCTGAAACCCATTATGGAATTATCGGTGAAATGGTAACCGGAACAATGGTCCCATCCCGTGACGCCGCCATCCGGACTAAGCTGTACCATGCCGAAAGGAAGAGCCGCGCCGGGGTATGTATGCCCGCTGGAATCTGTTCCGATCATCGGGTTTACATACTTGACAAAATCATTTTCTTGAGCGCCCACGGGCGTGACAAAAATAGTAAGCAGCAACAATACGAGAAAAAAAATCAAGCGCTTCATGGTCTTCATCTCTTTATCAAATATTAATCGAAAATACAGGAGCAGTTCTTAACTCCTTCAACATCGTGGAGCGAACTTGGTCTCTCCTAAAAGTTTGACTGGAGGCCCCGGTGCGAATTATACCAAATAAGTTGACGATGCAGTCTCGCCGCCGCGCCCAGTCCAATTAGTGTGGAAAAATTCTCCACGCGGCTTGTCAACCCGTTCATATTGGTGCGCGCCGAAATAGTCTCTCTGTGCCTGCAGCAGGTTCGCCGGCAGCCGCGAACTGCGATACCCATCAAAGTAGTTCAGCGCAGTAGAGAATGCCGGCACCCAGATGCCGTTCGTCACCGCAGAAGCAATCACTCTTCTCCAGGCGTCCTGCGATGATTCAATCTTTTCTTTAAAGAACCGGTCTAACAACAGATTTTCAAGTCCTCGATTTTTATCAAACGCCTCTTTAATTTTTCCAAGGAAGCTGCTGCGAATAATGCAGCCGCCTCTCCACAAAAGTGCGATCCCGCCATAATTCAAATCCCATTTGTATTCATCAGCCGCTGCATGCAGAAGAGTGAATCCTTGAGCATAAGAGACAATCTTCGAAGCGTACAAAGCTTTTTCAAGATCGTTCAAGAACGCCTGCTTGTCTCCGATAAATTTTTGGCTGGGGCCATGCAATACATTCGACGCCGCAACTCGCTCTTCCTTAATTGCTGACAAGCACCGAGCGAAGACAGCCTCACTGATCAAAGTCAACGGAATGCCGAGATCCAACGAGGTAACGCCCGTCCATTTGCCGGTTCCTTTCTGCCCAGCCGTATCGAGAATTTTATCGATCAACGGTTTCCCGTCCGAATCTTTGTATGAGAGTATGTCGTGCGTTATCTCAATCAAATAACTTTTCAAATCGCCGCCGTTCCACCTCCCAAAGACTTCGTGCATTTCATCAGCATTCATTCCAAGCAGTTCTCTCATAATCTGGTAAGCCTCGCTGATGAGCTGCATGTCGCCGTATTCGATTCCATTGTGTACCATCTTCACAAAATGTCCGGCTCCATCGCTGCCGACCCAATCGCAGCAGGGTGTACCATCTTCAACTTTTGCTGCAATCACCTGGAAGATCGGCTTGACGTGCGGCCAGGCTTCTGGCGAACCGCCGGGCATAATAGACGGACCATGGAGTGCTCCTTCTTCTCCGCCGGAGACGCCGGTTCCGACGTAAAGCAAGCCTTTGCTCTCTAAATATTTTGCCCTCCGAATCGTATCGGTGTAATGTGAGTTTCCTCCGTCGATGACGATGTCGCCTTTTTCCAAATGCGGAACGATCTGCTCGAGAAAATCGTCCACGGCTTTTCCCGCCTTTACCATCAACATTACTTTGCGCGGCACTTTCAACGATGAAACTAATTCTTGCACGCTGTGCGTGCCTACAATATTTTTGCCTTTTGCTCGTCCGTCGATAAAATTTGACACTTTATCGACAGTGCGGTTAAATACGGCAATTGTAAATCCTCTGCTCTCCATATTGAGCACAAGATTTTCTCCCATCACCGCTAACCCGATTAATCCAATATCTGCTTTTTGAAACACGCTATTTTCCTTTTGAATAAAATGACCCGGATTTTATTTTCAAAAATTATAAAAACCGGGCAAACTAAATTTCAGCCCCATCTTTTTATTATCACGAGCGAAAGATCATCGCTGCGTGGAGCATCTCCAACAAACGTATCGACTTCCGCCAATATTTTCTCGCCGACATTTTCAGGCGAAACTCCGGCTGACTTCCCGATTATAGAAATTAATCTCTGGTCTCCGAAAAATTCATCGCGTTCATTCCGCGCCTCCGTCACGCCGTCGGAATAAGTCAATAGCAAATCACCGGGGCTTAGCTCGATTTCCTGCTCCTGAAACTTAGACGACTTCATTAACCCGAGAGCGGCTGCACCACGAGAAAGTTCATTGACATTACTCCCGTGCAAAACGAGCGGAGGCAAGTGACCTGCATTTAGCAAGCGAACCTTTCCTGAGTTTTGGGTAAGCTCAAGATAGACCAGCGTCGCAAATTTGTTCGGCAAACTGTCGCGGCAAAAAATAAGATTTATTCTCTCACCCAATTCGGAAAGAGACTTATAGTCTGGCGCAATTGCACGGAGAGTCGATTGGAGTTTTGACATAAGAAGCGCTGCCCCTAAACCTTTGCCCGCGACATCTCCAAGTGCAAGGCCTAGGTGGTCGGAATCTAAGTTAATGTAATCAACAAGATCGCCGCCCACGTCGTTTGCCGGCCGGGTGAATAACCAAATCGACCATCCCGCAAGCGTCGGATTCTCTTCCGGCAAAAGTGCCTTCTGGACCGTGCGGCCGATTCGCAATTCGTCATGAGCGAGAAGCTTGTCTTTTAATTCAAGCATTAAGACCAGGAGGAGAAGAAGATAGCTGACAATGCTGTTATGAAAAGAGAAGTTGAAATTATCGTTCGAGAATTTCATATCGCCAAAGAAAAAGAGCGCGAGGCTGAGCAGGAGAAGGAATCTACGGGCAGGGTTCAGTTTAAGTATTAGACTCTTCAGCAAGTACCATGATGCATGAATGAATCGTTTGATCCGCTTTTCCGATTTAAGTCGTTCCTGAGTCTCGGCGTCAATGTAGAAACGATAAAGTTCTTTGAAATCTTTCCTCAGCGATTCAAAGATTTCCCCTTTGCGGAAATCGTTGATTATTGTTTTCCGCAGAATGTGATCGCCTTTCGGCGATTTGCGCTTGCCCGACTCCTTTTCATTCATCGATCAAAAAATTCCGCTTGCTGAAAATCATATCACTAGCAAAATACGATTCACGCCAAAGGTTATTTCAATGTTATCATAAAGTTCACGAAACTTAGCTTAGTCAGCTCATATATCTTCTATCTAGATGCGCAACTCGTAGCAAGAAAATTTAAAGAAGAAACTGCAGAGCTTCTGTTATTTAGTCTCACAAAAATGCTCCTCGATGATTTAGACTAAGCCTTAACCAACGAGGAGCAAGTAGAAAAGTCAAACACTACTCAACGCAAAATTGTAGCTTCTTAGAAATAAACTCCGAGGGTCAAACCAGCCGTCTGAAATCCAAGCTGAAGCGTGTGATCGCCAGGATATCCTGTTTCTGTGTAGTTTGTTGTCGAAAGACCAAATTGATACTCAGCGCCAAGGCTGATGTTCTTGTTAAAAAAGTATTCGACGCCAGCGATTGCGCCCACGCCAAAAGTGGAATTCGTAATCTTATCGCTACCGGTCGGATACCCTAGAGTGGAC
>JBAPNE010000309.1:0-10686 GCA_049278975.1 Candidatus Kryptoniota bacterium
ATTTAGAGGCTCGCGAGGACATGGTACACCTTCTCAAAGAGCGGAGAATATCCGATGAACGGGTTCTCGCGGCGATGATGAAAGTCGAGAGGCATCTTTTTGTTCCGGTTCCACTTCGCAATCATGCGTATGATGACGCAGCGCTGCCGATTGGCGAGGGGCAAACAATTTCTCAGCCGTTTACCGTAGCAATTATGACGGAGGCACTTCAAACAAAAGAATACGACAAGGTACTTGAGGTTGGAACCGGCAGCGGTTACCAAACCGCTATTCTTGCAACGATGGGAGCTAGAGTTTTCACGATAGAAAGGATACAGGTGCTGCTGAAATCGGCTCGCGAAACACTCGACCAGCTCGGAATCAGATATGTCTCGAAACTTAGTGATGGCACAATTGGTTGGAAAGAATTTTCTCCGTTCGATGAAATTATCGTCACCGCAGGCGCACCGGAAATTCCGATGGCTCTTGTCGAGCAATTGAAAGTTGGCGGGCGACTTGTTGTGCCCGTCGGGACTCACGATTTTCAACAAATGAAAATTGTAACCAAGACGGATGACAATAACGACTTCGAAGTCGTTGACAAGGCCGATTTCAAATTTGTCCCACTCATAGGCAGAGAAGGTTGGCACGAGAGCGATGGCTGAGAATTTGGCCATCGCAATCGTGGGACCAACATGCTCGGGTAAAACGAGGACGGCGATCGAACTTGCAAGACTTATCGATGGGGAAATTATTTCAATCGATGCAAGACAAATATACAAACTGGTCAACATCGGTACGGCTAAGCCGACTCGTGAAGAATTGTCGGAAGTACCGCACCATCTTGTCGATATTCTTTCGCTCGACGACGAAATGAGCGCCGGGGACTTTGCAAGACTTGCGAGTAAGACGGTTGAGGAAGTTTTTGGAAAAAGCCGTTTACCGATCATGGTTGGCGGGTCTGGACTTTATTTGCGCGCTGCCATTGATGGACTCTTTGATTCTCCTGAAGTTGATGAAGAGATTCGCAAAAAACTAAGACTAAGATTTGAATCGGAAGGTGCGGGGAATCTTCTAAAAGAGCTTCAAGAAATCGATCCGATAGCCGCTAAAGGGTTGCTTCCACAGAATTACAAGAGAATTTTACGTGCGCTTGAAGTTTATTATTCTTCCGGCGAGACAATCTCGGGGTTGAGGCAAGCTCGCCCTTTGTCACCGGATTTTCGGACGGTGCAATTTGGAATTCAGCTTGACAGGAAAGTTTTGTATTGCAGAATTGAAAAGCGTGTTGATGAAATGATTGAACAAGGTCTAGTTGATGAAGTAAAGGAAATTTTAAGGCGAGGTTTCAATCCTAATTTGAATTCTTTACAAACCGTCGGTTACAAAGAGGTGATTAGTTTCTTGCAGGCAAAGATAAAATTTGAGGACATGGTCTTTCTGATCAAGATGAATACGAGGCATTATGCAAAGCGCCAGATGACGTGGTTCAGAAAAGATTACAGGATTATTTGGATTAAGGCGGATGACAAAAGCCCGATAGAGATTGCTAAAAAAATAAAAACGAATTTAATGGGATAATCTCTCGAAGCTTTTTGTTGGGGGAAAATCTATTTGTTGAACGAAGCGATCATAATATCCGCTGCTTGAACGGCATCCTCGGCCGTCATGATATATTTTGTGCATGATTCCAGTCCTTCGAAAGCGAGTTCCTTACTGAGAAGATCAACCACAGGTTTCCAAAAATCGGTGACCAAGACGATCGGCTTTTTGGCGATTATGTTTTTGTTCATCAATTCCCAGACAAGCGCAAACTCGACAAGCGTTCCTATCCCCCCCTTCAAAATTATATAGCCGTCTCCAAGCTCGACTAATTTCTGGAGCCGCTCGTAAAGTGTCATGGTGTGAACTTGCATATTCACATATTGATTTGGGGTCGGAGAAAAAATAGCAGACGTTACTCCGATAATATTTGCCTCTGATTGAGATGCCCCTTTTGAAACGGCTTCCATGGTCCCACGATAGCCGCCGGTACACAATGAAAAGCCCGCTATCGATAGTTTTTTCCCTAGCAATTCGGCTTCTTGATATTCTTTCGAATCCTCTGTCGGGCGGCTGCTTCCGAAGATTGATATGATTTTTCCTGACTTAGATGGATTTGGATCGGGGCTTTCGGACACGGGGTTTAGTTATAAATTACGATTCGTTGACCAGGTCGAATGCCGCCGTCAGCATTGTCGTTCCATTCCCTTAGCTTGTTCATCGAAACCTTAAATTTCTTTGCGATGCTCCATAGGGAATCGCCTCGGCGCACTCTGTAAATCATTTTAGAATCGGGATCTTGAGAGTCTGCCAGCATATTATTGCCTTCGGTCGCCGATGGCTTTACAGCAGGCGAGCCTTTTTGATCTGCAACGGACTGAGGCATAACTCGTAAACGTTGCCCCGGTCTAAGCCGGCTCGATGTCAAATGATTCCATTTTTTTAAGTCTGAAATACTGACGCCGAAGAAGTCGGCTATTTTGGAAAGATTCTCGTATCTCAAGACCCTGTGATAAAATACTGAAGTTGCCAAGGGAGATTTAAGTCTCGTATTTGATGCAACTGAAGTTGCCGGGGCGACTTGGCTTTCCGCCGTGTCCTGAACGGTGTTCGTGGAATTAGCAGCGATGTATAATCTCATCCTCGGTTTGATAGCAGATCTTCGTAAATGATTGATTCGCTTTAACTCGGCGGCAGTCGTACCATAATCTTCAGCTATCGATGAAAGTGTTTCACCTCTTTTTACGATATGTATAGACGAACCTGTACCATCATTCCTTTGTGTTTGTGGTCTAGAGACGACGGGTTCAATTTCGGACGAGCGTTCTGTATGTGCGTAATACGAGCTCTTCACCGGTATCATTAGCATGGTACCTGCACGAACGCGTCGTGTTCTTCTTGAAAAATCATTGGCTAGTTTTAGGGAAAAAAGTTTTACCCCGTATCTTTTCGCAATGCCTGAAAGTGTTTCGCCGTACCGAACGGTGTGAAATGTCCATGTAAGTTTCGCAGACTCCGGCAGCGAGTTATAACTTTGGACAAATACTTTACCCATCCCTGCAGGCACCCTCAGAGGGTAACCTTCTCCTGAGAAATTAGGCGGGGTTACTGCATGTACTAATTCAGGGTTCAACTCGAGCAGCGAATCCAAACCAAACCCGCTTGCTTCAGCTAATACTTTCAGATCAATACTTTCAGGAATCATCACGGTGTCGCATGATGCTGATGCCGGCGCAACAGTGTCGTCGAAGCCGTATTCTTTCGGGTTCATTGCAATGAGTGTTACGGCGATATATTGGGGCACATAATTTTTTGCTTCTCTTGGAAGATGTCTTTTTATTTCCCAGAAGTCTCTTTTGCCATGGCTTCGCCTGATAGCTCTTTCGACGGAGCCGCAGTCATAAGATGCGAGAACCAAATACCAATCACCGTATCGATCATACAAATCTCGCAAATACTCGGCGGCGGCCTCAGTAGCTTTTGCCGGATCACGTCGCTCATCGTACCACCAATTAGTTCGAAGACTGTATAGATTTCCTGTCCCTCGAGTGAATTGCCAAAGTCCCACAGCTCTTGCCCAAGATCTAGCAGTCGGATTAAGTCCGCTTTCCGGCATCGATAAATAAGCAAGCTCCGGCGGTAGGTCGTGGTTCTTAAATATTTTTTTCATCATCTGCATATAGATGCCTGATCTGTATATCCAATTTTGCAAATACCATTTTCCGCGTGTGGTGAAGAATTCGATATTTTGCTCGACGTATTTATTCATGTCGAGCGGTATGGTTGTTTTTGGAATTTCTTCCTTAGGAAATTGTTTGCCGGCGACACTTATTGAATCCACGATCTCGGAAAGTTTTTCTTGAAGCGCGAAAACGGATGTGCCGGGGCCGAGATTTTGAACCGATGAAATGTATTTCTGATAATCTCCGATGATGTTCCTGCTCAAGGTGACAAAGTCAGTGTCGTCTTCTATGTCAGGGTAATAACTCAAATTATTCAGTACATCAATAGCGCTTTCAAATTCTACTGTAGAAGAATCTTGATTACCTGACTTCTGAAAAGACAAAGCATACGAGTAATGCTTGCGTGCAACGTCAAGAAGTTTGCTTACTGCTTCACCATCCGAAAGGATTGAATCAATACCGTATAGAGTTGAAACTTCTAATTGTTTGGCGACTGCCCTACTCCTCATTTCGATAGAAGATTCTAATTTCAACGAATCAAGTTGACAAGATGCATCGTTCGAAATTTGGACTGGCGCTGGCTTCGTTACTTCCCGATTAGATGAACAGTGGAAGGAGATAATTGCAAACAGTCCCACAACAATAGGTAAGAATCTATTACTTTTAAGCATTTGCCTCGTTATGTTTATGTAATACTTTCTTAATATATGTTCATCCAAAATTTTTATCAAGTTAAAACTTAAACATTACTCTAAACCGACTGAGCAACCATAGCTTAGCTTATGTAAATATTATCGGAAAATGTTAATTAAACTAAAGTGACGGGGATCAATTGATGCTGTTAATTACTCCCAATCTGAACTAGTGATCTCTTGTGAACCCTCATTAGTTATGATGTGTTCGTCCTTATTAAAACACGACCGGTTCTTCGTAAACTCCAAAGACTTCTTTCAGTGTATTGCACATTTCGCCAATTGTCAAATACGAACGTGTCGCTTGGAGCAAACAAGGCATTAGATTCGCCCCGCCATTCGCGGCTTCTCTTAACGCATAAAATGCGCTGTCTGCATCTGATTTGCTCCGCTGGTTTCGCACTTCGGCTATCCGTTGTCGTTGCTTTATTTCGACTTCCTTTGAGATTTCTAAAATCGGAATTTCTATCTCTTCATTTTCTTGGACATGCTCATTCACTCCGACGATAATTTTTTCCTTGCTATCCAATTCTTGCTGATATCGGTACGCGGCGTCCGCGATTTCTCTCTGAAAAAATCCCTGTTCGATTGCCGGTATGACGCCGCCAAGTGATTCTATTTTCTCAAAATATTTCTCCGCTTCTTCTTCCATTTTATTTGTCAGGGTTTCGACAAAATAACTTCCACCAAGTGGATCAATTGTATTAGCGACACCCGTTTCGTGTGCCAGGATTTGTTGCGTTCGCAAGGCAATCGTGGCGGCTTTTTCGCTTGGCAATGCAAGCGTCTCGTCCATCGAGTTCGTGTGTAACGATTGAGTTCCACCGAGAACTGCTGCCAACGCCTGATAAGCCGTGCGCACAATGTTATTCTCCGGCTGCTGTGCGGTTAGTGAGCAGCCTGCAGTTTGAGTATGGAATCTTAGCTTCCAGCTCCTCGGGTTTTTCGCGCCATATTTGTCGCGCATGTGCCTTGCCCAGATTCTCCTTGCGGCTCGATATTTGGCGATCTCTTCAAAAAAATCCAAATGTGAATTGAAAAAGAACGACAGCTTCGGGACGAAATCGTCGATCTTGAGTCCAGCCGCAATTCCGGCTTCAACGTACGCGAAACCATCCGCGAGAGTGAAAGCTAGTTCCTGTGCAGCGGTTGAGCCAGCTTCACGAATATGGTAGCCGCTGATAGAAATTGGATTCCACTTCGGCATTTCTTTGACGCTGTATGAAAACATGTCGGTAATGATTCGCATCGAAGGAGTTGGCGGATAAATCCATTCCTTTTGCGCGATGTATTCCTTCAGGATATCGTTTTGGATTGTTCCACTAAGTTGGTTTGGTTTTATACCTTGTTTTTCTGCCACCGCAATATAAAAAGCCAGCAGCATAGCGGCAGGCGCATTTATCGTCATCGATGTCGAAACTTTGTCAAGCGGAATTCCTTTGAACAGAATTTCCATGTCTGCAAGCGAACTCACTGCAACTCCGCAAATCCCGACTTCTCCCTCAGAGAGTGAATCGTCCGCGTCGCGTCCCATTAAAGTCGGCAGATCAAATGCGACAGAGAGTCCGGTTTGTCCATTTTCAAGAAGGTAATGATAGCGTTTGTTGGAATCCTCCGGCGTTCCGAAGCCGGCGAACTGCCGCATCGTCCAGAGTTTGCCGCGATACATTGTATCATGGATACCTCGCGTGTAAGGGAAATTCCCGGGGAAGCCGATGTCGCTATCAAAATCAATTTTCTCTATATCATCCGGAGTATAGAGGATCTCAATCGGTTCGCCACTTACGGTTGTGAACTTTACGCTACGTGACTTTTCCCTCTCAATTTTATTTTCCCATTCAGCTTTTAGCTTCTTCATTTCATCGTTCGAATTAATCATTGAATCACATCCTCGGATTTAATTATGTGATAACATTCTCTTACAATCTTGATAGATGATAAGCACATCAGCAGAAATCCAATCAAAAACGTCACCCAATCGAAAGATATGGGCGTGAAACCTTTCAATCCATTTGGTCCTTGTGAAATCAAAATACAAATAACTGGTTCCGTAAACGAGTAGAAAACCGCTCCCGCGCCGAGTAAAAATAATCCGACGCTAGAAATACTGATTTTGAGTCTTTCCGATTTTGTACTCAAGAAAATTAATGTCGTGGACTCAAGCGTTAACAGCAGCGAAATTAATATCGGTGCAATGACCGGACTTACCCAAACCACCGGGATTAAAAAGAGAACATCAAAGTCGCCCAATGAGTTCGGCCAGCCCGTGAAAATTCTCAAAAACATATAGTAAAAGATATCCCAAACGGCAAATGAATACACGAAGAACATCCATTTTTGGAAAATGTTTTTTCCGGCGAGATAGCCAATTGCTAACAGCATAACGATTGTCGCAGCCTCGCGTACAAATTCGACTTGTCCTAAGTAAGGTTCCATGAGTCGAAATGGAAAAACCTGTCCGGAATTTCCGTACACGCTTTCTCGTAAATAAATTACGACAGCAGATTCGAGATATCCCATCGCGACTGCGTAAATCGAAACCGCGGAAAATCTCTTTAATATCGCTTCGTGATTATTGAATGATCCACGATCCATTGATATCTCATTTTTGCTATTCATATTTAAAATTTCATAATGATACCGGATTTTTGCAACATGTTAATAAATATTTTGCCGCAATGTGCGGCATGATATGCTCCCGAGACTCTTACGCTAACGATTTTTGTGCACTTCTGGTCATTGCTTTGCGGAAACCGCTTGGTTAAATTGATTTAGGCAATTTTGGTAATGAGGACGAAAAAAGAGATCGCAATACTCGGCTCGACCGGGTCGATAGGCAAAAGCAGCCTTGATGTTATCACAAGTATGAATGAAAACGGTGAAGATTGTCTTGTGAAATATCTTGTAGCAAATAAGAATATTGAATTGTTATATCAACAAGTGAAGAAGTTTAAGCCGGTTGGGGTCGTAATTATAGATGAAGAACAGGCGAGCAGGTTTCGCTCATACTTAAACGGTGAAAAGTTAAAAGTTTATTCCGGTTCGACTGGTTTGATGGATATAATGTCGGGGGGCGAATTCGATATTCTCATCAGCGCGTTAGTTGGCTTTGCAGGGCTTCGTCCGACTTTGGAGGCATTACGTGCTGGGAAGACAGTTGCGCTTGCAAATAAAGAGACCATGGTGGTCGCTGGCGAAATTGTCAACGAAACAGCAAGGAAGAATAAAGCTACTCTCTTGCCCATAGACAGCGAACACAGTGCGATTCTCCAGTGTCTATCGGGCGAGCAAAAGCAATCTGTGGCGAAATTGATCTTGACTGCATCTGGCGGACCATTTCTCAACCGCGATAAATCGGAGCTTGAGAATGTGACGGTCGAAGAAGCTTTGAACCACCCGAATTGGCAAATGGGAAATAAGATTACAATCGATTCTGCCACGCTCATGAATAAAGGTCTTGAAGTGATAGAGGCACATTATCTATTCGATATTCCTGCCGACCAAATAGAGATAGTGGTACATCCACAATCGCTTATTCATTCGATGGTTGAGTTTGTTGACGGCTCGATAAAGGCGCAGCTCGGAGTGCCCGACATGAAAATACCGATCCAATATGCACTGACTTACCCCGAGCGCGTTGAATCAAAATACAAAAGAGTCGATTTCTGCAAGACTAGCCAGCTAACTTTCGCGAAGCCTGACGTAGAGAAGTTCACTTTAATAAATTGTGCTTACGAGGCTCTCAGGATTGGCGGGACAGCGACCGCGGTGCTGAATGCAGCGAATGAAGCTGCCGTCGATCTTTTTCTCCGGCGTAAGATAAAGTTTACACAGATTGCTGAATTTGTTCAGGGATCTCTTGATTCCGTTCCTTTTAAACGTTCTTCTGATATTGAGGAAATTTTCGAGGCGGATGGACTGGCGAGACAGTTTGTTTACGCCGAATCGGAGCATGTATAAGCTATAGATATTGGGATATGAATATTTAATTTAGGATTAAGAGTTTAAAATTTAGATTTGAGAAATACTTAATATGGCATACGTTTTATATTTTATAATCACCGTTGGTATTTTGGTGCTGGTACACGAATTTGGGCACTTCATTGCCGCGAAAATTTTCGGGATGAAAGTAGATACTTTCTCAATCGGATTTCCGCCGCGGGCGTTTGGCAAAAAAATCGGCGAGACCGATTATTGCATATCATGGATACCAATTGGTGGTTACGTAAAAATAGCGGGAATGATCGACGAAAGTTTCGATACGGATTTCCTCAATGCTCCTCCGCAGCCGAATGAATTCCGCTCGAAACCCATGTACCAAAGGATGGTCGTCATCTCCGCAGGGGTTATAATGAACTTCCTGTTGACATTTCTGATTTTTTACGGGATTAATCTTGTAAACGGAAGATCGTACCACGCTACCACGACAGTCGGGTACATCGAACTAAATTCCACGGCAGGTAAACTGGGATTCATGGTCGGTGATAAGCTCATATCTATCGACGGTAAGACTTTGAAAAACTGGGAAGATATCCAAAACGATTTTTATCTTGATGATGTCGCCAAGCCTTTGTCGGTAAAATTGAATCGCGGCGGACAAATTACAGATATCACTATCCCAAAAGGTGTTGTCAAATCCGATGAACAGATAGGATTTTATCCCGACAATATGCACGCGGTCATCGGAGCTGTTGATCCAGGGAAACCCGCTTCAAAAGCCGGTTTGCGTCCCGGAGACGAAATCCTATCGGTGAACGGGAACACGATTACTACCAACACTCAAGTTGTGGAAATAGTACAGCAGAACAAGAGCAAACAAATCCAGCTTGAAGTGAAGCGTCGAGATCAGGAGCAGCAAATCCAGGTGACTCCGAATTCAGACGGGAAGATTGGAATTGAAATCGGGACACAGTACACCGGGCCCGTTCAAAATTTTAGTTACAATATATTGACGGCGATCCCCGTTGGATTTGATCAGACTGTTGGTGCAACTGCTTTATTGATTCAATCTCTCTCGAGAATTGTGACAGGACAGGTTTCGTTCACGAAGTCAATCGGCGGCCCGATAAAAATTGCTCAGCTTGCCACTCAAAGTGCTGAGATGGGCATAATGAGTTTCCTTGGCTTCATGGCTTTGCTAAGCATAAGTCTCGCGGTGCTGAACGTCCTTCCGTTCCCAGCACTTGACGGTGGCCATCTTGCCTTTCTCGTTTACGAATCGATCTTCAGGAGGGAAGTGCCGACCAAGATAAAACTATTTGCTCAGCAAGTTGGTTTTGCGCTTCTGCTTCTTTTCATGGCGTTTGTAATTTATAATGACATCATCCATTTCTGATTGAGTGCTGAGGCTTTTCACATTGGTAACTGCCAATTCAAGATGAAGTGACAAAGGTCAACGACCACGTTCTGGCTGTCAGTTTAAATTAGCTGAGAAAAAGGAGGATAGTCCATGTATCATTTGAAGAAGATTTTTCTTCTTGGCGTAATAATTATGTCCGCACGTTCGACGAGCGCGCAACAAAATCTGGTCAACTTGTCGGTGAATGTCCCGCAGGTTAGTCAGATTTATGCCGCCGATCTAGATATACAGCACACAAAGAGTTCGAGTCTCCTTTTTGTAGTGACTCTTCAATCGATGGCGCGAACTCAGATTATGGTAAGCTTGTACCTGACCGTCAATGTAAAATTAGTCGGTGAAAATCAATTCCAACTCGCGCAAGCGACGACTCAACCAATAACACTTAATCCAGGACAGGTGAAGGTTATCACGAATGTTGACTTGTCCGGTCCCACGGCTTCCGTTCCCATTAATAACTACACTTACGATGAGCAACAATTTGATCGCATTAAGAATGTTGCGCTGGCAACCGGAAAAGTTCCAGCTGGAGTTTATGACTTTAATGTGCAGTGTTTCGATGCAAACAGAAATCCAGCTTCGAATAGTGCCTTTGGACAGATTGTGGTTACTAATCCAAGCCGCGTCGATCTTGTTCTTCCGATGAACGGCGAAAATGTTACGACGCTCTTTCCGCATTTTCAATGGTCGGCTGATGTTGACACAGTCGTTGTCTCTGTTTATCAAATGCTGCCGAACCAGCAAAGCGCTCAGGACGTCGTTTCGGGTGTACCATTTTTGCAAGAGACCATCCCCAACGCATCCTCGCCGTTCCCAAATTCTTTCAATTATCCTTCATCTGGAGCTGGAGTAAGACCTCTTGAAGCTGGCAAGACGTATTATTGGTTTGTTAATGTACCAGCTTCATCAACAGGCGGAAGCGGTATTCAAAGTG
>JBAPNE010000310.1:0-39504 GCA_049278975.1 Candidatus Kryptoniota bacterium
TCCGTGTACCATGTAATGGAGGTGAATTTTCGTAAACACTTTCGGATAATCGTCGGCGCGCTCGGCATCGACATTTATTTCGAGACGAGTCATCCCGGAACGCTTCTTTTCCAAAATTGAAACGACATCCATCGCTGTGCAGCCTGCGAGCGCCATTAAAACCATTTCCATCGGACCCGATGCGCCATTCGCGCCCCCATCTTTCAAGGAAGTATCTATCGTGGTCCAGTGATTCGATTTTCCTTTAGCTACAAACGTATTTCCTTCGACCTGCTTAAGTTGTATTTTCATTTTTCTTTCGTGAGCTGTTGAACTATGTTCTCAAAAACCGATGCTGGTCGATAACCTTCGAAAGCACCGCGGACATGTCCACTTTTATCGATCACAAATGTCGTCGGTATTCCTCTAATTCCACCATACGCCGAAACCACTTCTTCCGTTCCTAGTACGATTGGATAATTAATTCCATAATCTTTTATGAATGGAACAACATCCTTCAATCCGCCTTGATCGAGGGAAACGCCCAACATTTGAAGACCATCATCCTTGTACTTTGAATACAGTTTTATAAAATCGGGAACCTCAGCCTTGCATGGTGGACACCATGTCGCCCAGAAATCAAGCACCACGACTTTTCCCCGGTAATCCGAAAGTTTGATGCTTTTGCCGTTGGTCGAAGTGAGCATGAAGTCAGGCGCAATCCTTCCTCCTTTCGGAGTTTCCGCAACCGTGTCTTTTGTAGAAACAGCGGACGGCGGCGATGAACTTGTGCTATTTGATTTATTCATGTAAACTGCGCCGACTATAAGCGCAACCACTACGATAACTATATAGTGGATATTTTTTTCGAGAAAACTATTTTGTCCGAATTTGTTTGCAGTCGTACTTTGCATCGTTTCTCTTTCTCTTGTATTCTTTCAATCGCCAACTTTCGAAAGGCATTAATTAATCTCTAAAGTTTTGCCAATCTTTTCAACAACAGCTTTTTTCGGAACTGCCCCGATGATCCTATCAACCATCTCGCCGCCGCGGAAAAATCCGAGTGTAGGGATGCTCAGGATATTATATTTGACAGCGATGTCTATGTTGTCGTCGGTATTGACCTTGAAGACTTTCACCTTTCCGTCATATTCCTTGGCGATTTCTTCAATTATCGGCGCAACCATCCTGCACGGCCCACACCATGGTGCCCAGAAATCCACAAGAACCGGCGTCAGCGATTCTAATACTTCAGTTTTGAAACTGGCTGTTGTTGCTTCAACTATATTCGACATTTATTCGCCCTTTCTAATTTTTTACCTTTTCGATTATAAGATGAAAAAAAGTAATTAAAGATTCAAAAATATAACAAAATGATGCTGAAATTAGTTTTAGGACGTGATTAACCAAAAAGGATTCAACCGGTCAGTGGGAGCGTTTGCCTTTAGAGGTTTTTGCGTTAATTTATACAAATATTTAAGCGACATTCCCGGAACGAAGATGCAGCGGAGAAACTCGGAAAAATAGTCCAAGTTTTGATTGAGTTGGCTTTCATACACTTTTCTATCTAAGGAGGATAACTATATGGATAGGCTATCTTGCAACTTTATTCACCTCGTTTGTCTTTTGGTAATTATATTCACCCAAACCGTCATGGGACAGCAGCCCGCCACAAGTCCGGCGCCGGATGAAAGATTGAAAGCCGACATCCTGGTCGTCGTGGCACATCCCGACGACGAATCAATTATCGCGGGCTATTTGGCAAAGGCTTCGCTCGACGAGCATAAGAGCGTTGCAGTAGTGTTTACGACGCGCGGCGATGCAGGACAAAACCTTGCCGGGTATGAACAAGCTCATTCACTGGCAGAGATCCGCGAGATGGAGGCACGTCAAGCTTTGGCTTCAATCGGGATCCATAATGTGTGGTTTCTTCGCGCTCCAGATACACCATGGCAGGATATTCCCGACGTGCTGCGCTCGCTGGAAACATGGAATCATGGCAATGTGTTAGGCGAGATGGTGCGCTTCATCAGGCTGATACGTCCGGAGGTAGTCATCACTATGCTGCCGGATATCGTGGTCGGCGAAAACCATGAGGACCATCAGGCGGCAGGAGTCATTGCGAGCGAAGCGTTTGATCTTGCCGGCGATCCGACATGGTTTCCCGAACAGGTAGCGGCACCCGAAGACCACGTATGGTTTTCCAATCTCATGGAAGGCTTGCACACCTGGCAGCCGAAAAAGCTTTATTTTTTCACTGATGCAACTCACTTCGATTTCGTGGAGGGCAAAGGCCCAAAATATTCGATGACCGAGATTTCACCTTCACAACATCTTTCATACGCCGAGCTTGCCGTGAAGGAAATTTCCTTTCATAAAACACAATATGATGACGAGTCGGAGAAAGAGCTTGCATCCGGCGATCTGCGTTACTATCAAAAGCCGTTGATGTTCATCCTGGGAAAGTCGCTGGTAGGCGGATCGATCACCGGGGACATTTTCGAAAACGTCATTCCAGGCCCAATCGCGTTTCTCCCGGTGCGTGGATACCGGCCGCCGACAAACACACCCGACTTCTCAATTGAACTCGGCGGCGGATGGGCGTTCTATAAACGCTTCTGGCCTGCTCATAACCTGGACTCCATGACGCAACTCCTCGCACCGGAGCTTGGAATCGACAACGGGCAGGGCTTCTCTGTACCACTATTGCTCAACAATAACACAAACACAACCATGACATTCAGCCTTCACACTAAATTGCCGCCGGGATGGTCGTTGGACAGCAACTCAGCTTACACTCACCATCCAGTGCCGGTGAGCAAATTCCTTGTGGCGGCTCACGACTACTTCCCCGTGAGAATACGTCTTGTCGCGCCTCATCTCGACAAATCTCAATGGCAAGAAATAACATGGACGACAGAAGCTGACGGGAAGCCCGCAGGCTTGATTAATTTGAGGATCTACGTAACGGTATTTTAAGTCCGACATACTCGGTGAGAGAGGGATACGAAGGTAGAGTCCGGGCCGACAACTTTGAAAAATGAGGAGAGACCGCGATGGATAACGGTGATCAGGCCACGAAGCAAGCGGCAGTTGAGTTCCTTCAACTCGTCGTTGCAGGCCATATCGACGAAGGTTATAAAAGGTTCGTCGACATGAATGGGAAGCATCACAATGTTTTCTTCCCGGCAGGATTCGGTGCTCTGAAAAAGGCAATGGCAGAGAATCATGTCGAACTTCCTAATAAGCAGTTCACGCCCATAAATGTAATCGCCGATGGAGATTTCGTGGCTGTCCACTCTCACCTTGTTCTGCAAAAAAGCGATCAAGAGATGGCGGTGGTTCATATCTTTCGATTCCATGGCGACAAGATTGTCGAGATGTGGGACGTCGGACAATATGTACCTAAAGATCTGCCGAATAAGGATGGAGCGTTTTGAACTAAGAGTTTGCATTCCGTGTTTTGAGTTTATGTTGATTCCTTTTCGAGCTTCTCATTATTGAGCATGATGCTGAATTCTGACGACAAAGTTCATAAAGCATTAGACGATCTTTATCGTACGGAATCGCGGCGAGTACTTGCCACATTAATTCGTCTATTGGGAGATTTCGAGGTTGCGGAAGACGCGATGCACGAAGCCTTTAGTGCCGCGCTGGAGCAATGGCAAGAAGATGGGGTGCCAGCGAATCCAAGAGCCTGGCTCGTCTCAGCCGGGCGGTTCAAGGCAATTGATCAAATCCGCAGACGTGCAAAATTTGAAACATCATTCGAGCCTTTGGCAGAGCACCTTGCAGACACGATTGGCATAGAAGATGGATCCGATGATGACAAAATTGAAGACGACCGCCTGCGATTGATTTTTACCTGCTGTCATCCAGCTTTGTCACCAGAAGCGCGAGTGGCACTGACCTTGCGCGAAGTGTGCGGTCTCACCACCGAAGAAATTGGCCGCGCTTTCCTGACGACGCCATCGACCATGGCACAACGCATCGTGCGTGCGAAAGCAAAGATCCGCGAGGCCCGCATTTCTTATAAGGTACCATCGAAGGATGAACTGTCAGAACGACTGGATACGGTGTTGCAGGTAATCTATTTGATCTTCAACGAAGGCTATTCGGCTTCGTCGGGTGAATCGGCCATACGTGCCGAGCTTTCAGACGAAGCAATCCGATTGACCCGGCTCCTTCGTGAGCTTCTGCCTGAGCCTGAGGTAAGCGGCTTACTCGCTCTCATGCTCTTGCACGAGTCGCGGCGATCTGCGCGTGCGGATTCGGAAGGGAATCTCATACTTTTGGAAGACCAGGATCGCTCGCTTTGGAGACGCGACATGATCACCGAAGGTGTTGCTCTTGTAGAACATGCGTTGTCTTCTCAGCAGGCTGGCCCTTATTCCATCCAGGCTGCTATTGCCGCGGTTCATGCGGAGGCAGCAACTGCGTCCGAAACGGATTGGTCCGAGATCGTAGCTCTGTACGGCGTCCTCATGCAAATGAATCCGTCGCCTGTTGTCGAGTTAAACCGTGCGGTGGCGGTTGCGATGCGCGATGGACCCTCTGCGGGTTTGGAACTCATTGATGGCATTCTGGAGCGCGGTGAATTGACGGATTACCACCTTGCACACTCTGCACGTGCAGAATTGTGCCGACGGCTCGGGAAGACAGCCGATGCCCGGACTGCCTATGAGCGTGCTCTCGCACTCACGCGGCAAGAGCCAGAACAAAGATTCATCGAGAAACGTCTCGCCGGGCTGTCGTTTTCGTAGTTTGTTAAACAAGGATCAGTTGAATCAATAAATGTGGGGCTACCCATGAAATATATTTGTCTTGTTTACGGCGAAAAGAATAAAACAGGAGCCATGGCAGATGATGAATGATTGACTTTGACTCAACAAAACAAGAAGAAGGAACAAAAATGCAGAAATTAACCGTTTTCAATATGATCTCGCTGGATGGTTACTTCGTTGATGCCAACGGCGAAATGAGCTGGGCGCACAGTGATCGGAGTAACGATGCGGAGTTTAACGAGTTTATCCAGAACAATGCGAGCGGCGGAGGCGAACTCCTGTTCGGTAGAAAGACCTACGACCTCATGGTCAGCCACTGGCCGACTCCAGAAGCAAAGCAAAACGATCCGGTGGTAGCCGAAGGCATGAACAGTATGGCGAAGGTCGTGTTCTCAAGAACGATGGACATGGCGACGTGGAGTAATACGAGGCTGGTGAAAGACAGCATGGTGGATGAAGTGCGAAAAATGAAGCAGGAATCCGGACCAGGCATGGTCATCTTGGGAAGCGGCGAAATTGTTTCTCAATTGGCACAGGAAGGTTTGATCGATGAATACCAGATTTTAGTTATTCCTATCGTCCTCGGTAAAGGGAGGACGATGTTCGACGGAGTGAAGGACAGGTTTAGTGTGAAACTGACAAAGTCGCGAGCTTTCGCAAACGGGAATGTATTTCTGTGCTACGAGGTTGTGAAAAAATGAAAGATCTCGCAAATCATTTGTCGATTTTGCAATAGTTCAAACGACTATTTAATGAAACGAAAATAAAAAGGAGATAAGGAAATGAGATTCATGATGTTTATGATTCCACCAGAATACCAGCCGAATGCATCACCAAAACAAAAGGCAGATGCGAATTTTGCTCCACCCAAAGAAGCCGTTGAAGCGATGAAGAAGTACAACGAGGAATTGGCGAAAGCCGGCGTCCTCATCTCGCTCGATGGGTTGCATCCATTGTTGAAAGGCGCGCGTGTTACTTACAAAGGCGGCAAAACGACCGTCACCGACGGACCGTTTGTGGAAGCGAAGGAAGTGGTCGGAGGTTATTGGCTGATCGATGTGAAGTCAAAGGACGAAGCTGTCGAGTGGGCAAAGCGCTGCCCGGCAGTCAAAGTCGACTCTGGTACCGTGATTGAGGTGCGGCAGATATTCGAAATGTCAGAAATGCCTGCCGATGTCCAAAAGGTTGGACACAGCTCGGTGGTGGAAAAGGCAATTGATAAACATAAACAGATGGCATAAAGTTGGGGGATGTTATTCTGAGCGCACCAAAGTAGATTCTTCGTCGCGTTGCTCCTCAGAATGACATCCTGAATATTAAAAGTATGAATGAGGAGAAACCATGAAATATATTTGTCTTGGTTACATGGATGGGAAAATTTGGGAAAAGATGCCGGAAAGCGAAAGAAACACTTTCATGGACCAGTGCTTTTCCTACGATAATGAGCTGAAACGGAACGGCCACTATGCCGGCGGCGAGGCTCTTCAAGAGGCAAGGAACGCCACAGTGTTACGCATGCGGAACGGGAAGGTGTCAATTACCGATGGCCCCTTTGCGGAAACAAAGGAGCAGATAGGTGGCATCATGATTCTGGAGGCTGACGACTTGAACCATGCTATTCAGCTGATGTCGAAGCATCCTTCGCTGGCTCTTGGCAAGGGTGGAGGAAGTTGGGAGATTCGGCCAGCAGCTGACCTGGCAGGAATGCTCGAAGAAAGTGGACGCCGGCGCGCAACAACGAAAGTATGAGTGGAGTTTGATCATGAACAAATTCACCATGGCACCAATTTTTAAAGGCTAAGGAGATAAAAATGGAAAAGATAACACCGTTTCTGTGGTTTGACAAAGAGGCTGGCGAAGCGGCGAGGTTCTACACTTCCGTTTTCAAGAACTCGAAAATAAAAGATACTACAACGCTCCACAAAACTCCTTCGGGTACAGTTGAAATTATTACCATCGAGATTCTTGGGCAGGACTTTCAACTCGTGAGTGCAGGGCCATATTTCAAATTCAGCGAGGCCATTTCTTTTGTCGTGAACTGCGATACACAGGACGAAATTGATTACTACTGGGAAAAACTTTCGGCTGACCCTAAAGCAGAACAGTGCGGCTGGCTCAAGGACAAGTTCGGCGTGTCATGGCAGATAGTTCCTACTATCATGCATAAGATGCAAAGTGACAAAGACGAGAAGAAGCTTGCGCGGGTTACCGAGGCGATTCTCAGAATGAAAAAATTTGACATTGAAGAACTTAAACGAGCATATAACGGACGATAGCGCCACACAAAACACGACCTGCAAATTAAGAGGAGGAAAAGCACCATGGCTACATTCAATCCATACTTGAACTTTCCGGGAAATACAGAGGAAGCGTTCAAGTTCTACAAATCGGTGTTTGGTGGGGACTTTGCCTCATTGCTGCGTTTCAAAGATACTCCCGAAGCGGGCAAAGTATCCGCCAGTGAAAAAGAAAAAATAATGCATATCTCCTTGCCAGTTGGAAAAGGAAACGTGCTCATGGGCACTGACGCGTTAGAAACTATGGGACATAAGTTAACAGCCGGCAATAATTTCTATATTTCAATTGAGGGAGACAACATAGAAGAGGCAAAGAAATTTTTCAATGGACTTTCTATCGGCGGAAAAGTCGAGATGCCTCTCCAGGACACATTCTGGGGAGCTTACTTTGGAATGGTTGCCGACAAGTTTGGGATTCGGTGGATGATAAACTACACTTATCCTAAACAGAAATAATTTCATGGATGAAAATGACGACGTCGAGCGAAACAAACGATTGGCTCCGGTGAGAAAATTAGTCTTAGCAATAAACGTATCGCTCGACGGCTTTGCCGATCATACCGTCGCGATCGCCGACGACGAGTTGCATGAATTCTTCGCTCACCTTTTGGACAAAACGGACATTGCCATATTCGGACGAGTAACCTATCAGCTGATGGCCGATTATTGGCCGCACGCACATGAAGACCCGACATCAACAAAAGGAGAGCTTGAATTTGCCGATAAGTTCAATGCGATCCCTAAGATTGTGTTTTCACGGACTCTCCGTGAAGCAAAGTGGAACAACACAAGATTAGTCAAAGATAACATGGTCGAAGAAGTCATCAGGTTAAAGCAACAAACCGGCAAGAGCATTTCTTTAGGCGGGATAAGCATCGCGCAAGAGTTTATGAGACGGGGCTTGATTGACGAATACTGGCTTGCAGTTCATCCGGTGTTTTGCGGCAAAGGAAGGCTCCTGTTCGATGGGTTAAATGAGAGAATCGGTCTTAAACTGGTTGACACAAAAGTGTTCGAGTCCGGCGTTGTGGTGCTCCACTATTTTAAGGATAATAAGAAATAAAGGGAATAGACATTGGGCAAATTATACATATTCAATTTTGTTACGCTCGACGGTTTCTTCGAAGGACCTAACAGAGACTTAAGCTGGCACAACGTTGATAGGGAGTTCAATGAGTTTGCGATTAAACAGCTTGACGAAATCGATGTTCTTCTATTCGGGCGCGTTACTTACCAAATGATGGCAAGCTATTGGACAACGCCGACCGCAATCAGGGACGACCCGATTGTCGCCAGTAAGATGAACTCCTTGCCCAAGATTGTTTTTTCGAGGACGCTTGAGAAGATCGAATGGAACAACACAAGGCTGGTTACAGAAAATATTGCCGAAGAAATTCGAAGACTCAAACAACTGCCGGGAAAATACATGGCGATATTCGGGAGTTCCGATTTAGCATTAACTTTTATGCAACATGGCTTAATCGATGAATATCGGATAATCGTGAACCCTGTCATCCTTGGCAGCGGCAAATCTTTATTCAACGGCATCCATGATAGACTTAAACTGAAACTTCTGAAGACGAAGACGTTCAGTTCCGGAAATGTTTTACTTAATTACGAACCGGTAAAAAAATAAATCCAAAATCCTATGGGAAAAGATTCATCTCTTGATGGTATAGCTCTATGAAGGTAGAATAAAAATGACGGGCAATAAAAAGGATAGCCCAACTAAAGACAAGACGAAAATCGTTTCGTTCGAATCGCCTGAAGAATGGGAACGGTGGCTCGAGCTAAACCATGATACTTCAAATGGAATTTGGATGAGGTTTTTAAAAATCGGAGATCCCGTACGCGGGAAAAAATCCATCAAAAAAGCTTTTACCCATGATGAAGCGCTCGATGTTGCACTCTGTTACGGCTGGATCGATGGACAATTAAAACCGTATGATGAGAAATCATGGCTCCAGAAATTCACGCCGCGACGGGCAAAGAGCATCTGGTCGAAAAGAAACGCGGACCATGTTATTCGCTTGATAAAATTAGGCAGGATGAAACCTGCTGGATTGAAGCAAGTCGAAGAGTCAAAGGCTGATGGCAGGTGGGAGAAAGCATATGACTCGCCGGGCGAAATGACCATCCCCGACGATTTCCTGAAAGGACTTTCCAAAAACAAAAAGGCGAAGGCCTTCTTCGAGACGTTAAACCGGGCAAATATATATTCGATTGCATGGCGTTTACAGACTGCCCAAAGACCAGAGATGAGAGAAAAACGCATGAAGACGATACTCGAAATGCTCGCTAGAGGTGAAAAATTCCATTGAGATAATGGTACAGCTTTCCCTATCTCTCGTCGGTGGGCCGAAATCTTTCTCTCAAATTTCAGAAGTTGGAACTGCAAGGTGATTCTCGTTGAGTTGAAATCTCCATAAATATTTTTGGCGACGCGCTTTTGTTCTTCCGAATCCATTGTTATCTTTTTTAACACATGGATACCGTCTTAGATGCTACCGATCCCTACGCGTCGCTCAAGATAAGAGATTTCAGATGGTTTGTCTGCGCGCGTTTTATACTGACCTTTGCTATCCAGATGCAAGCCGTAATAGTGGGATGGCAAGTCTATGAGCTGACCCATGATGCGCTCTCGCTTGGGCTGATCGGGCTTTGTGAGGCAATACCGTTTATCAGTATCTCACTCTTTGGCGGACACGTCGCAGATGTCGTCAGGAGAAAAAAAATAATAATTGTAACCAGTGCGGGATACTTTTTCTGCGCCGCTGCCCTATTGTTGGTCTCCACTCACCTTCGTATGATTCTTGTTCACCATGGTGTATTCCCGATTTACTGCATTATTTTTTCCGCGGGATTGGTGCGAGGGTTTTTGTCGCCCGCCCAGCGGGCATTTATCGCGCAGCTTGTGCCGCGGGAGCTGTTGGGCAATGCTTCGACATGGGACAGCCTTGAATTTCAAGTAGCATGTGTGGCCGGCCCTGCTGCAGGCGGTTTGATATACGGATTCGCGGGAATCGGGATCGCGTACGGCACTGTCGTTCTAATGACGATCGCTGGTCTCCTTTCATTCATGGTGGTACAGGACAAACCGTTGCCAGAACGAAAGGCGGACGAATCTATCTGGAAGAGCCTCTCCGTGGGATTGAAATTTGTTTTCAGGAACCAGGTTATCTTGAGCGCGGTTACGCTCGACATGTTTGCAGTTTTCTTCGGTGGTGCGGTTTCGGTTCTCCCCATATTTGCCGACCAGGTTTTTCATATCGGTGCAGAAGGATTGGGGCTTCTGCGCGCCGCTCCGGCCGTCGGCGCTATTATCATGTCTGTAGTGCAGGTGAACTATCCGTTTTTCAAGCGGGCCGGCCGCAATCTTATAATCTGCGTATTCGGATTCGGGCTTTCGATGATACTGTTCGCGGTTTCGAAGAGCTTCTATTTTTCTCTGGTGATATTGCTTTTGAGCGGCATGTTCGACAATGTAAGCGTTGTTGTCCGTGCCACGATAGTCCAGCTGTACACGCCGGACGAAATGCGCGGCCGCGTGTCCGCCGTGAACGGAATTTTCATCGGCTCGTCGAACGAGCTCGGTTCATTTGAATCCGGCATCGCGGCAAAGCTGATGGGCTTGATCCCTTCCGTGGTATTCGGGGGAAGCATGACATTAATCGTCGTGGCTGCTGTGAGGCAGTTCGCGCCGAAGCTAAGGAAACTGAAACTGTAAAGTCAGATTGCCGAAGATGGGGGACGGTCAAATTCCGAATGTGAACAGGCCGGAGCTTGTTCGAAATAGCCCACTACCCCATGTTTGTTTTTTGTGGACTGAAGAAATAAATTTGGTACTGAAATATGGGCGCTTCCAATAACAAAGATATAAAGAAAATAAACGTATATATGTGTGCTATTACAATAGCTAGTTGGAATTGCCCGTTAATATTCAACGAAAGGAAAAACACATGAAGCCAATCTCAAGATTTCTATTAGCGGTGCTTTTGTCATCCGCCTATACGAATCCCTTGCTTGGACAATGGATACAGACAAAGGGTAACGATGGCTCCGATTTGGTCTCCCTGACTGGTTCCGGCATGGATATTTTTGTTGGCACTGACATCGGCGGCGTGTTTCTTTCTACCGACGACGGCACAAGCTGGAGTCAAATCAAGCCGTTTATTGACACAGCTGTTTACGTCCTTACCATGTCCGGAGCGAATCTCATTGCCGGAACCAATAGCGGCGGGATGTTTTTTTCAACAGACAATGGTGGAAGCTGGGCTTGGGATGCCCTGATTTCCTCTCCACCGGAAAATATTTGGTGCTTTGCTGCCTCCGGTGCGCACCTTTTTACCGGGACTGACAATGGTGTCTACCTTTCCACCAACAGCGGTACAAGTTGGACTCAAGCCGGCTTGACGGACACGACTGTCTGGTCCCTCGTGGTCTCTGACACGAATCTTTTTGCCGGGACTTGGGGCGAGGGCGTCTTCCTTTCCACTAATGAAGGCACGAGCTGGACTCCGGCAAATACCAGCTTGACGGATAGCACTTGGGTTACCAGTCTTGTCGCCTCCGGCACGAATCTTCTTGCCGCCATCTTTCGTGCGGGTGTTGTTCTATCGAGAGACAATGGGAAAACGTGGGTCAAGTCGGAAGGGGGGTTGCCAGATACTACCGGTGTTTGGTGCTTCGCGATTTCAGGAACGAATGTTTTTGCCGGAGCTAGCCCCGGCGGCATGTTCCTCTCAACGGACAATGGCGTAAGCTGGGCTCCCGAGGGATTGCAAGATGAAGGCGTCCTCTCTCTCGCCATTTACGGCAAGTATCTTCTTGCGGCAACTTATGGTGGGGGGGTATGGCGCCGTCCACTTTCGGAGATGATAACTGGTGTCAGTGACAATGGGACTGGAAATCCGAAGTCGTTTTCATTACTGCAGAACTATCCCAATCCGTTCAACCCGTCAACAACTATCGTGTATCAATTGCCGATGAATGCTTTTGTGTCGCTGAAGATATGCGATATACTTGGGAGAGAAGTGGGGACATTGGTGAACGAATTCCAGAACGCAGGCAACCATTCCGTTACCTTCAGTGCAGCCAACTTGCCAAGCGGAGTGTATTTCTATAGACTCCAGGCAGGAAGTTATAGCGAAACAAAGAAGCTGATGGTCCTCAAATAAACGGCAACTGCAACTAACAACACGAAGCACGACGCTAAATTATTTTATATCATGGAGCGCGTCACGGCGCGATTCAGGCGCGAGTTACTTTTTACTCCGCCACCTGCTTGAAAAATTGTGTGAGCAGCCTGACTCCGACACCGGAGCCGCCTTTCGGAGAATAATCCGTCGCTTCCTCAAGCATCGCCGTCCCGGCGATATCGAGATGGACCCATGGGTAATCGCCGACAAATTTCTTGAGAAACAGCGCCGCGGTGATCGCTCCGGCCCAACGTCCGCCGGCGTTCTTCACATCCGCGACGTCGCTCTTGATTTGCTTTTCATATTCTTCATAGATCGGCATCTGCCAGACCCGCTCGTAAGTTTTTTCACCGGCTTCTTTGAGCTGTGCCATTACATCATCACTCGTCCCGAACATTCCCGTTGCATGCTGGCCGAGCGCGACGACACACGCGCCCGTCAACGTCGCGAGATCGATGATTGCCTTCGGCCTGTACCGCTGGGCATAATAAAGTCCGTCGGATAAAATGACTCTTCCTTCGGCGTCCGTGTTATCAACTTCAATCGTAATTCCCGACATCGTGGTCACGACATCGCCCGGCTTATATGCCGAGCCGCTCGGAAGATTCTCCGTTGACGGAGCAATCCCAACCACGTTGACCGGCACTTTCAGAGACGCCAACGCCTGCATCGTCCCGATCACTGCCGCTGCGCCCGCCATATCAATCTTCATCTCGCTCATTCCCGACGCCGGCTTTATCGAAATTCCACCGCTGTCAAATGTAATTCCTTTCCCGACGATCGCGTACCAGTCTCTGCTCTTGGGATTGCCTTTATATTCGAGCGTGATAAACCGAGGCGGCTTATCGCTTCCCGAATTAACCGCGAGCAGCCCGCCCATTTTCAAATCACGAATTTGTTTCTCATCGAGAATCCGCGCCCGGATGCCGTACTTCTTCGCCATCTTCGCGGCGGTATTTGCAAGAACTTCCGGATAAATTTCGTTCGGCGGTGCATTGGACAGGTCGCGCGTCAAATAGACTGCTTCACAAATCAGTTGCGCGTCACGCGCCGCCTTCTTTCCGATTGCCGACCCGACATTAGCGAGCGCAATTACAATCGTTTCAATTTTGGATTTCTCTTTGTCCTGTGTCAAATATTTATCGAATTTGTACGCGCCTAACATCGCGCCTTCGGTTATCGAATGCACGGTTTCATAATCGGAGAGCTGCTCCACCGCCGAATCGAGAGCCGCAAATACCATGGACGATGCTTTTGCCGATCGAGCCGATTTTATTCCGGCTGCAGCGGCGCGTCTGATTTTTTCATTTGTCAACTGCGACTTCTCACCGAGCCCGATCAGGAATACAACACGATGCTTGCTGACCGAATAAATTGTAAGCTTCTGATCTTTGTCGCCGGTGAAGTCACTTCCTTTCAAAGATGCTTCGATTTGGTTTTTATTCTGCGCGAAAAGAGAAAGGATTCTGCCATGGTACACGGCAGGATTCGATTGTCCCCGCTTTTTTTCCAAAAGGTCGTCTTTCGTTAGCAAAAGAGCCAATGCGTCGGCTTTGACTTCCGTAAAAACCTTTTCCTGAAACTCCACCTTTAAACTGTTTACTTCGGGCATTTGTACTCCAAGAAATTTATTTGGTCAGAATGTGTTCTGCGTCTTTCAACACTTTTGGAATGATCTCGTCCAACTCCGCTGCGGCCAATCTCGCTCCTGACGCATTTTTATGACCGCCGCCGCCATAAAGTTTTGCAAGCTCATTCACAGGAATATCTCCTTTCGATCTGAAACTTATCTTTATGCCATTTGATAATTCCATGAAGAATATTGTGACGACCACGCCTGCAATCGTACCAGCATAGTTGACAAATTGCTCCGTCTCATCCGGCACAACTTGATTTCTCTTCAATTGTTCCTGCGTAATGGAAAAATATGAGAGCTTCCCATCATAAGCCAATTGAACACTTGCTAAAACTTCGCCTAAAAGTCTCGTCCGGCCGATTGAATTTTGCTCGTAAAGGTTATTATAGACATAAGTTGGATCGACTCCGAGGTCCAGGAGGTGTGCCGTGATGCGATGCAAATCACCGTCGGTTCTCGGAAAACGGAACGAGCCTGTATCCGTCATGATCGCGGCATACAACGCCTCGGCGATTCCTTTGTCCAATAATTTCGGATTGTAAGCCGTTAAACATTTATAAACGATTTCACCCGTCGCCGGTGAATCGAGATCGATCAATTCATAATCGACGAAATCCTGCGCTTCGAGATGATGGTCGATAATCATCTTCTTAGCTTTGCTTTCACAAAAACTTTTTTCAAGGCTTCGCAGGCGGGAGGGACTATTCATGTCGAGCGCAACTAGAACATCCGCATCGAGAAGCAGCCTCGCATCTTTTTCAGGATCGAATTTTTTTATTTCGCCACCATAATCAAGAAACTTGTGATTAGCCGGAGTTTCGCTGTGATTTAATATGATGGACTCTTTCCCAAGCTTTTTCAAAAACCTGTTCAGGGCAAGCTCCGAGCCGAGTCCGTCGGCATCAGGATTAACATGAGTCGTTAGAACAAATTTTTTGTTACCGTCAACTAGTTGACGAAAAATATTATTGATTTCTTGTATTGAAGACACTGTGAAATTGTTCGCCAATCTTTTTATTCAAATTTTTTAATGTATATGGAAAATAAAGGAAATGATAGAAAATCTCTGCGATCTGCGCCTTAACAATTCTGTCGCCACAAAAACGGAGAGTCGCAGAGATGTATCTACTTTTTGACAAACTCACAAAACTAGTTCGCTGAAACGACCCAGGTGTTTCCAGACTTGAGCAATTTATCCAGATCGCCGGCGCCGCGTTTCTGTACAACACCTTCGATTTGTTCAGTCATCATTTGCTCGTAGCTCTTCAGATCAGCCTGATAGAAAACTCCTACTGGTGTCGGGAAGCCTGCTCTTTCGCTGAAAGTCGCAAGAAGCACCGCAAGGTCTAGCGAAGCCTCACTGTAAACAAGAAGATCGTTCACGCTCCACTTGCCGTCTTTCAATGAGACGACTTCAGGAGTAAAAACATTCAGCCGGATTCCCTTGTCGTTCTCTTTTCCAAAAACGAGCGGCTTGCCGTTTTCGAGATAGACCACATTGTCCGCCTTCGTTTCTTTCTCGGTAAGAATTTCAAACGCGCCGTCGTTGAAGACGTTGCAGTTCTGGTAAATCTCGATGAACGCTGTTCCATTATGTCTCGCCGCTCTCAGCAAAATTTGCTGGAGATGTTTCGGATCTCTGTCCATGGAGCGTGCCACGAAAGTTCCGGCAGCGCCGAGCGCAAGCCGCACCGGATTAAACGGGTAATCGACGGTTCCAAACGGCGTCGACTTAGTTTTCTTGCCGAGCTCGGAAGTCGGCGAATACTGGCCTTTGGTCAATCCATAAATTCGGTTGTTGAACATCAGAATTTTTAATCCGATGTTGCGGCGCAGCGCATGGATAAAATGATTTCCGCCGATAGAAAGTGCATCGCCGTCGCCGGTCGCAACCCAGACGGTGAGATCGGGATTCGCGGTTTTTACGCCGGTTGCGATTGCCGGCGCACGCCCGTGAATTCCATGAACGCCGTATGCTTCCATGTAATATGGAAATCGGCTCGAGCATCCGATGCCTGAAATGAAGACGTGCTTTTCTCTCGGTACATCAAGCTCCGGAAGGATTCTTTGAACTTGCGCAAGGATTGAATAGTCTCCGCATCCGGGACACCATCTTACATCCTGGTCGGACGAAAAATCTTTTGCCGTGTATTTCTTAGTCTGAACCCCTACGGCCGCTGAGGGCTTCGCCGCAGGTGAACCTCCACCATTTCCTTTTATATCACTCATTACTTAACTCCTTCCCGCCTAGCGGGATATTTAGCTAACGTCTCAACAATTGCTTTTTCCAATTCGGTTGACTTGAGAGGAAGACCTCTCACCTCGTTAAATTGAACAATAGGAATGAGGAATTCGCTCCTCAATAGTTTTGAAAGCTGTCCAAGATTTATTTCCGGAACAAACACTTTTTTGAAATTCTTCAAAACGTCTCCGAGGTTTCTCGGGAACGGATTCAGGTAGCGGAGATGGGCATGAGAAACTTTATGATGCGACCTGCGCAGTCTCTCGACGGTGGATCTCACGGCGCCGAAAGTTCCGCCCCAGCTTACGACGATAAGTTCGCCGCTCTGTTCCCCATAAACATCCTGCAAGGGAATATCTTTCTCGATTCCTTTCACTTTTTCCGCTCTCAAGCGCACCATGGCATCGTGATTATCCGGATCGTAGCTGACATTTCCGGTGATGTTTTGCTTTTCCAGTCCGCCAATTCTGTGTTCGAGTCCGGGGACTCCGGGAATCGCCCATGGCCTAACATTGTTTTCATTTCGCGAGTACGGCTGAAAATTCTCAGGATCGGTCCTGAAATGAACGGGAATTGCCGGAAGGTCCTTTGCATCGGGGACAAGCCATGGCTCGCTGCCATTTGCGAGATAACCGTCCGTAAGTAAATAAACGGGCGTCATATATTTCACAGCGATTCTTGCGGCTTCGTAAGCCATGTGAAAACAATCGGCAGGAGTCGATGCGGCAATCACTGGAGCAGGCGCTTCACCATGGCGTCCGTAGATAACGAACATCAAATCAGCCTGTTCGGTCTTCGTTGGCAAGCCCGTTGAAGGCCCGCCGCGTTGAACATCTATAATTACGAGCGGAAGCTCCAACATAATGCCGAGGCTGATCGTTTCGGATTTCAAGGCTGCACCAGGCCCACTCGTTCCCGTCGCAGCTAAATTGCCTGTGTAAGCCGCTCCCACTGCCGCACCCGCAGCAGCAATTTCATCTTCTGCTTGAAAAGTTTTCACACCGAAATTTTTGTACATCGATAAGTTGTGAAGAATATCGCTCGCCGGCGTAATGGGGTAACTCGCATAATAAAGCGGGATGCCGGCTTTTTTTGACGCAGCGACAAGACCCAACGCCGTCGCTTCGTTGCCGGTGATGTTCCTGTACAATCCCGGTTTGAGTTGCGCCGGTTTCACTTCAAATCGAACAGCAACCGCTTCGGTTGTATCTCCGTAATAATATCCCGCCTTCAAAGCTCTCGTGTTTGCTTCGGCTAACTTCGGCTCCTTCCCAAATTTGTCCTTGATCCATTCTTCTGTCGGCTCCATCGGCCGCGAATACATCCAGTACATCAAACCGAGCGCGAAGAAATTTTTGCAGCGTACCATCTCCTTCTGCATCAAGCCGATTCCCTGCAAGGCATTCAAAGTTAATTTTGTAATCGGTACTTCAATCACTCTAAAGTTTGTCAGGGAATCATCACTCAATGGATTTGCGTTGTATCCGGCAAGCTCAAGGTTCTTGTCGTCAAAAGCATCTGTGTTGACAAGTATCAAGCCGCCATGTTTCAAATCTTTGAGATGGACTTTCAACGCAGCGGGATTCATTGCCACCAAAACGTCCGGGTGATCTCCAGGCGTCAAAATATCCCAGCTTGAAAAGCGAAGCTGAAAACTTGACACTCCGAAGAGCGTTCCGGCAGGAGCTCTGATCTCCGCAGGATAATCGGGAAGAGTGGAGAGGTCGTTGCCGACGAGCGCAGTCGTGTTCGTGAACTGCGTGCCAGTCAACTGCATCCCATCACCCGAATCACCGGCAAATCTAATTACCACATCATCAACTTTTTCAATCGTCTTACTCATGCATCTTTCCTTTGATTCATTCCTCTATATTATCTATTTCTCTGAAAGCAAATTACAACAACTCACGACAGCTGGTTAAGAAATGGAAACCATTTCGCAAAATAACCGGAGAGCAAAGTCAAACTGTCCGTCATTATTAGAACACCAATTACTATCAAAAAAGCTCCGCCTACAATCTCAACCCATCTCATATATTTGCTGAATTTCTTGAAAAAGGCTAGAAACGCGTTTATACTCAGGCTCGTTATCAAAAAAGGTATCCCTAATCCGAGCGAATAAACCGAAAGCAGCATTATCCCTTTCCCGATTGTGTCTTGTTGCGCAGCAATTGTCAGTATCGCGGCGAGCACAGGACCGATGCACGGAGTCCAGCCAAATGCAAACGCGAGTCCGGCAACAAAAGAACCTAGCGGTCCTAGTTTCTTCTCTGTATGAAATTTCTTCTCATAATTAAGAAATTTTATTTTGAAAATCCCAATCATGTGCAACCCAAACACGATGATGATTGCCCCCGCAATTTTCGAAAACAACTCTAGCTTCTGCAAGAGAAATTGTCCGAAGACCGTGGCTGACGCGCCGAGAGCAATGAAGATCGCCGAAAATCCGACGATGAATAATATCGAATTCAGAGTTACTTTCCTGAAAAGGGCAGAGTGGCTGCTGTGTACCATCTCGTCAAAACTGTATCCGCTTATGAATGATAAATACCCTGGTACAATCGGCAGGACACACGGCGATATAAAGGAAATTATTCCGAAGATAAACGCCGTCAGGATATTTACGTTTTGCAATTACTCCTCTTCATCAAGTTACATAGGTTCATGAGGTCTGTCAAGAAACTTTCTTTTCTATATAAGATGCAAACATCGAATGGAAGGTCGCAACCCAGCCGATGTTTTCAGCTCTCCGGCTGTTTGATCACCGATACATTTATTTCCGCGACAACTTGTTGATGAAGTTTTATAGGAACCTTGTAGCTGCCGAGTGACCTGATTGGCTCGGCAAGCTCGATGCGGCGTCGATCCACTTCGAGGCCTTTCTCGACAAGTTTCTCCGCGATCATTTGCGAAGTGACCGAACCGAAGAGTTTATTCTCTTCACCGGCTTGAACTTCAATTGTTATCTCGACACCGTTCAGCTTCTGTGCAAGTGTCTGCGCATCGCTGATCTCGCGGTTCAACTTCGTTTCGTAAGCTCGCTTTTCGTTCTCGATCATTTTCATGTAACCTGCCGCATAGGGGTACGCAACCTTCTGTGGAATTAAGAAATTCCTCGCGTAACCGTCGCGCACATCGACAATTTTTCCGATCTCGCCGAGTCCTTCGAAATTTTTTCTCAATATGACTTTCATAATTAACTCCTTAAAAAAGCATTGCCTAGCATATAGCTTTTTGCTGTTAGCTTTTTCGGTCTGAAATTTATGATCTCATTGTTCAGAACACGCACCTCGAATCCTTAAAACCTTTCATTTCTTTCCTACTAATTGCTAACCGCAACGAGCTAATAGCTATCTTATCTGATTATATCCGACACAAACGGCAGCATTGCAAGATAACGCGCACGTTTAATCGCAAGCGAAAGCTGCCTCTGATGCTTAGCGCAAGTTCCGGTCACCCGGCGAGGAATTATTTTCCCCTGCTCGGATGTAAATTTGATGAGACGCTTATCGTCTTTGTAATCGACATAAATATCTCCGCTCTCACAGAACCTGCAAATTCTTCTCTTCTTTATTTCTTTTACTGGTACCACTTTATTTACTCGCTAATTTTATTTCCGTTATTTTTAAGCAATTCGGATTCGTCACTCGACAAAAAGCGGTCGAACGAATCGTCCGTAAAAGTTGTCGGCTCTTCTTCTCGAATCTGGGCGGGAGAGATGTCCGACGTACGCCCGTTTTTGTTCAGGAACTGGATTCGCCTCGCCTTGATCTCGACGATCGAACGATTATGCCCGTCGTCGGTTTTCCAGTTCCTGCTTTGAAGCTCGCCGTCGATCAAAACCGCACTTCCCTTTTTCAAGCGATCCCGGCAGCTATCTGCAAGTTTGTTCCAGGCAACGATGCCGATGTAACAAACATCTTCCTGCCATTTGCTGCCGCTGTCACGAAACTTTCTGTTGGAAGCAAGTGTGAAGTTCACAACTGCAGTTCCGTTCGTAGTCTTCCGAAAGACAGGATCTCTCGTGAGGTTACCTGCTATTAATGCGCTGTTAATTTCGGGCATCTTTAGATCAGCCATAAATCCTCCATCATTTTCGCCGGAGGCGCATCAGCCTTCGGCTGAAATTTACTTTGAAGCTCGTCCTATCGTAAACGGATAAGCTACTTCGCATCGTGACTCCTTTCCGTCACGGCGGCGCCGATGTCAGCCTGCTCACTCCTCGAAATGCGTTGGCGACGATGTTTCTTCACGCCTGCGCGCGCTTTCAACATGTTCTTGTCAACCACAACCGTAAGGTAACGAATGATGTCCTCATCAAGCTTGAAAACTTGCTCCAACTTGGGAACGATATCGGTCGGGGATTTGTGAAGCAGTTGAACGTAGAAGCCCGCAGTCTTCTTTTTTATTGCGTATGCAAGGCGCCGTCTTCCCCAACGATCCACGTTCATCACTTCGCCGCCGTTCTTCGGTATAAATTCCTGGTAGCGCGTGATTACTGTCTCGACCTGATTGTCTTCTAAATTGGAATTAATAATGAAAGTGGTTTCGTATTCTCGCTGAATTATGTTCAGTTTAGTTCACCTCCTTTGGCCATTTGGCTGTCCGCCGGTGAAAACAGACAGCAGTTAAATGTCACGATGTACCATCGTGGCACATTTTAGTTAATTAAATTTATTCATCGCAGTTTCGATTCCCTCATTGATGAAAACAAAAACCGCATCGGCTGCGGTCCTCACCATTTTATCTACTTGGGGAATTTCACCTGCTTCGAATTTTGAAAGAACAAAACCTACCATGTCTTTCCCCGGCAGAACATCTTCAGTTCCAATGCCGCACCTCAGCCGTGGAAAGCCGTCGTCATTCAAATGATAAATAATCGAATAAACTCCGTTGTGCCCGCCGTCGCTGCCTCCTTTTCTCAGACGGATCTTCGAAAGCGGAATATTAAAATCGTCGTGTACCACCAACAAATCTTGGATTGGAATTTCAAATTTATCGGCGGCGGATTTAACCGCTGTTCCGCTGTTATTCATGAAAGTGGTCGGCTTCAGAAGGACGACTTCTTGTCCTCCATGGCGCATCTCGGAAATATAATATTCGCCTTTCCCGGAGATAAAATTCTTTTTGAATTTTGAAGCGACTTCATCGACGACGATGAAGCCGACATTGTGCCGCGTCCCCTCGAATTCTCGACCGACGTTTCCAAGACCGACAATCATTTTCCTACTCACCAAATCAGAACCTTAAACACAAAATCCGATTACTTCTTCTCTTTTTCCTTTTCTTTCACCTTGCCCTTTTTCTCAGGTTCTTCTGCCGTCTCTTCGCCTTCTTCAGCTTTCTTCGCCTTTCCGATCACCTCAGGCTCCGCCGGTTGTTCAGCTACAGCGGCTGCAACAGCTTCAGGCGTCTCTTCTTTGATCGTCGGAGGCGGAACAACAGTTATGATCGCTGATTCCGGATTATCGAGAATTTTTACGCCTTCCAATTTAATGTCCTTAATATGAATCGAATCCGCGATCCCGAGTTCGGCAATATTGATTTCGATGTGCTCCGGCACCTGCGTAGGATCGCATTGAATTTTTATTCTGTGAATTGAATGTTGGACAATTCCGCCGTCTTTCACCCCTTTCGGTGTACCAACAAGCCGTACTGGAATTTGAACGGTGATTTTCTGTCCTTCTTTGATTCCGTGCAAATCAAAATGCAAAATTTTCCCAACAACAGGATCGAACTGGACATCATTCAATATCGCACGTCGTTCCATACCGTCTTGGAACTTAACTTTTATGAGATGAGTCACGCCCGAGGTCACAAGATTTCGTACGGGCACCTCGTCTGCCTGCAGGATAACATTTTCGGTTCCGAGATAAAATACTCCTGGAATTTTTTTCTCCGCAAAAAGTCTCTTCGATTTCTTGCCCATCAATATCCTTTTCTCAACATTCAAAACAACTTCTTCCATTGCTTCCTCTACTTGATTTCAAATAATGTGCTAATTGATTCGTTCTGGTAAGTGCGTCTGATCGCTTCCGCAAAAAGCCTTGCGACCGATTTCACTTCTATTTTTTCCGAAACCCGTTTCAACGGAACGGTATCGCTGACAATAAGTTTTTTTAAAGGACTGCTTTCAATCCGTTCCATGGCGTTGCCGCTGAAGACGGGATGCGTGCATGCGCCGTAAATATCATTTGCACCCGCTGCCCTCAAAGCGTTCACAGCCGCCACAAACGTTCCTCCGGTATCGATCATATCGTCAACGATCAAAACATTCTTGCCTTTAGCATCGCCGATTATATTCAAAACTTCTGCAACGTTTGCTTTCGGCCGGCGTTTGTCAATCAAGACAAGATCCGCTTCAAGTCGCGTTGCATATGCTCGGGCAAATTTTATTCCGCCGACATCCGGCGACACCACAACTAAGTTCGGAATTTTTAAATCCTTTATGTACTTCACGAAGACGGCTGAAGAATACAAGTGATCGACCGGTATGTCGAAGAAGCCCTGGATCTGCGCTGCGTGCAAGTCCATGGTCAGCACTCGTTCTGCGCCGGCTTTCGTCAACAGGTTCGCGACTAACTTAGATGTGATCGCGACGCGCGGCTGATCCTTTCTGTCTTGGCGAGCGTAGCCAAAGTACGGAATTGCCGCAGTAACTCTCGACGCCGATGCTCGTTTTGCTGCGTCGATCATGATGAGAAGCTCCATCAGATTTTCTGCCGGCGGAAATGTGCTCTGGATGATGAACACATCTGCGCCGCGAATATTATCGGAGTACTTTACCCAAATTTCGCCGTCGCTAAAATTTACGATCTCTCTTTCACCGAGAGGTTCACCTATTTCATGCGCAATTTTTTCCGCAAGCAAAATATTGCTGCGACCTGAAAATATTTTTATACCGTCCATTTTGGATTATGATTCTCTTTCATTCAGCAAGGATTCTTTGCAGTCGAAGAATTCGGATACCCAAAACAAATTCGGGGTGCCTTGCCCTTTAGATAATCTTTCTCAGATTTGTTAAATATATTTTTGAACTAACTCAATGCTGGGGCGGCAGGATTCGAACCTACGAGTGGCGGCTCCAAAGGCCGCTGCCTTACCACTTGGCTACGCCCCAATTTCTCAGACTCATCAAAAACTCAATGACTTGAGGCGTTTCAATATCAGCATCCGAACCTACAAATCTCCCGCAAGGTGGGATGCCTCACCACCCGGCTAAGCCCCAATTTCTCAATCATAAGAAATTGGGACGCCCGGGAAATGCCAAGCACATTTTCTTAAAGCGCCAAGGGATAAAATATAGCTGTATGAAGACATAAAATCAAAGCAGAAAAAGAGCGCAGCAGGGTCTAACTCTGTCCGGGCTCAAATAAAATTTCTATAGGGCGAGAGACTTCCCCAATGGTTGATGGCGATCGGATCCCCTGACCCGACGTTCAAATACTCAGCTTTGATGATAAAATAAAGGAGTAATCCAACGGACAAATGAGCATCTATATCTTTCCATCAAAATATCAAAGCCAAGTCGAGCCTTTAGTGTCCGTCGGCTCGTAGAGTTACACTAACAAATATGAGGCTCGCATTCATCATGATAGCGCACGCATGCCTTCACTTGTTTTCTTCAGATTTCAAAATTTTTATGTCGCCGTTAACAGTTTCAACACTAACAGATGCACTACCATCGCCTATCTTGCCATCAATTGAATCTCCAATCTTTACCATTGAGTGTCCCTCATTTTCTCGTGACGATACTAACCCAAAGTCATTTGTAATGCTTCCATTGTTCACTTTTGCTCTGATTTTTGTACCCGCACTCGCCGGTAGATCAACGACGATGGAACCATTCACTGATTTCAATGTTACATCTGATCCGGATCCCAACGACGCAAACCCGGCTTTAACTTTCCCGTTGACTGTCTCCAACCGACAATCGTTCTTAATATCCGAAGCGTGGACGGTTCCATTTATCGTCGATCCTTTTATTTTTCCTTCAACTCCGGAGATTTCTATATCACCATTGATGGTCTTTATATTGTCGAGATTAGCGCTTTTAGGCACAGTGATGGTATACTTCACCCACGGCCCTTGTTCGTTGTGATTGTAAGTATTGCTGTTTTCAGGATATTTAGTGTCTACATCCACAAGGTCACTCGAAGCGCTAACGACGATCTTTAACTGATCCATCATATTCTTATCATCCGCGTGTTTTACCGCATCAATTTTGATCTCATCTTTGTTCCAAACTTTTATCTGTACTCCTCCATTAATATTGTCGAGCCTCACCGAGCCGCCTGAAGAAAGTGGGTAAGATTGGTGGAACTCTTCAGTGATTCCGCTATCGCGAGCGGGCGCCTGACTTGAATACGCCGCGAGAAAAATAAATCCTACCACAAACGATATTATGGTCTTCATGTAGCTACTCCTTCATATGTTGGTTATTTTGAAAATGAATTCAGCTTCTTGACATAAATACTTCCGGAGGACGTATGCAGATATATCTCCTGACCTCCGCCATTCAAGACAATTTCCTCTTTCTCATTACCGAAACCATTCGACCTATTAACGTTAGGGAAATCGCAAATTATATCCCCTTCATCACCACCGGACACTTCAGCTTTTATGTTTGCTTTTGCGTCAGAGGGAACATACAAATACACGTCGCCCCCGCTAGATACGACCTTGCTTTCTCCTTCACCACTCGGAGTAAGTCCGACCTTAACTGTACCACCCGCTGACGATATATCAACCGAACCTGTAGCATTTATAACATCAACATCACCCCCGGATGTGCTTGCCGTGATACGACCGTTCCCTGAATTCAATGTGATGTCACCGCCTGAAGTTGTAATATCCACGCTCCCGCCAATTTTTCCGACCGTCATATCTCCGCTGGATGTCGTGGCATGAAGTTCGCCGTCAACTTTTTCGATGCTGATGTCACCGCCGGCTGTAGAGGCATTAAGATTCTTCCCGACGGTTCCAACCGTTATATCTCCACCCGAAGTGGAAATCTCAAGATTGTTTGTTGCATGATCAACATTAATGTCTCCACCAGACGTGTAAAGTGTGGCGTCCTTTTCCAAATTGTGAACGGTAATGTCACCGCCGGATGTCTTGCCATCAACTTTGCCATTCACATCATCGATCTTGAGGTCACCTCCTGAAGTAGAAAGTTCTACATCACCTGCGAGATCTCCACCTATCCCGATATCTCCTCCTGAAGTCGTTAAGTCGAGATTGAAATCCTTGGGCACGTAAAATTCGAATTTCAAATCGCGGTTGCCTCCCCACCATCCTCCTTGTGGTTTGTATTGAACTGTAATGGTGTTGCCGACTTGATCTGCCTCTACTCTATTTGCATCATCGCCGATGTTTTGCGCAGTCATCTGCACTTGCATTTTGTCCCACACCCGCACCTGAATGTCACCGCCGCTTACCGAGACGACAAGTTTCCCGCCCTGCGAAACAAAAAAAGTTTTTTGTAAATCAGTTGAAGTATTCTCTTTGCACATGGCGACCGCCACTAGCACGAAAACACTCAAGAACGATGTCGAAATAATTTTTTTCATATTATAGCTCCCTGACTCCTTTCAGCATGTCTGCTGCTTTAAGTCTTACATATTGGTTTTGATCTGATTCTGATTTTTCTTTTAACACATTTAAGATTTTGGGATCGACCACTTTAGTATTCAACAAAGTTGATCCTGATGCTAACTCTTTTTCCGACAGGCAATTAATTGCGGCGACACGCATCCCCGGGTTCTTGTCATTCTGAAGAACGAACAGAAGCACATCCTTTACGTCGTTGTCAAACGGCAATTTTTTTAGCGAAAGGAGTGCCTGCCTGCGCACACCGGCATTGTCATCCGCCTTCGCAGCTTTCACAAGAGCATTTTCAATTTCCTGGTCCGGCTTAGTTTGCGCTGCCTCATCCAGCATACCGACTGTCTTCAAGCGCACGCCGGGGTTATCCGAATTGCCAAGTGCATACGCCAGGATCTTCTGGATATCTCGATCGTCTAAGGACCCTTTCACATCGTAGCGTTTGATAAAGTCGAAAGAAAATTGTATCTCGCCAGATTTTGGGTCGGTTGAGAGAAATCGAATGTTATCGATTGCAACTTCGCTTCTATTCTGCGAAACAAGCTCGGATATTATCGATCCATTGTTTTTTCCTGACCCGTTAATAAAGAGGTAACTTGTCATCATACCTATCGCGAGCATCACGAATGCAATTGCCGCTACGGCGTAGATGGGAACCGTAACAAAGCCACGCTCCTTCTCATGCCGAAGAATTTTATATGCTGGTACAGCGTGGCCTTTGCCTTCAAAAAGTTTCTGGTGAAATTCATTTCTCGCTTCGAGAAGAGTTCCGTCAAGATTTAAATCCTCGGCCGGTCGTCGTCGAGGTATAGCCTTGATAATATCCTGTTGGAATTTCTTGCACTTCGGACAAGCCAACAAGTGGCTGTCAAGATTCTTCTTATCCTCAGGCAAATTCTCGCCGTAAAAATTTAGAACAATAAGGCTTTCAAATTTTTTATGTCTCATAAATTTATTCTCCTATTCAAGAGCACCTCTGAGTTCATCCTGCAGCCTGCGAACCGCCACATACAAATGTTTCTTCACTGTTCCTTCAGTGCAGTTTGTGAGAAAAGCGATTTCCCTCAACAGGTAACCCTCATAGTGTTTCATTGTAAAAACCAATCTCTGCATTGGAGAAAGCGCACCGAGAGCTGATTCGATTTGCTTCGCGAGTTCAGCTCTCATATACTCTCGTTCGACAGAGTCAGAATCGATCGCGATCGTCTCCGGGTCGATTCCTTCTTCATCCCTCCAGGAATTTTGTCTGAACACATCCATGTTTTTTTTCTGACGATATTTAAAACTGATACAAACATTGCTCGCAATTCTATAAAGCCAGGTCGAGAATTCGCTTTTCATCTGAAATTTTCTTATCGAATTAAAAGCGCGAATGAGAGTGTCCTGGTAGATATCCTTGGCGTCGTCAGAATTTCGAGTAAACGAAAACGCAAGTGACAGCACACGCCTGTCATATCTTTCCACAAGCCTCTCGAAAGCGTCTGCATTTCCATTTTGGGCTTGCGATACGAGTTCTTTATCGGTCGTCTTTGTCTGCTCGATTTCTGCTGACAAGTTCTCCTCTTTTCTTCGCTTCCTTGGCTTATTCATATTTTTTGACTCCAGTTACACAAAAATAGTTGGGGGCAAAAAAATGAATCTTTCACGAAATACGATTACAAAGAGGTGGAGTGTACAATGAATTGAATCTGGCAGATTCCAGATATCGAAATTGGAGAAAAAACAAAAATGCTCTTTCGGTCGCCTTGCATGGCGAAATTTAGCAAACGGCGTCCGCCTCAACTTCAATCAGATACGCCGGATCGATCAGAGATTTTATCTCTATCATACTGTTAGCAGGAGGATTTGCGCCAAAGAATTCATAATGTGCCTTGCCGTATTCAGCCGAACGAGAGATGTCCGTTACGAACATTCTTATCCGCACAACATTCGAAGTATCTGCTCCGAGATTCTTCAACGCTTTCTCGACGATCTCAAAGCATCTTCTCGCTTGCGCATAAGCATCTCCCGGCGCAAACGGTTTGCCGTCATCACCTACGGCGACCGTTCCGGAGACGTAAATAATATCCCCCGCTTTTATTGCGCGGCAGTAGCCGACTTTTGATTCCCAAGAAGCTCCGGAAAACCAGCGCTCAAATTTCATGTTCCACCATGTTGTTCGCCATTCTTGTATCAGTCCAATTCCACCACTTTAATTTTTCCGGATGTTGAGCTGACTTCTTAGTGGAGGCGTAATAGACCGCGCATCTGAAAACATATAAGAGGCAGCGGTCCTGAGTGTCCCCTTCCTTTCTATTGATCAATTCATAAAGTGTTTCGGGATCTTTTCCTCTTAAGTCATGAACTGTCGTGATCCCAATTTTTAATAGATCCATGGCGACAGATTTTCCCACCCCCGGTACCTGCATGAGATCCTCCACCTTACTTTCATTGTCATTCATATCCTCGCCTTTATGATTATTTTTTCCAATTCTCTTCAAACTTTGACCGCGCAAATCCCAGCTTAATGCAAAAGCGTATGCAGCGAACTTATAAGAAAGTAAAATGACAGCAGAACCAGCACCACTCCCAATCCATAATTGACTTTCTTCATCATATCGTTCGAAATAAAATTTTTAGCCCAGTGAAGGATATTCGCCAGAGTAATCAGGTAAGAACATAATCCCAGTGCTGCCATCATCAAAAACATCAGGGACGCGTTCGCATCGAACTTGGAAACCAACCCGGCATCTTTAATGATCTTGACGCCGATAAGCCACCACACTATCATCATAGGATTCGTAACGGCAAGTGAAAATCCGGTAACGAATGATACCCTTTTACTTTTCAAAGTTGCGTGAGTTAATTCAAGCATGTTAGCTTTGGCTCCAGAGCGGAAAGTAAAAAATGCCAGAAGCCATAAAATTACCGTTGCCGCCAGCCCGAAAATCGCAACCACCATTTTATTTTCTAAGAACGGAGCTACACCAAAAAGCGCAATCACACCATACATAACATCCGAGCTGACCGAACCAGCGGCAACCATATACGCCGCGCGGAGATGATTGTTCAAAGAGCGCTTGGCAATTTCAATTTGCGTCGCCCCGATCGGGATGGCCGTCATGAAGCCCATGATATATGTCAGGAACAAAAATAAAAAAGTATCCATTTGAACTCGATTCGAGACTAAGATAAAATACCTGAGCTATCCAAACCAAGTCCGAATGTTCAGGACAGACCAGTTTTACAGAAAATTACTTTGGGGAAATAAAATCCTTTTGGCGGATGTGCAAACTGCGAATTGACTCAAGATGGCTAGCAACTTCAGAAATAATTTCGTCCTGATCGAGCGGCTTGAAGCACCGAACTTCCCTGCATGTCTTCGCCATTTTGTTTATGCACGTAATATTTCTGCATAAACTTTTCGATATAAAAGCTCTTGACGGTGCATCCTGGTTCGCTGCGAGGAAACCAACGGTCTTGGAATCATATCCGTAAATGCGCGGCGGTGTTCCGCCAAATATAGAGAAGATCGCGGTTTTGTTTCTCAAACTTTTTCCCGAACCGCGCGAGAATTTGCGAGCTGCCGCAAGATGAAGTGGACCTGTGTCTCCGGTAATAAACACATCGGCAAAATCTACTAATGCGGCATAGACATCAATTTCCATCGATGCTGGCACGATTACTATTTTTTGGGTTATCTCAGCCGGCAATGAATAGACAAGCTCATAACCTAAAAATTTTTTCGCGTGCCCATCTCCCAACAAGATGGTGCAATCAAAGTCTGAAAGCCGCTTCAAAAGATGATGCTGCACATCAAATGGAATTCTTGTAAATCGTGACGAGGCATCCGAATTGAACATTATTATCGGCTTTTCGCGAGAAACTTCATGACTCAAGAGAAATTCCGATGCACTCTCCACAGTCTCCTCCGAAAGATAAATATCGGCTCCGCTAAATTGATCGCCAAAGCCGGGTGGTAATGAGTCATGAAATATTTTTTCGATGAATTTATATCCTTGGTAAGAAACATTATTGACGGCCTCTTCGCGACCTTCACCTCTGACCATTTCAACCGCCATGATGGAAAAATTAACCACGTTCCGTTTGCCGAAAATTTTATCTTCAATCATCGGACTGAAATTTATTATTAAATCGTAGTTCTTGCTTCCTGCAAGATCCGCGAGCGCGGTTAAATCGCTCTCCGTTGGAAAAGGCGCGCCGATATAAACGGGATACAAATTTGAAATATCGGGATTCCCTTCAATAAACTTATTCGTGGATTTCTTTATCACCAAATCTATCTCTGCCGTGGGAAAAATTTTTCTCAGTGCATTCACCGAGCTCAACGCAATAACCGAATCTCCAATATTTAAATCGGCAGCTACTAAAAAGCGATTGAACTTTTCTGCCCTTCTTACTTTTCGAATTGCCTGTTCGGTGACGACCTTCAACAAAATACTATTCCCCAGGATGCTTTTGAACAAGACATCGAGAAAGCGTGCTCCACCTTCCGGGAATGAGTCGGTCACCACACTAGTGAGTTGGAAAAGTCTCTTGTATTGTGCTTCTCTATCCATAGACTGTCTTTATTTTCTCAATCACCATTTTACGAATCAAGTCAACTATTAATTCGAATGGTTTTGGAAAACAATATTTAGACGCACTACCTCAGAGAAATTTTAAGCAAACTTGAGTTATGTCATCGCTTTGAGGAGAATCTCCGACGAATAACGCGATCTCTTTTCGCACGATCCCCAAAATTTCCGAAGCACTGAAAGTTGAATTTAGTCTCAGCGCTCGTTCAAGCCGTTCCTCACTAAATTCTTCACCGTTGGAATTCAAAGCCTCACTCACTCCATCGGTGAATAAATAAAGCAGATCGCCGCTTATAATTTTTTCTTGTCCCGTTTGATATTGGATATCCTTCATCACGCCTAACATCAATCCGCCTTTATCGAGCCGGCAAATCTCTTCGCCGCGTTTTACTAAAAACGGATAATTGTGCCCCGCGTTTACATAGCTCAAACAATTTGCAGCAGAATCATAGATAGCCGCAAAAAAGGTTATGAACTTGTCCGAGTCGGTATTTTCATAAACAATATTGTTCAGTCGTTGTGTTATTTCACCGAGGGGCAGCTGAGCAGCCACCAAAGCTCTGAATGCAGACTGAAGATTTGCCATTAGCAAAGCGGCGGGAAAGCCTTTTCCCGAAACGTCTGCAATCGCCACGCAAAGCGAAAACTCGCCGAGTCTTATCACATCAAAATAGTCGCCGCCGACTTGTTTTGTCGGTATATGAAAGGTGTCCACTTGGCACCATGGAACATTCGGCATTTCTTTCGGCAAAAGCTTTTCCTGAATCGTGTGTGCCAGATTCAGTTCCTCTTCCAGCCGCTGCTTCGCTAAAGACTCTTCGAACAGTCCAGCATTGTCAATGGCCATGGTTGCAATGTTGCACAAAGTTGACACGAACTCTATCTCGGCAGGAGTAAATTCTCCTCCTAATAATTTTTTCCCGATAAACAAATATCCGAAGAGCCGATGGGAGCTGCGGATCGGAAATATCCTGTTGACTCCGGCACCAACCAATTCTCGAGCGAGGGAATCCTGAATACTTGCCGCTTCTACCGGTCCTTCAAGATCAAGAGATAACAACTTTGCGGGAGTACCATTCTCCAGCTTGATTCCTTTCGTTACCTTCAAGAATTTTTCGCCGTGTTTTGGCGAAGAAGGAAGATTGACGACAGCGGCACTCTTCGAAACGGCGAGCTTCCCCATCGAAGCAAGCATGATATGGTTCAAGATAAACCTGTAGTCCAATGATGAATTAAGAATTTTCGCGGTCTCAATAAGAGAAGTTAGCTCGATAATTTGATCACCAGCCAAGTAATGTGGCCCTCCATATGATCATGGACACAAGTTTGTCTATCTCTAGTTCACGGATTCTGAATTCTGATTTTCGAATCATTCGTTTCTTAAATACCGGACAAGCCTTACCTCGTTTGCGATATTCCCGCCATGGTATTCAACCGTGTCCATAAGTTTTCGCATCAGAAAAATCCCGAGCCCGCCCGCTCTGTGTTTCTTAATTTTTTCTTTTATGTCCGGCACCGGAACATTTTCCGGATCGAAACTGTCTCCCCAATCGCGGACAACAATTTCAAATTCGATTCCGCTCGCAATAATTTTTATTTCGAATTCCGTTTCCGGATTCCCTTTGTACGCATGTTTAATCACGTTTGTGCATGCCTCGTCAACGGCAAGAGTAATTTCAGAAACTTCTCTATCACCAAATCCAAAATCGATGGTTCGCTGGTTTATGAATTCGCGGACATCCGAAAGCGCGGTCGTCGTGCTCTTGAATATTCGCGACTCATTTATTTTGTCTAATTTTTTCACGGAATCTTTTCTAAATTTTCACGCAAACTATCAGCTGTTATTTCCTGCAGATTGAATCGCCGAGAATTTTTTCAGCGCTTCATCTTGATCTTTATAGATCTCATAAAGATATGGAAACCCGAGAAGGTCGAACACGTTATAAACTTTTTGCTGCATGTTTGCCAACTTGATGTCACCATGATTGCTCCTCACTTCATCGATATACGCCATGAAGACACCGAGTCCCGCACTCGAAATGTAGTTCAGCAAATTAAAGTTTACCACGATGTTATATTTTCCCTTTCCAATTAGTTCAGAAAAAGTTTTTTCAAGATCAGGCGCAGTGTGAGCATCAAGAAAACCCTGAAGCTCCATAACGACCGCATTGCCCGAATCTCTAGTCAGCACTTTAAACTCGTTCATTTACTCCTCCGAAAAATTTTTTGTCGCAAATTACACAAACTGAATTTATCATAAGAATTGGTGGAATTCGTGGCTACACCTTCCATTTCCATTTCAAAATTAACACAGTTGTATCATCAACTGCATCAGTCCCCTGAGAAAAATCCGCTAAAGCACGGATAATGCCTCCTTTTATTTCCGTCGCAGTTCCGCTGCTCAGCTCTTTCAGCAAATTATAAAATCTCTCTTCCCCGAATTCATTGCCATCCGGATCGCGCTGGTCGGTTACGCCATCGGTATAAAACACCATGGTATCTCCCGACTCAAGAGAAATCTTTTCTTCTTCGAGGTGCATTTTACAATCCTCCGACTTCTCGATGCCGAGTGCGGCTCCTGATGGCTTTATTAATCTACAATTCTTGTCGTGTATCAAAATGCCCGGCATGTGCCCCGCACGCACCAGGGACATTTCTCCTGCCTGTGAGTCGAGCACGGCGTAAATTAATGATATGAAAACATTCTTTTGAAGCGTGTTGCATACTGCCTCATTGGCTGCTATCACAAATTCTGACGGAGACTTCGCAGAAGCCGAGAGCGACTGAAATATTCCTTTCATATAAGCCATATAGAAGGCGGCGGAAGTTCCTTTCCCGGAAACGTCACCGACCACGAAAGCATATTTACGATCATCAATTTGGCAATAGTCGATGTAGTCGCCGCCCACTTCAAACGCAGGAAACGCGAGAAAATCGGTCTCGAATTTGTCGGAAGTCGGAAGCGAGATTGGAAGAAGTTTCATCTGCATCTCATGAGCGATGCGCAATTCATGTTGAAGCCGCTCGTTCTCAATGGATTTCGTGAACAAAAGAGAATTCTGAATTGCGACTGCTGCAGTGTCAGCAAAGGCGCTGATCGTGGAAATTTCCTCCTCGTCGAATGCGAACGGCATGTCGTGAGCAGCGTATAAGATGCCGATGAAATTGTCGTGAGCGGTCAGCGGAACTGCAATTAATGATTTCGCGGGAAAATCTTTGATATCATATTTTTTAAAATCATCCTCGTCTTGTACAATGGCACACTTCTTTACTTGTCCATGAGAACCATCGGAAACAGCGTTACGAACTCTGTCAAAGTTGAAAGTGGATAATTCATATTGACTTGTCTTGTGGGTTGCGCTAACATCAAATTTATTATCTCTATTTTTGTTTTGCGAATTTCCACCTCCGGCGGATAGAATCTCCGACTTGAGTTCTATCCAAACTTTGGTTGCTTGTGTTACAGTTCCCACGACTGAGACGGTATTATTCAATACTTCCGAGGTGTCCAGGACGTTCGAGATAACCTTGCTCAAATTCTGGTAAGAATCCAGCTCACGCTTCTTTTTTTCAAAAACACCCGTAGTTGGAATGTGGAACATCGTGACGACGAAGGCGAGCGAGAAATAAATTGTAAGGAATAAAAAAACTGTTTTAGAAAATTCCTGCAATGGTACACTGTAAAATTGCAGGACGCCGCCTGCTAAATCGGCGGGCCCGATCGAAGCAAACGAGTATCCGAAAAGAATCAGAAGGAAAAACGAATAAGCAAGTGATTTATATTTTTCCTTTCGCGAAAGAAAAACGATCCAGTTCAAGCTTACAATGTGGAACACTGCAATCAGGATTGCTATGCCAAATGCTATGTCGGCAAGTGTTTTCATGAACGAAGAATTTTGGAAGACACTCAGCACTGAAGCTGCGATCGCGAACCCGACGAAAAGCTCAAATCTCCGCCTGACTTTCTTGTCCGGTTTTATGTAAATGATTTGACCGATGAGGATAAGAAGGAAGATGACAAAGGCAGCGATGCCGAATGCAAAAGCTGTTGTCGCAACAAGCTGCATCACATTCTGAGGCACAAATGTTCCCGATGACTTTCCCTTATTTTCGAGTATGATTCCCCAAGTTGAAATTATTGCAACTAAAAAAAATCCGTACGCAATAACCTTGCGCAAAGTTTCGAGAGGCTTAGCCTGTTTCTTTTCTCTGAAAGAAATTATTGCGGCATAAAGAAATACAAATGCTATAATCGAGAACAGGTCCCTGATAGCGTTCAATACCGGATCCTCAAGGCCGATAGCGATTCTAATCCAATCATAGACGAAAAGGACGATGGCAATCGCCCCCGCCGAAACGAAGTATAGGCTATTTCTCAGGCTTATTTTCATGTGCTTTAATCTAATTCTACTCTTCGCATTCTGCAATGTTTTGTTACAAAAAGAAATTACAAGGGCTCGGATGGATCCCATAACCTTGATTAACGGCGGCTCTCTGCCTATATTTTTCAACCACAATTAACGAGAACAAATGCCTTTTTCTTTCTTAAAGAAGATTTTCGGCTCGAAACACGAGCGCGATGTAAAAAAAATCGTCCCGATCGTCGAGGAGATTAATGAGGCTTTTGAGAAGCTGCGTGATCTTTCCGATGATGAACTCAGGCAAAAGACAATTGACTTCCGCGCGAGAATAAAGGAAGATACCGCGGGGCTCGAAAAAGAGATCGCCGAGCTCCGTGAGAAGTTAAAAGGAGATGTTGAAGGTGAGGAACACAAAGGGATCTATGGGCGCCTAGAGGAACTCGAAGAAGAGCGTGACAATTTTGTTTATGACATCCTGGATGAAATCTTACCCGAAGCGTTTGCTGTCGCGAAGGAAGCTTGCCGACGCCTCGTCGGTCAAAGTTGGGATGTGACGGGACACAAAACAGTTTGGGACATGGTCCCGTTCGACGTCCAGCTTATGGGCGCAGTTATTTTGCACGAGGGGAAAATTGCCGAGATGGCAACCGGCGAAGGAAAAACTCTCGTCGCCGTTATGCCGCTGTACCTCAATGCCCTTCCGGGCAGAGGTGCGCATCTCGTTACCGTGAATGACTATCTCGCAAAACGCGACAGCGAGTGGATGGGAAAAGTTTTCGAGTTCCTCGGACTCACCGTCGGCTGTATTCAGTCAGATATGGACACTTCCCAGCGGCGGAAAATGTACGAGTGCGATATAACGTACGGGACAAATAATGAATTCGGTTTCGATTATCTCCGCGACAACATGGGAGTTGAAGCCGAGGATATCGTACAACGCGAACATTATTATGCGATAGTCGACGAAGTCGACTCCGTCCTGATCGACGAAGCTCGGACACCGCTCATCATCAGCGGGCCTGTCGGTTCAACCGAGCATTCGTTTGATGATATGAAGCCTCGCATCGAGAGAATTGTCAATGAGCAGATTCGACTCATCAACAAATATGTCGGAGATGCCGAAAAACTTTTGTCTGAAGGAAAAGAAAAAGAAGCAGGGGTTTTGATTTTGAGATCGTATCGCGGCTTCCCGAAGAACAAACGCTTGACCAAGCTTCTTAACGAGCCTTCAAACAAACGTCTCATGCAGGAAACCGAGCTTGAATATTTGAAGGATTCGGGATCGCGGATGCATGAGATTGACGATGAACTTTTTTACGCCGTCGAAGAAAAAACACATGTCATCGATCTAACAGAAAAGGGACGTGAACATCTATCGTCTTCGTCCGCGGACAAAGACATGTTCGTTCTGCCGGACATCGGTACGGAGGTCGCCGTAATTGAAGGCGACAAGTTCCTTGATCCCGGACAAGTCCAGAGGAAGAAAGAGGAACTTTACAGATTATACGCTGAAAGAAGCGACAGAATCCACACAGTGTCCCAGCTTCTGCGCGCATATTCGCTTTACGAAAAAGACGTAGAGTATGTCGTCCAGGACGGAAAAGTTTTGATCGTTGATGAATTCACAGGAAGAATTTTGCAGGGACGACGCTACTCCGAAGGATTGCACCAAGCAATCGAGGCGAAGGAAGGCGTGAAAGTTGAACGCGACACTCAAACTCTCGCGACAATTACGCTTCAAAATTATTTCAGGCTTTACAAAAAATTAGCCGGCATGACTGGCACGGCAGAGACGGAAGCCGGAGAATTTTATGATATTTATAAATTAGACGTCGTCGTCATTCCAACTAACAAGCCGATGACCCGCGACGATATAAACGACGTCATTTACAGAACCAAGCGCGAGAAATACAACGCCGTCATAAATGAAATCGAGGAAATGAAAAAAATATCCCGCCCGGTTTTGGTCGGAACAACAAGCGTTGAAGTCAGTGAGACGCTGAGCAGGATGTTGAAGCGGCGTGGTACAGGCCATGAAGTGTTGAATGCGAAACAGCACCAGCGTGAGGCGGAAATTGTTTCGCGCGCCGGAATGCCGGGGGCAATCACGATCGCAACAAACATGGCGGGTCGTGGAACAGATATTAAGCTGGGTCCCGGCGTTGTTGAAAAAGGCGGCTTGCATATTGTCGGCACGGAGAGACACGAAGCCCGCCGCATCGATAGGCAGCTGCGCGGCCGCTCCGGCAGACAAGGCGATCCAGGCTCGACAAAATTCTTTCTATCACTCGAAGATGATCTGATGCGATTATTCGGCAGCGATAGAATCGCAAGGGTCATGGATCGCTTCGGCATGAAAGAGGGCGATGTGATACAACATCCGATGATCACTCGCAGCGTCGAACGAGCACAAAAAAAAGTTGAAGAGAATAACTTTGCAATTAGAAAAAGGCTGCTCGAATATGACAACGTCATGAACCAGCAGCGCGAAGTTGTTTATGATCGCAGAAGGCACGCCCTCGTCGGCGAACGCCTCAAAGATGAAATCTTCGACATGCTTCGTGAACATCTCAACGAGATTATAGAAAATTATTATGATAACGGCGACATCGCGGGACTTGTCGATGAACTGCGTCGAACTTTTCTTATAGATGTTAATTTCACGCCGGATGAATTCCGCCGTCTCGGCAAAGAAGGTGTCGCATCGAGAGCTCACGATGCCGCAGTAGAATTTTACAATCGCAAGGAGAAGGAGCTTGGTGTCGAGATAATGAGCCGTCTCGAACGAATGGCGACTCTTCAAGTGATAGATGAAAAATGGAAAGAGCACCTTCGCGAGATGGACGATCTCAAAGAGGGAATAAACCTGCGCGCTTACGGCCAGAAAGATCCGCTCGTCGAATATAAGCGGGAGGCTTTCGACATGTTCGTCGTGATGCTAGGAACAATCAACAAAGAAGTTTTGCAAATAGTGTTCAGGGCTTTCCCTGCAGTTCCGGAAGAAATTCCTCAAAGACGGGCAGCAAGAATGCCGCGAAGAGATCAGATGCAGCTTCAACATGATTCTGCGGCTGGCCTCGGGATGCAAGCGAATCGCGAACCCGCGGGACAAGGGCAAATCAAACGCAAACCTGTCAGGGTTGCGGAAAAGGTCGGGCGAAATGATCCATGTCCATGTGGGAGCGGAAAAAAATATAAGAATTGCCACGGAAAATAATGGAGTGCATTTTTTCTAACTGAGCTCAACATTTACATTGAATCTTTTCCAAATAAAACTTGTTGGCTTGTATGCCCGAAGGAGTTCTTCGGAAGTGGAAACGAGGAAATAGATCATGACATTCGATAGTCTTAAGAAAGATTTTCCAATATTTTCGTATTGGGCATCCAGAGGGAGGCCGCTTATCTATCTTGACAGTGCGGCGACCACTCAGAAACCACGATGCGTAATCGATGCTCTCGACGAATACTATTCACGCTTCAACGCAAATGTGCACCGGGGCGCTTATGAACTCAGCCAGATTGCAACCGATATGTATGAGGAGTCGAGGACGAAAGTCGCCCGCTTCATCAACGCGCCGAAACCTGAATCCGTAATCTTCACGAGAAATGCTACAGAATCGCTAAACTTAGTCGCATACGCCTGGGGATTAAACAATCTTCATAAAGGCGACGAGGTAATTCTCACCGAGATGGAGCATCACAGCAATCTTGTGCCATGGCACATCATCTCACGGCACACCGGCGCTGTTTTGAAATTTATTAAATTGAACGACGACTTCCAGCTCGATCTCAAGTCGTTGAAAGAGAGCTTGACCCCGAGAACAAAAGCGATTTCTGTCGTTCACGTCTCAAACGTTCTCGGCACAATAAACCCGGTCAAGGAAATTACACGGCTGGCACATGAAGCCGGGGCGATTTCCATTATCGACGGTGCGCAGGGAGTGCCTCACATGGCGGTAGATGTCAAAGAAATTGACTGCGACTTTTATGCTTTCAGCGGGCACAAGATGTGTGGGCCGACAGGGATCGGTGGACTTTATGGTCGCTACGAACTTCTCGAGAAGATGGAGCCTTTTCTTGGCGGCGGGGAGATGATTAACGATGTTTATCCGACCACTTCCAATTATGCAAAACCGCCTCACAGGTTCGAGGCAGGTACGCCGAATATAGCCGGGGCCGTCGGCCTGAAGGCCGCAGTCGAATATCTCGAGGCCATCGGGATTCGGAACGTACAAGAATATGAGGCAAAGTTAGGAGACTTCGCAGCGAAACGCCTCGCCGACATCGATGGCATTCACATTTACAGGCCATCGAAAAACGGAACCGGCGTCATATCGTTGACAATTGATGGCGCACATCCGCACGATATTTCAAGCATCCTCGACTCCGAAGGAATTGCGATCCGCGCCGGCCACCATTGCGCACAGCCTCTGATGAGGACGCTTCATCAGCAGGCAACTGCGCGCGCAAGTTTCTATGTTTATAACAATGAATCTGACATTGAAGCGCTTGCTGCCGGTCTTGAAAAAGCCGCAACGATCTTCAAACCAAGGGAAAGAGCAAATGTCGTTAAGTGACCTTTTCACCGAAATAATTATCGACCACTACCAGCATCCGCATAACCATGGCGTTGTCCAGAACGCGACACAGAAATCGAAAGGCTATAACGAATCGTGTGGAGACGATATCGAGCTTACCCTGCTTGTCAAAGATGGAATAATAGAAGATGCGAAATTTTCCGGTGCAGGATGCTCGATCAGCCAGGCATCCGCTTCGATCATGACCGATCTTGTAAAAGGCAAGTCGGTCGAAGAAGTGAGGAAG
>JBAPNE010000311.1:0-1525 GCA_049278975.1 Candidatus Kryptoniota bacterium
AATGCAATCATACTCGGATTCCATGTTAGGCCGAGTTCTGCCGCAAGAAAATTGGCGGAGACTGAATCTGTCGAAATAAAATTATACAGCATCATTTATGATGCTATTGATAATGTTCGCAAAGGTCTTGAAGGCTTGCTCAGCCCTGATGTCAGGGAAGATGTTGTAGGATCCGTCGAGGTCAGGCAGATATTTAAAGTCCCGAAGGCCGGAACGGTAGCCGGATGCTATGTGGTCGATGGGAAAATTCAGAGAAGCAATCGTGTGAGACTCGTGCGTGATGGGATAGTTGTCCATGAAGGGAGTATCGCGTCGCTGAAAAGATTCAAGGATGATGTGAGAGAAGTCGAAGAGGGCTATGAGTGCGGCTTGGGGATCGAGAACTTTAACGACGTAAAAGTTGGCGACACGATCGAAGCTTTTACGATGGTTGAAACACAACGCACACTCGCCTCAACTTAGTATTTAGAATTTAGTTTTGAAATGTCTGTAAGAACTGAAAAAGTCGGTCACCTTATAAAAGAAGAAATCAGCCTGCTGATGGAACGTGATTATAGAACTTCGGAGATGGGGTTCATCACAATCACAAACGTATCCATGTCACCGGATCTGCGCCTTGCAAAAGTTTATGTGAGTGTCTTTGGCGATGCGAAGGTGAAGGAACGAACGCTATTTTTATTGAATGAAGCGAAAAAAGATATACGGCAGTTCATCGGTCATAAAGTTAGATTAAGGTTTACGCCGGAGATCGCCTTTTTCATCGATGACACGATGGATTATGTTGCAAATATTGAACAACTGCTGAAGAAAACCCACGAGAATGATGGCAAATGAGATCGGAGAAATAATTCCAGTTTATAAGCCGAAGGGCATGACTTCATTTGAAGTCGTTCGGAAAGTGCGTACTGAGTTGAAAATTAAAAAGGTAGGACATGCTGGAACGCTCGATCCTTTAGCGGAAGGACTTCTTATAGTTTTCACCAACACCAAGACAAAATTGATGGACAGTTTTTTGAAATTGGACAAAGAATATTTTGCAACTTTCAAATTAGGCGTCACGTCGAAGAGCAATGATCTTGAGACTGAAGTAGTTGAGCGGATGGTTGACGTCAATTTTTCCGAAGAGCAAATAGTCGAAATATTGAAAAAATTTACTGGCGAAATTGAGCAAGTGCCGCCGGATTATTCCGCTGCGTGGGTTGATGGCAAGCGAGCGTACCATCTTGCAAGAAGCGGAGTCAAGTTCGAGCTTAAGCCGAAAATCGTGACTATAAATGAAATGAGGATTGAGAGTTTGCTGCCGCCATTTCTCAAACTGATAATTACTTGTTCAAGTGGAACCTACGTACGCAGTCTTGCGAGAGACATTGGCGAGGAATTAGGGTGCGGCGCAATTCTCACAGGCCTTGTGAGAACGCGGATCGGTTCTTACAAAGTTGAAGACGCGATTAAGCTCGATGAATTGAAATTAAGATGTGCGGCATGATTCATTATTCTCTTGATGAGATCGAGCTCAATCCGAATT
>JBAPNE010000312.1:0-16179 GCA_049278975.1 Candidatus Kryptoniota bacterium
CTTTGAAGTTATGTGCTGAGACAAAGCGGTTGAAGATGAAGACAAAATGAAAATGGCAAACAATAAAAGCTGACGGCAGATAGCTAGTGGATGGTTTTTCGCTCTTACCATCTTCTTGCTCTCACTCTAAAAAATTTAACGAGCGGCTTTATGAAGTCTTGTCCGGTTTGGATCTCGATGCTGTCCAGACGGCTCGAAAGGAATAATGATAGTAGGCTCTCTCTGTTTTTTGCCATTATCTTCTTAAATAAAAACATGGTCCTTTTGTCTTCGGTATCGATCCATCTTTCTTTGCCGGTTTCAGCGTCCGTAAACTTTACCAATCCCATCTTCGGAATTTCATTTTCCCTTTTGTCATTCAATACGACGCCTATCAAGTCATGGCGCTTGCCGACGACCTTCAAAATTTTTTCGTAGCCTGAATCCATAAAATCCGAAAGAAGAAATACGATGCTTCGTTTTCTAATCGCATTGTTCAGATACTCAAGGGCGGATTTAAGATTCGTAGATTTTCCTTCCGGCTCAAACGAGAGGACTTCTCGAATAATTCTTAGAACATGCTGTCTTCCTTTTCTCGGCGGAACGAACTTCTCGATCTTATCCGTGAAAAGGACTAATCCGACTTTGTCATTATTCTTCATCGCGGAGAAAGCGAGGACGGCACTTATTTCGGCGGCGATCTGCTGTTTTGTTTTGTCGCTGGAACCGAAGACCAGAGAGCCGCTGAGATCAACCATTAATATTATCGTGAGCTCACGTTCCTCTTCGAATATTTTTACGAACGGATGTCCGAAACGCGCGGTAACATTCCAGTCGATGTTTCTGATGTCGTCGCCGAATTGGTATTCTCTCACCTCCGAAAATTCCATTCCTCTTCCCTTGAAGACAGAATGGTACTCTCCGGATAGAACCTGGTCAACAAGGCCCCTGGTTCTTATTTCAATTTGCCTGACTTGCTTTAAGATTTCTTTGGTAAGCATTGGAAATAGCTCATAGCTGATAGCTCATAGTTCATGCTCCATACCTGCTATGAGCCATGAACTATGAACCATGAACTATCAGGGCACTTCTATTTTATTTAAGATTTCCCGAATAATATCTTCACTTGTTAACTCTTCAGCCTCGGCTTCGTAAGTCACGGCGATGCGGTGGCGGAGAACATCGAAGCATATGGCTCGCACATCTTCCGGAATGACATAACCTCTTCTTTTGATGAATGCCATAGCTTTTGCTCCAAGCGCTAAATTTATCGAAGCTCTTGGAGAAGCTCCGTAACTTATAAGATCCGCCAGCTTGTCAAGGTTAAAATCTTTTGGGAATCGCGTGGCATATACAATGTCAAGAATGTACTTCTCGATTTTTTCATCGATATAAACTTCGTGAACTAAACTTCTCGCTCTGAGGATATCTTTCGGGGTAACTACCTGCTGTACCATGCCATCAACCATGTTCACATTCTGCCGCATGATTTTCATTTCTTCGTCGCGCAAAGGATAACTTATTTTCACTTTCAACATAAACCTGTCAACCTGAGCTTCGGGCAATGGATACGTTCCTTCCTGCTCGATCGGATTTTGAGTCGCTAAGACAAGAAACGGTTCTTCAAGCTTGAATGTTTGTTCGCCGATAGTGACCTGTCTTTCTTGCATCGCTTCCAAAAGTGCGCTTTGAACCTTAGCCGGCGCGCGGTTTATTTCATCTGCTAAAATGAAGTTGGAGAAAATCGGCCCTTTGCGAATCAAGAAGTTTCCGTCTTTCTGATTGTAAATCTGTGTGCCGACCAAATCGGCTGGAAGCAAATCGGGAGTGAATTGAATCCTTTGAAATTTTGCTTTCGTGGCTGACGAAAGAGTTTTTATTGCCAGCGTCTTCGCCAATCCTGGAACACCTTCTAGCAGGACATGGCCGTTACTCAGAAGTCCGATGATTAATTTTTCGATCATTGCCTTTTGTCCGACAATAACTTTGCCGATTTCGCTCATCAGCAAATCGACAAAGGCGCTCTCTTGTTTGATTTTCTCATTTAATGCTGCGATGTCCAATTTAGAACCTCATACTCTTTGTAGTTAATCCGTGAGATATAATAATTTTCTGAAAATTTTGCAAGACGAAAATAAAAATTAAAATTCTCCGCCAGAGGCGGATGAGCCTATGGCTCAAAATGTTAAAACCACGACGTGACAATAAAAGATCGTCCCGGTTAGGATTTCGAATTTCTTTTGGAACTTGACGCTCTTTCGGGAATAATTCAAAAATGAAACAGTTTGGACTTTTTGCTTAAACAATAGTTTATTACTTGAAGATTTGAAAATCAATGTGAGAATGCGGTGGTCTTGTCGTGAAAACCTTGCGGGTGGGTTATTCCGTCAGCAGTTTTTCTACCGCCGCAACAAGCTCTCCAGTGGTATATGGCTTTTGAAGCAAGCTTTCTGCGTAAATACCGATTGTCTTTTCGAGATCAGAAAGCTCGCTGAAGCCCGTGCATATCAAAACCTTCGTCGGGTGTGCCATCTTCTTTATTTCTATGGATGTTTCCTTGCCGCCCATGACCGGCATTATCATGTCCAACACTACAACTCGAACTTCCGGATTTTCTTTCAGCTGCTCTAACGCCTGGAGTCCATTGACTGCAGTCATTACTTGGTATCCATGTTCGGTGAGTATGTCATATCCCAATTGACGGACACTCTCTTCATCGTCAACCACCAAGATTTTCGTCTCTTTAGGGATAGTGGTTCCTGATGATGGTTTGCCGGCATCGGGTGCCCTCTTCTCATAATGTAGAGGCAAATATATTCTTACATTTGTGCCGATGCCCGGAGTGGAATCGACGGAGATGTAGCCATTATGATGTTTTATAATGTTGAACGCGGCGCTGAGGCTGAGTCCCGTATATTTTGTTTCGCGCTTCGTGGTGAAAAAAGGGTCGAAGATTCTGTGTTTGATTGCTTCATCCATGCCCGTGCCATGGTCCTCGACTCCTATAACGCATTGCTTCGCCTTCGAGGGAAATTCGCGAGGTGAGTTGGACTTTTCCGCTATGCGGACAGAGCAATTTATCGTCCCGCCATTCTCCATCGCCTCCAAGGCATTTTCAAGAATTGCATGAAGAACCTGCTTCAACTGCGTAATACTGGCTTTAACTATTGCGGGCTGATCTGCAGCAGACATCATGACTTTACACTTGTCGCTGTGCATCTTTCCAAAATCGGATGCTACGTCATCCACAAATTTGTTTAGATCGATTACTTCAATCGCCTTTGTGTCCAAATGTGAAAAGCCGAGGACCTGCTTTACTAATTCCGTGGTTCGCTTCGCGGAATTTTCAATTATATCCGCGTAATGAAATTCTTTTGTGTCAGGCAAGAGTTTCTTCTTAAGAAGTGTAGCGTAACCTATTATGCTTCCAACCATGTTGTTCAAGTCATGCGAAAGGGATGCCGCCAGCTTTTCTATGGATTCTATCTTCTCCTCGTAAGCGGCATATTCCTCAAACGCTCTGCGATCACTGATGTCTTGAATGGACATGTGGAATGTGCCGGATTCAGGATCGAACTGAATGGCAAATTCGACGCTAACAATTTTCCCATCATCTGATTTTATTTTCTCATTGAACCGCGCAAATTTTTCCTTGCTTGAAAGGAGCTTGTTAAAAGCCGTTCGCACATCATGGATGGACTCGTCATCTGGTGCAAGAAACTCCTGGATTTTTCTTCCGATCAAATTCTTGTCAGAAAGATCTGTACCGTGCAGCAATAAGCTGGCGACTCGGTTTACACTTCTGATTTCACCTTCCGCTGACAGCGTGATAATGCCAAAGACAGAATTGTTATACAAATATTCAAGCTTCGCGTTTTCATTTTTGGATAGTGCGTAAAGTTCTTTCACTTGTGCTAATTCAACAACGGTGTTATTCAGATTTGTATTGCTCGATGACTTTGTATTATCATGGATTTGCCTTTTCTTCCTGCGGAGGATGAGCATGAGAATTACGATAAGAATGATTACAGCAGAAATTACGATGGCTCCAGCGATCACGCTGTCAAGAGGAATTAGCTTGATCGCTTCCATGATTGAAAATTCGTGCTGAGGATTCTGATAGAGAACACTATATGTTAGAAGATTCGGTGTTGCGAAAATCAAGAGATTCCTCTGCCGCCAAGCTCTTCGTCCGACAAAAGGGTCAGAACGGAATGAACAAGCTCTGCTGTTGATATCGGCTTCGCAAGCCATTGGTCTGCGCAGGATTTTTTGAGTCTTTCCACTGAAGCCGTATTTAGATTTCCGGAAAGGATAAGAACCTTTAACGGATTTTTTGTTCTTCGGTTTGTGATTAAATCGAGAACTTTGAAGCCGTCGATACCGGGCATCATCAAATCGAGCACAAGAAGATCGGGCTTAAGCTCACCAAGCATGATGAGTGCTTCGTATCCGTCTTGTGTTATTGTGATTTCGCAATTCTCCAACTTTTCGCGAAGCACATCGCGGACCATCTCAGCATAAGACTCGTCATCGTCGACCACGAGAATTTTTCTTGGATGCTCTCCCGTAAGATCGAAATTGATATCCATGCTATGCTCTTTCAGAAATTTTCTAAGATCAGAGGGCCAGATCCTGAAATGTCCGCCGGGAAGTGCATACGCCTTTAGCTTGCCAGCCCTGATCCAATTATTTATAGTTCTCGTTGTGACCCGGCAAATTTGGGCCGCTCTTCCCACGCCCAATGGACTCACTTCGCATGCCTTTTCAGCTGCCATTTCCCGTTTTTCTTGATTTTCTTGTATTTTTATATCATAATAAATATCCGCAAGAACTTCAATAATAAAAATCACTTTTCGAAATTCATGGTGGTTCCTTGAACCAAGAAACACATCTGGAAAGGAATTGCGATCTGATGGTGGTGACCCGCGTTAATTAAAGCAAACAAAGGAAAAAATTCTGAGAGTATATATTTCCTTCGTTTTAGGGATTATTCATTTTACGTTGCTGACAAAAGTTCTGACTTGACTTCTCGGCAATCGAATGGTAATTTCAGATATAAAAGTCCGATATATGTCATTAATATTTAGCAGGCAATGTGAATACGCTCTTCAAGCCATCATTTATATCTCGATGCAGCCGAAGGCGAAATTCACAAACATAAATGAGATCAGCAACAAGCTTGATATTCCCATGCCATTTCTTGGAAAGACACTGCAGCTTCTTGTGCGGAGTAAAATATTGTCGTCTCAAAAAGGTCCTAAGGGCGGATTCAAACTTGCAAAACATCCCAAAGATATTTCGCTGTTCCATGTTATCGATGCAATTGACGGGACGGATTTTCTGACTTCCTGCGTTCTAGGTTTTCCTTATTGTTCAAGCAAAAACCCGTGCCCGATGCATTCCGAGTGGGGAAATCTTCGCGACAGGGTTTACAGTATGCTTATGAACAAAACAATCTCGAACATTTCTAAAGAAATCTCCGACAGCAAGCAGCTTCGCGCAAAGTTAAAGTTGGCTTAATTTTTATGGATACATATAGGACAAAATTATCCGAAATGTCGAACGGTTCGCCTGTCAAAGTGGTACGACTCAAAGACGGAAGGACCATTAAGAAACTGGTCGATAAATCGTACCTTAAGACCTCTCGGGCAGAATCTCCGACAGGCGTCCGAAACTACGTTCAGCTTTTGTTTTTCCTGTCGACAATTTGGATCGGCATAGATTTCTATCTTTTTGTTAATGAGCTTAAGAATGGAATTCCCGTCCAGCGTCCGCCGGGCGTTGAGGGTTTTTTGCCGATCAGCGCACTTCTCAGTTTCCGCTACTTCATAATGACTGGAATTGTGAACCATGTACATCCTTCCGGTTTCTTCATCTTTATTTCTGCATTGTTTGTTTCAACATTGATGAAGAAAGGTTTTTGCAGTTGGATTTGCCCGATCGGGTACATTTCTGAATCGCTCCACCAGCTCGGCGCAAAACTTTTTCACAAGAATTCTGAATTTCCAAAATGGGCGGATGTTTCGCTTCGTTCGTTGAAATATTTACTCCTGGCATTTTTCATATTCGCGATTTCGACAATGTCGGTGGTAGAACTTAACGCATTCATTCGTTCCGACTACAACAAGGTCGCGGACATAAAAATGTTTTTGTTCTTCGCGCACCTCACAACTTTCTCCGCAGCAGTGATCGGGATGCTGATTTTGCTTTCTTTGTTTTATAAAAATTTTTGGTGCAGGTACGCCTGTCCGTACGGTGCGCTGTTGGGCGTAACGTGTCTCATTAGCCCTTTCAAGATTCGCCGAGTCGATTCGACTTGCATTGATTGTGGTGAATGTGTCGACGCTTGCCCATCCCTTTTGCCGGTTGATAAACTTGATGCTGTAAATTCCGCAGAATGCACGTCGTGCTATTCGTGTGTCGAGGTCTGTCCAATAAAAAATACTCTTAAGTTTTCCATATCCTCCGGGTCAAGAGGGCTGTCGCAAAAACAATATGCTTTTTTGCTTTTGGGTGTTTACTTCGGGATCGTCGGGGTCGCAATGCTCTTCGGGTTCTGGCAGAATTCGATTTCAGGTTCAGAATATATTCACCTTTTCACGCACATCGAGAGCATAACACATCCTTTCTAAATGTATGCGTTACCTATTGTGCCATCCTTCTCATCCAAAATTGATTATCAGCGTGTGATTCTGAACCACGTAATCCTCGTATGGGGCTACGTAAGCAGCAGTGATCCGCGGTGTCATAGCAGCGTTACCACTTGGCCTCGAAACGAAGGTTATTTGATTCTTTTTAGCGCCGTTCAACCATCCATCCGGAAGGTAAAAATCTTTTTGTGGACCTTCTGCAAAATACCTTCCGAGTAGTCTGCCGTTTAGCCATATCTGCATATTCCCCGTCGATTCGATGTGAAGACGCCAGGGTATTATCCAGCCTTTGTGACTTGGCAAGGTGAAATTACCTCTGTACCATATTATACCGCTGGAGAAACTTTCCCAATGGTTGGCAGCTTTCCAATTCGAGTCATCGAAGTCTTTGTCCTGCCAACGGGCAATTTCGCCGTTCAAGGAATGATGGAATTTCAAATTTTCCGTTACACGCTCCGGCTTGCCCCACTTCAAAACGACCGGCTTATAGATTCCTCCGGGTCCCCTTATGTTTTGGATGTAAGCCGCAATTACGTTTTCTCCAGGTGCACCGAGGCCCGCGATCGACAATGAAAATGGACTGCCATATCCCTCGTGCTTGACTGCGAGTTTGCCGTTGACGTAAACTAGTGCATTGTCGTCCACGCCTTTAAAAATGATTTCCGGATTTTCTTTGAGTGCTGATTCCGTAACATTGATCTCTTTTCTGAACCACCATCCCTGGTTCTCGCCTATGAAATCTTGTGTGCCGGCACCGATGTCTATTGCCTTCCACTTAGAATCGTCGAAGGATGTCGATGCTTCAGCTGGATTTTCGCCGGGATAGGGCGAAAATTTCGGCGCGCGTTTCCAGTTGTCGAGGTGTTCTATGCCGCCGCCCCGCGGGAAAACGGAAATGGATTCAATGCCTTTCTTCTGTTCCATGAAGTCGCCGTTAGGTCTTCCTTCATTCTCATAAAAAATTTTGACTTTATGAGTTCCGGAAGAAATACTGTCTTTCGAGGCATCTTCTTTGTCATTTCCCGTCAAGCCTGATGCCTTCGTCCCATCAATGAAAACAGAATGCCAATCATCATCGTAATAATTGAACTTGAGCACACCATCTTCTTTAAGAGAGAATTCACCTTCGTAAACCGTATAGCCATTCTGAAAATCTCCTTGGCTGTCAATGGATGGTAAGCTGTCGTTTGAAATCTCGACTTTTCCGGAATTGTCGGGAGCTTCATCGTCAGGTTTCATGCGAATGTTGCTTATCGGAATATTCGCGACCTCCAGTTTCGATGTAGGAAGTGAAAACTGTACCATGTTTGTTCGCGGCGTGGTTGTTGTGTTGATTTTTTTTCCGTCTATGAGAACGGCGGAGACTTTCTCCGAACCGAGAACCGAGAAAGAATCGTTTCCCGGTCGCGTCTGTATATTCAGATTGAGATTATTGCTGTCCGAAGGTTCGGGAATGGTTAAATATGAATCCGACACAAGAGAAGTATTAGGGGTATTAAAGATCATGGAACGCGAAGCTCTCTCTGGTGTGGTGAGCAGGACGTAAGTTCCGTCCCAATCGAAAAGCTGGTCGGCATCTTTCACGGTTTCCGTACACATACTTGATCCAGCATATATCATGGCTTCATCCCCCGGATTGCCGTAAGCTATTATGAGCGGCTTGCCGTTGTGCTCGGTTATTGCAGAGATCTGAACGTTAGAGTAGTTTATTTTTTTTCCATCAGGGAGCGGGAAATTGATTGGAAGAAGGTAGGCATCCTTTGCATGCATTTGTATTGAAAGTGAAATAGGTGAACCTTGGGAAGATTTCACAACCACTTTTGCGTTCGTTGATTTATTGTCCTTGTTCCAAACGAAGAGGAATCCGACGCTGCCGTCCGATCTGAGAAGTGTTTCGACTCCCTTTGTCTCGCATTCGGCTCCATCTTTCACTTCATGGGAATGGATAAGATATTGGCCGGCGAGTTTTATAAAATCGCCGATCAGTTTAACGGATCTGTATTTCTCCCAGAGTCCTCCGCACTCCGAGATAGGTGCGGTATAATCGTAGCTTGCGGTTTTCTCTTTCGAGCCCCAATAGCCGAAGTTCGTACCACCATAAAGCATATAATAGTTCAACGACTTGATACCGTGAGCGATCACATATTTTGTCAGCGCGTTAATTTGAGCTGGTCCGTATTCATCGGCGTTTCTGATGTTTTTATCACCTGCGCTTGAGAACCAGCCGCCTTGCAGCTCGGTTACCATAGGCGGCGAATTCGGTTCTTCGGATTTCATGTTTTCAAAGCCTCTCAATGTGTTTTCTATGTCCCAGCCGGGATAGAAATTGCACGCATCGAGTATCTGTGAAAACACAGAATCGGTTTTGTCCCGAACCTGCCGCGTCCAGCATGTAATGATTGGAACATCTATCCCGTTTTCCATTGCGCTTTTGTAGAGCGACTTGATGTAAATTACTTTGTCACTATCCGAAAGATCAAAGTAGTCATATTCATTTTCAATCTGTACCAAGATGACGCTTCCACCATTTGTGATAAGATGGCGGCGAATGACCGGCAAAACTTCATTGTACCAGTATTGCGACCAGCGGATGTCTTCAGGAGATGCGGTGCGGAAGCCGATTCCCTTTCCGGCGAGCCATTCCGGAAAACCGCCGACATCCCATTCCGCACAAATGTATGGCCCGGGCCTCACGATGACATACAATCCAAGTTTTTCGCAATCCGACAAGAAATTTTCGAGTGTTGCGAAATCCGGGCTGCCTTCCGTTTGTTCGTGCCAGTTCCATGGTATATAAGTCTCGATAGTATTGAAGCCGGCCGCTTTAATTTTCTCAAGCCGGTCCATCCACGATGATGAATCGCACCGGAAGTAATGAAAACTTCCGCTGTAGATGAAAAGATCTTTCCCGCGCACGGTGAAGCCGTCGTGGTCATAGCGCACAAGCTCGGGATGCGAAAATTGTACGGTTCTCTGTCCAGCATGCGGGCTTTTCGATTGGGGAAAGGCAGTTAGAGCAAGAGCCGCAATAACTCCAAACGATAAAAAAGCATGTCTGAATTTCATCTTAACCTCCCGGATTAGAATCATTTTACATTACTTTATTGGAGAATTTGATTCAAGGATTTGAAATCAGCTGGCCTGCCAGTCGCGGGTTTTTATCCGTGCTTTGATTTCTCGAAAAGGCCTGAAGCTTTCGTAGCAAGGGGCAGCCGCTTAATTCCTTTCTTTACGTCTTTGAGGTACGCTGCGTTGAGTAATCACAAATCGTCGAAAGCGAATATTTGAACTTCCTCGCCACCATATTAAATTAAGACTCGCGGTTCACATTCATTGGAGAAAAAATAATGAGTTTACTTGTCGTCGGGTCGATTGCGCTCGATACGATTGAAACGCCGTTCGGCAGCGCGGACAATGTTGCCGGAGGGAGCGCAGTTTATATTTCCGCGGCAGCGTCGTACTTTACCGCGCCGATAAGATTTGTTGGTGTTGTAGGTTCGGATTTTCCGAAATCCGAAATAGATTTTCTAAAATCTCGCGGCATCGACACTGAAGGCCTTCAAGTTGTCGAAAGCGGAAAAACTTTCCGCTGGAGCGGCCGCTATCATTACGATTTGAACGAGCGTGACACGCTCGACACGCAGTTGAATGTTTTTGAAAAATTCAATCCTGTTTTGCCCGAGTCTTACAGAAAAAGCACGTATGTAGTATTGGGGAATATAAATCCCGCGCTGCAGCTTTTGGTCATCGACTCATTGGTACAGAAGCCGGAGCTTATCGTTTGCGACACGATGAACCTATGGATCAAAGAAAAACTTGACGGGCTCATGGAAGTATTGAAGCGGGTCGATGTGTTGATCGTGAACGATTCGGAGGCACGGCTGCTTACTTCGGAACCGAATTTGATCAAAGCTGCCCGGAAGATAATGAAGCTTGGCCCGCGTACCATGATAATTAAAAAAGGTGAGCATGGTGCGCTTTTATTTACAGGCGACACGATTTTCTCGGCACCGGCATTTCCCTTTGAATTCATTTGCGACCCGACAGGCGCTGGCGACTCGTTTGCCGGCGGGTTTATCGGACACCTCTCGCGCACCGAAGATTTGTCAGATCATAATTTGAAGAAGGCGGTTATCTTTGGAAGTGTGATGGCTTCATTTTGCGTTGGAAAGTTCGGGACTGAGGCTTTGAAGGATTTGTCCGACATAGATATCCACAGACGCTACCGTGACTTCATCGAGTTATCGCAATTTGAAGACTGAGTCCCAACTAAATCTTTCGGGATTGGCATCACTTCCGGATCCAATAAGATGGGACAGCGGGAAAGTCGTGATTATCGATCAGACCAAGCTTCCTCATTCAGCAGAATTTCTCTCCTCGAAAAATTACAGAGACGTTTGCGAATGGATTAAATCGCTCAGGATTCGCGGCGCGCCGGCGATAGGAATCGCGGCGGCTTATGCTGGTACACTTGCCGCATTTGAATTTGAATCTCAGCCTGAGGCTGATGCGCCTTCGGCGCAGAAAAGTGAAATCGATTCGACGCTGGAGCAGGCTTTAAAGGAAATTCAGGAGACTCGGCCTACCGCGGTCAATATAAAAAATGTCCTGGCTCGCTTAAGAAAATTAAATATTACAGGACAAAATGTCGGCGAAGTTTTATTAAATGAGTCGAACAAGATTTTGAATGAAGAAATTGAGGCTTGCAAAAAAATCGGACAGTTCGGGCTTGAGCTGGTGCCCGATAAAGCAGTGATAATTACGCATTGTCATACTGGCGGACTTGCGACGGGCGGATACGGTACCGCGCTCGGAATCATCCGCGCCGCGCACGAAGCCGGCAAGGATGTTTTTGTTCTCGCGGATGAGACAAGGCCGCTTTTGCAGGGAGCCCGGCTTACCGCGTACGAGCTTCAGAAACTTGGAATTAAATTTAAGTTGATCGTTGACAGCGCATCGGGGATCGCGATGAAAAAATTTAAGGTTGACCTCGTCGTTGTTGGCGCGGACAGGATCGCTGCGAACGGTGACACCGCAAATAAGGTTGGCACATATAATCTTTCGGTGCTTTGCAAAGAAAATAAAATTCCATTTTACATCGCCGCGCCAAGCTCGACTTTTGATTTGACGGCGAAATCCGGCGACGATATCCCAATCGAGGAGCGGAGCCCGGATGAAGTCACCCAGTTCCATGGTGTCCGGTCAGCGCCTGAAAATATTTCCGTTTATGCGCCGGCGTTCGATGTCTCTCCGGCAGAAAACATTACTGCGATAATAACGGAGCAGGGAATTATCAGGAAGCCGTTCGGAGAGAGCATAACGAGGGTGGTCGCGAAAAGGGAATAACGGTGTGGCGGAATGGCGGCAAGCCGAGGTTTGTGGAATTACAGATTTGTATCCTATAAACGGAGAGGATAAATTTGAAAGTCAAATGGGTGGTGTCCAAAAAGAAAATAAACATATATACGTGTGTGTTTACAATAGTTAGTTGCCATTGCCACAAAGAAGAAAGGCAGGTGCCACAGGCCATGAGGAATAGTCTACTAACACAAGGGCTTCGCGTAATTCTTGTAGTTGTAATTTATGCTTTCTCAACGGGCGCTTCATTGGCTCAATCACGACGCGTTGCGGATTTGACTGCGTTGATCGAGCGACATGCCGACTGGGATCCGGGAGACTTCATCCTGAACAAACTCGAGACCAATCGAATAGTCGTGGTCGGCGATGCCGAACACGGCGATCCACTATATTCAAGGGTGCTCGTGAACTCGCTGAACGAGTGGATAACCCGCTGGGCTCAGACCGGCCCGCAAACGGATGCAGGAAGGCTGCCGTCGAAGGTCTTCCTTGTACTCGAGATGGACTCAGTGCAGGCAGACGGCCTGAGAGAATATTTCAAGACCGGCGATCCAATACATACGATTCAGCCATTCAGTTTTATCGGGAATCAGTTTACGACAGGCGTCCTGAAGTTCTTTGATGACTTGCGACTTATCAGGCACCGTGTTGATTCGCTTAATGAACGTCGTCCTTCAAAAGATCGGATATTCTTCGACGTCGTCGGACCTGAGGAAATAATCGATCCAGCCAGCTGGACACCGGCAAAAAGAGATTCTTTATTTGTCCACGTGCGTGATGAATATTCTTCCTCCAGAATAGAGGAGCTTCTGGATGAATCACCCGACGCAAAAGCCCTGGTGTATTACGGACAGATGCATCTTTACACGGAAAGAATGGAGAAGTCCAAGGGCAAACCGGAGTCGATGGGGTATTATGTTGCGCATTATCTCAAGGAGCATTTTGGATCGAATGGCGGAGTTTATACCGTAGAGCAAATCGACGCGGATGCAATTCCTACGAGGCTTGATAAAGCAATATCGAGAATAGGGAAAACATTTGCGACCGACGGCTCGGTGTTTAGTGGAGCGGCTGTCGACCCCAATGCATATATCCCTTGGCTCGATGGCGCGATTTTTTATTTTACGCCACCTCGGGATGCGAGACACCTCTCGATGCTTTATTCGGAAAAGCTCGTGGATTATATTCTGAACAACATCGATTCTTTCAGGGATGTGTCTGAAGAATACAACAGATGGGTTGTAGGATCGTGGCTTAATTATCTTTCTAATGTGGCTGCTGTACCATTTCATGGAATTAACTACGGGGACTCAACAGCCGTTGACAGCGCAATTACTGCCTGGAAGAAATGGCGAAGGTCTACCAAGTTAGACGTTGTCGGAGAGATTGCCAGCCTAGACTATTTTAAGAAGTGCATCGATTTAATCCGTAACGCAGGCATCCCTGAGTCGATGGAATACGAACAACGCCTCGCATCCCTGGTCGGATTCAGAGTATGGTTTCCCATGGGGACTTCGCCCCAGGTGCAAGCTGACAGCATGTGGAGTCATATTCAAAGATATAGGAATTCTGTGATAACAGAGAACCTGGTTGATCTGCTTTGGGTCGCTTCGAAACTCGAAAAAGAGAAGGCGATGTTTGTTCTTGCGAAGGAAACGGGGATGAGCTTCAAGACTGCTGAAGAATGGACATCTTGGTGGGAGACTCGGCAAGCAAAGTGATGTGGTGGACAAACCTGGTTTCTGCCTACGGCAACTGCAACTAACACGCGCAAAAAAGACCCTCGACATTATATATCATGGTACTCGCGTCATGGCGCGAAGCGCGCCACGACTTTTTTGCGCGCCCCCGTTAGTCAATTCCCTTTTAACTCTTGACTCGTAATCTTGACCCTTCGGCGTCGCTCAGGGGAAGCTTTTGAGTTTTGACTTTCCTTTTTGTCTCTCGCAAGCTGCTTTATTAAATTGATTCGTGTCAATCGAAAAAACAGAAGCAGTTGTCTTAAGAGCAATCAACTATCGCGACACGAGCAAGATCGTGACGTTCTATACAAAACGCTACGGGAAGATGAGCGCAATCGCGAAGGGTGCGCGCAATCCGAAAAGCAAATTCGGCTCTCTCTTTCAACCGCTTAATTATCTTCAGATAGTTTTCTACCGCCGCGAGAACCGCCAGCTACAATATGTTTCGTCAAGCGACTTCGTGAAATATTTCAAATCATTAACGACGAGCCTAGAGAAATTCTCGATTGCAATGTCGTTGATCGAAATCGTGAACCGCGTCATGCACGATGAAGAGGAAAACGAGCGTATCTTTGGGCTTCTCGTAGATTCGCTGGTGGAGCTTGATAAGAAAGAAACTTCTCCGCAGAATGTCTTCGTGCATTTCGGGCTCCATCTTGCAACCGATCTCGGTTTCTCGCCAAATTTTGAAAATTGTTTGATCTGCAAATCGAAGATCTCGCCGTCGGGAAAACAAGTCGGCGTCGAAAAAGAGAGGAAAATTTGTTATGTCGTCGAGAAAGGCGGTCCTCTTTGCGAGAAGTGTTCACAAAAAGGTATCCTGTCCCTGGATCAGGCTTTTTTGTTATCGAGCTCGGCGCTTTTAATTTTGCGAAGTTTCGTTCGTCTAAGTTCTGAGGTTGCGGCAAAGTCCAAGATGGGGCCGATACTTCAAAATGAACTTTCGAATTTCATTTTTGTTTACCTTAGAAGGCATTTGGAGAGTTTGAAGGAAATAAAATCTTTGAAATTCTTGGCAGCTTCATTACAAAAAGAGGCTGAACAAGTGGGTTCAGGAGTATAACTCCCTCTCAACTTTGTGATAGTATCTTGTGAAGCAGGGCATTAAAATGAATTGGAGAAATTAGAAATGAAGAAGAGAACAATCTTAGGAGCCGCACTGTTAATTGCGGTTGGAATCATATTCGGCGTGATGCTCACCATGAGTTTTAACAATGTCGGGCCAAGTTTCGGATTCCAGGGTGAAAAAGTAAAATTAGGCGGCCCGGCTCCGATTACCAAAGTTGATCTTAATCTTCTTGCCACACAGGAAGCCTTCGTTGCAGTTTCTAAAGCCGTCATCCCGACAGTCGTAAGCGTTACCGTCACGACAACTCCAAAGCAGAGCTTTCAGTTCTTCCACAATTTTCAATTCAATTTTCCCGAACCGCACCCTGAAAAGGGGGTTGGATCTGGAGTCATTGTAACTTCGGACGGCTATATTCTTACGAACAACCATGTTGTGGAAGACGCTGAGAAGAACGGGATAAAGGTAAGGCTCCATGATAATCGTGAATTCACCGGCAGAGTTGTCGGTATGGATCCGACCACCGATGTTGCGGTTATAAAAATTGAAGGCAAAGATCTGCCGGCTGCGGCGCTCGGAAATTCAGATAGTGTTGAAGTCGGCCAGTGGGTACTTGCGATTGGAAATCCGTTGCTTCTAACTTCGACCGTGACCGCAGGAATAATTAGCGCAATCGGAAGGAACATAGATATACCATCTTCACAAGAGAGGTACGGTATCAGCAATTTCATCCAAACGGATGCCGCGATAAATCCGGGAAATAGTGGTGGAGCACTTGTGAATATTCGAGGTGAGGTAGTCGGTATCAATACGGCGATTGCAACCAGCACGGGTTTCAACGAGGGATACGGTTTTGCGATTCCGATAAACCTGGCCAAAAAGATGGCGGAGGATTTGATCGCTTATGGAAAAGTCAAACGACCATGGCTTGGCATTCAGATGAAATCGAATGGAATCGATGAGACCGATGCACATGCACTTGGAATGTCGAAGCCGACCGGTGTTCTGGTCGAAGATGTAATGCCCGGAACTCCGGCGGAGAAGGCGGGAATAAAAGCCGGTGATGTCATCCTGGCTGTCGACGGAAAAGAAGTGGATGCCCCGAATGAAATACAAACCGAGATAGCGGAACACAAGCCAGGCGATGTCGTCGCTGTGAAAGTTTTTCGCGGCGGAAACATGATGACGAAAGATGTTACGCTCAGTGAATTGCCGCAACAAGATTTGGCGAGCAATAATCAAATGGACGATGGAGACAACAACGAGAGTCTGGAAGAGAATGGTCAGGTTAACGTTGCAAAATTGGGTATATCTGTCCAGCCGCTTGACAACGACACCAGGAAGCAAGCGAATGTCGAATCGGGGATTCTCGTTGCAAGTG
>JBAPNE010000313.1:0-3052 GCA_049278975.1 Candidatus Kryptoniota bacterium
ATTAAAAATTTTAATTATCAGTCTCTTCACGCGCAAGTTAAACCGCTTGTACTTTTTTTAAGCCCGGTAACACAGGCCGCTAGTATTTTAACGGTTCGGATATCCTCAACAAATATTAAGAACACAATAGCATTCATTAATAATACATGGAAGAAGGTCACCGGTGGAGAAGACATTTATGCTTCTTTTGTTAATCAGGATTTAGCCCGTCTTTATGAGTCCGACGAGAGGGCAGGCACGGTTGCCGCATTATTTTCGGGCCTTGCAATATTTATTGCATGTCTCGGATTGTTTGGATTGGCGGCTTTCGTCACCGAGCGGCGCTCGAAGGAGATTGGGATACGAAAAGTTCTCGGTGCTTCGGTCGTGGAGATCGTGTCGCTTCTCTCCAAGGAATTCGTCAAATGGGTTCTGTTTGCGAATATTGTCGCATGGCCGCTGGCATACTATATCATGAACAACTGGTTGAAAGACTTTGCTTACAGGACAGACATAAGCGTCTGGATATTCGTTGCGTCGGGTGTACTTGCATTGATTATCGCATTACTTACAGTGAGCTCGCACGCGATCAGAGCGGCGACTGCAAATCCCATCGAGAGTTTGAGATATGAATAACTTTTCAATAAACAAACAAACATGATCATTGATTATTGTCCGTTGAGGATTGGAGAACGGGTATGCTGAAGAACTTTTTGAAAATCGCCGCCCGAAACTTGAGGAAGCAAAAAGTTTTCTCGCTCATCAGTATTTTCGGGCTCTCTATCGGTCTGGCCGCAGTCCTACTTATCGCTCTTAACATCAAATTCGAGCACAGTTTTAATTCGTTCAATGAAAATGAGAGTAGAATTTTTCGGGTCGGGCTCACGTTGAAGGCTGAAGGAAAAGTGTTGGGAAGTTCTCCGGAGTTTGTCGATGCTCTGGGGCCTGCGATGTTGAAAGACATGCCGGAGGTTGAGAATTATGTCAGGATTGCAACATTGCGAACGATGTACTTCACCTACGGCAACAAATCCTTGAAAATAGAGAATGTCACTTACGCGGATTCCAGCCTATTCAGTATCTTCTCATTTCATTTGATTGCCGGCAACCAGAACAAAGCCTTAGTCGATCCGTATTCCATCGTGCTCACCCGAAATACCGCATCGAAAATTTTTGGAGAAGACGATCCGATGGGAAAAGTCGTGGTGATCGGTAATACATCGTACATCGTCACCGGAGTCGTAGAAGATCCGCCGTCAAATTCGGATATCCAATTCAACTCTTTAATTTCCTTTTCGACACTCTACAACAGACCTGACGCTTTCCTGGGATGGAATGGAGGAAACCAGTATATAACCTACGTGTTGCTGAAGAAGAACACTTCCGGGGAGCAGGTGAACAGGAAGTTCCCTGCATTCTTGTGGCCATACATAAACAGAGAATACTCTGTAGCGGGATGGAAAATAGAAGCAAGGTTGGAGCCGCTGGAAGATGCCCACCTTTACTACAACGACGATTCCGCCGGGATCCGCGAGAATTTAAATACGTTCTCGGCTATTGCAATCTTCATTCTTCTCATTGCCTGCGCAAACTTTGTGAACTTGTCCACGGCCCGCGCAACAGGCAGGATGCAGGAGGTTGGAGTGAGGAAAGTCCTTGGTGCGGAAAGGAAATCGTTAATATCGCAGTTCCTCGTCGAATCGGTTCTGATGTGTCTGTTAGCGTTGCTCCTAGCGTTCATGCTGGTCGAGCTGCTGATGCCATGGTACAACACGCTCATCGACAAGCAACTCGTGCTTTCGAAACTCGTTGACGGGCAGTTCATCGTGTTCCTTCTGTCCGTCCTGATCGTTACCGGATTGATGGCAGGTCTTTACCCGGCGCTATTCTTATCTTCGTTTCGGCCCGCAGACACTTTGAAAGGAAGTATGACAAGAGCGAGCCAAAGACTTCTGCTCAGAAAAATTCTAGTCATATTTCAATTTGCAATTTCAATAGTACTGATTGTTTCAACATTCGTGATAAACGATCAGCTCCAGTTCATGAGGTCGAAGAATCTCGGCTTTGACAAGGAAAACATAGTTGTGATTCCGCTTGTCAACACCGATCTCAGGACGAAGTATGAGACCTTCAAAACTGAGTTGAAGAGCATAACCGGCGTCATGGGTGCGGCAGCCTCTTCTGATGTTCCATTGAATGGATTTACGAGCAACGGCTATTTGCCGCAAGGATATAAATCGGAAGTGATTATAAATGTCGTCGACGGCGATGACAATTTCCTGAATACATTTGGTATCGAACTTGTCAGCGGGAGGAACTTCGGCGCTCAGGCAACGTCGGATAAACAGGCATACATAATCAACGAAGCGTTATCTAAGCGGCTTGGATGGAGCAATCCTATCGGCAAGGAAATAGCGAGAGATGGGAGTCATACCATAATAGGGCAAGTTAAGAACTTTAATTATTCTTCGCTTTATTATCCCATTGAGCCGCTGATCATCACGAACGACCCGCAGAGCGGCACCTTCGATTATGTCTCCGTCAAGCTCGGGCCGGGAGATCTACCGAAGATGATGGCATCGATCCAAAAAGTGTGGCAGGAGTTTGCCCCGATGGTTCCGTTCGAGTACCGCTTCCTTGACCAGGAATTTGACAACGTCTATAAAGCCGATATCTCCTTCCATGAAGCTTTCATGGTGTTCAGCTGGCTCGCGATATTCGTGGCGCTGCTCGGTCTCCTCGGGTTGGTTTCATACTCAGTTGAGCTGAGAAGGAAGGAGATCGGTATAAGGAAAGTCCTGGGCTCGTCCGTAGCTGGAATACTATCTCTCCTTTCTAGGGAATACTTAAAATGGGTGATCGTTGCAAACTTTATCGGATGGCCGATAGCTTACTATGTCATGCATAAATGGCTCGACGACTTTGCATATAAAACGAGCATGAATCTCTGGACCTTCATTATATCTGCGTCTTTTGTCGTGCTTGTGGCTTTGGTGACAATCAGCTTACAGGCATTGAGGGCGGCGATGGCAAATCCGATCGAAGCGCTCAGGTATGAATGACTGCAATCGAC
>JBAPNE010000314.1:0-2991 GCA_049278975.1 Candidatus Kryptoniota bacterium
CGGTGATTCTCGCCATGGAAGATGGCCAACGATCTGCTGCATCAATTCATGAATACTTGGAAAACGTAAAGAGCAAAGGGCAAAGTGCGAAGGTTGAAGCAGCCTGATTTGAACTTCGTTGCTTTTAAGGTTTTGACTTTTGTACTTTAAATTTCGACTTTGAAAAATGAATATCGGTATTCCAAACGAACATGCAAAGCATGAGAATCGTGTCTCGCTGACGCCTTCTGCCGTGGCGACGTTGGCTCAGCTTGGGCACACAATTTTTGTGGAGTCACATGCAGGCCGTTTAAGCAGATTTGGAGACGAACCCTATCGTAAAGCCGGTGCCACGGTTGTCTATTCAAAAGAAGAAGTATTCAGGCGATGCGAGTTGGTTTGTTCCGTTGAACCTCCGATGGTGGAGGAGGTTGGTATGATGGAACGCGGCCAGACTACTTTCAGCTTCCTCAATCTCCCTGTTGCAAGGCCGCAGTTCATAGAATCGGTCTTGCAGAAAAAAATAAATATGATCGGATATGAATTTGTAGAAACAGAGGATGGTGACACGCCTGTGATTCATTCGATGAGTGAGATCGCAGGGCAGCTTTCGATTTTTATTGCCGCACGATCGCTTGAAACAGGAAATCATGGACGCGGGATAATTCTTGGCGGAGCTGCAGGCATAGCACCTGCGGCAGTCGTAATTCTGGGAGCCGGAGTGGTTGGGACTGAAGCTGCGCGCACGGCTATCGGACTGGGAGCCCAGGTTATTGTGCTTGACCGCGACATCAAGCAGCTGAGAAATGTGGATCGAGTTCTTACGAAGCGTGTTACTACAGGGCTTGCTACGCCCGTAAACGTGAAGAAGAGTACTGCTTATGCCGACGTTCTGATAGGGGCGGTCTCCATGCGAGGCGAACGTACTCCACATCTTGTGACGGAAGAGATGGTCAAGACGATGAAACCAGGAGCTGTGATTATCGACCTTTCGATTGATCAGGGCGGCTGTGTTGAGACAAGCCGGCCGACTACACTTCAAGATCCGGTATTCGTGCTCCATGATGTAATTCACTATTGCGTTCCTAACATAACGGGAGGAGTTGCAAGGACTGCGACCTACGCGTTAACGAATACTATTTTGCCTTACGTGGTTGAGACTGCGCAGAAGGGAATTGTGCATGCGTTAAAAGAAGATCGCGGGCTTGCAAAAGGAGTTTGTGCTTTCGACGGGAATTTTACGCAAGAAAGCGCGGCAAAAATTTTCGGGAAACAATTTCTGCCGATAGAGAATTTGTTGAGTTAATGTCCTGGATCGATACATATCGAAGCAGGATCACGACCGCCGAGGAAGCGGTAAAAGTCATCAAATCAGGGGACAAGGTCTATCTTCATCCGGGCTGTGCCGTTCCGGAAATATTAGTTGACGCCATGGTGGACCGTGCTGCCGAACTTCGCGACTGCGAAATAATCCATGTTCTTTCAGTTGGGAAAGCAAAGTATGCGGAACCGGGAATGGCGTCTCACTTCAGGCATACGGCGCTCTTTATCGGCAAGAACGTCCGCGACGCCGTAAATGAAGGCCGCGCCGATTTTGTGCCGGTCTTTCTTTCAGACATACCGAATCTTTTTTATTCCGGCGAAATAAAAATAGATGTCGCATTAATCCATGTTTCCCCACCGGATGAACATGGATTCTGCAGCTTCGGAGTGGGAGTGGACGTGACAAAACCTGCGACCGAGATGGCAAAGATGGTTATCGCCCAGGTCAACCACAGTATGCCGCGGTCATTGGGAGACAGTTTCATACATGTCAGCAAGATTCACAAGGCTGTCGAAGTCGATGCGCCTATCATGGAGCTTCCACAAATTGAACCCGATGCGAACGAAGAGGAACTTCAAGTTTTCAAGAAAATCGGCGAGAATATTTCCGATCTGATCGAAGATGGATCGACCCTTCAGCTTGGCATCGGCAAAATTCCCGATGCAGTATTGATGTCGCTTGAAGGAAAGAAGGACATCGGTATTCATTCCGAAATGTTCTCAGACGGGGTGATAAAACTTGCTGAGAACGGAATAATAACAAATGAAAAGAAATCGCTGCATCCGGGGAAGATGGTGGCAGGTTTTGTGCTCGGGACCAAAAGACTTTTTGATTTCATCCATAATAATCCGATTGCAGAATTCCATCCGACTCATTACGTCAACGATCCATTTATAATCAGCCAGAACAAGAAGATGGTCGCAATTAACTCGGCTATTCAAATTGACCTGACCGGACAGGTTTGTGCCGATTCTATCGGCTATAATTTTTACAGCGGCTTCGGCGGGCAAGTCGATTTTATCAGGGGTGCAGCAAGATCGGAAGGTGGCAAGCCCATCGTGGCTCTTCCTTCTACGGCAAAGGACGGAACCATCTCAAGAATCGCCGTTCATCTTGCTGAAGGTGCCGGAGTTACCACTTCGCGCGGCGATGTGCATTACGTTGCTACTGAATTCGGGGTCGTCAATTTGCACGGCAAGAAAATCAGTGAAAGAGCAAAAGCGCTGATAAGCATAGCCCATCCGAAGTTCAGGGATGAATTAACCTGTTTTGCAAAGAAGAGACTCTGGATATAGAAACTATCTCTTGCTCCGGGGCTTGCTCGTAAAGCGTAAGCCATGGAGTTGTACTTTATGACTTAATCTACATTCACAGAAACTTTGAACAAGAATCTCCTCGGCATTCTCCATCCGGCGCGGATGAAGAACGAACCTCTTAACAAATATTGGTAACCCTTTTATTTTCCTTTTGAAAGACCTCACTTAATGGCGACAGTATCGTAAAGACCATCCATGTTATACTCTCGGCCGGAGAAGAAATAGAATTCCGGGTCGACGTAGATACCGTTTTTCATCACCCCGTAATGCAAGTGTGCCCCTGTAGATAAGCCTGTGCTGCCGACAAGTCCGATCACCTGACCGCGTGCGATTTTTTCCCCTTTAATGACCAGGCCCTTTTCTAAATGAGCA
>JBAPNE010000315.1:0-5002 GCA_049278975.1 Candidatus Kryptoniota bacterium
CCCTTGATCTATTTTTCCCATTTCAACTTCAATTTCATTGACAGAACCGGCTTCCTGAACCGGAATCGGACCACTAACAATTTTCCCGTTTAGCCTGACGGACTTAACGCCTTTCTCAACGCCCTCAGGATTTTTCACCTTAATTTCGTAAGTCGCGCCGCGCCATAGGCGACGTACTTCAAATCCCTTCCAGCCGTGCGGGATACACGGATCAATTGTCAAACCATTATACGAAGGACGAATTCCAAGAATAAATTTTGTAACTGCTATATAATTCCAGCCGGCACTTCCAGTCAGCCATGGATGACGCGCACGTCCGTATGCTGTGTGATCCTTTCCCATGATGAACTGGCAATATGAATACGGTTCGGCTTCGCGGATCTCTATCATGTCATTCTGGTTATACGGCAGCAAGGCATCATATAATTTCATTGCGAGAGTACCACGTCCCAATTTACACTCGGCTATTGTCGCCCATGGATTCGGATGACTGAAAATCGAGCCATTCTCTTTGATGCCGCGATAAACTCGTGTGACATAACCGATATCGTCGTTCGGCTTCGTGAAGGTCGGCCAATTGAGATGGATGCCATAGGGCGATGCCAAATATTTATGGATTGCATCCAATGCACTTCGTGCATGATCAGGTGGAGCTGCCTCAGAATACCCCGCCCAACTATTGCTTTCAAGAAATATTTTCCCTTCTTCGTTTGCCTTAGTACCGATCTTAATTCCAGCACGCGTCACGCCACGGGCGTACCATTCACCGTCCCACAATTCACGCTCGCATGCTTCCCGAACTTTCATTGCCATTTCCGAATATTTTTTCACGTCATCATCACAACCACGGGATGCAGCTGCATCTATAAAATATTTCAATGCCCAGTAGTGCATGAACGACACCATGGCACTCTGTCCGCCGCCAAGGTTCAAACAGTCATTCCAATCAGCGCGAAGTCCAAGGGCAATACCATTTGCCGCGGTTTGCTCCGCGGTAAAATCGAGCGATCTCTTGAGATGTTCATAGACGGTCCCCTCACCTTTGTCCGCAAAAGGGATCACCTGATCGAAAAACGATACGTCGCCGGTTTCCATGATGTATTCGCAAACGGAAGCGACGATCCACAGTGCATCGTCAGAACAAACGTCCTCCATTCCGTGAATGATCGAGGCTGCGCTCGGCGTCGGAACAACGGTCGGCAACTTAACACCCGGTAACTTATCCTCTTGGGGTTTGAAGACTTCCGGATCGAAAAGATGCAAGCCATATCCACGACTCACCTGGCCGTGCAAGAGCTCAATCATTCGTTCTTTGACCTTGTCAGGGTTTGTATGCGGTACTGCCATGACGTCCTGCGAAGTGTCCCGGTAACCAAGCCCGACTCTGCCGCCGACTTCGATGAACGATGCGAAGCGAGACCATACCACGCAGGTTTCCGCTTGATATAATGTCCACGTATTGATCATCGTATCCAAACCCTTGTTTGGCGTCTTGCATTGGAAGACCGAAGTTTTCTTCTCCCAATATTTCTTTAAATCATCAAAAGCTCTGTCAACATTTTTCAAGTTCGAATATTTTTGTTTTATCTTGCGCCCTTTTTCATCTCGTGAACCGACGCCTAACATGAAAACTAACCGCGTTTCTTCGCCGGGTTTCAAAACCATTTTTTTGTGTAGAGAAGCGCAATGGTTTCCACCTAATTCGGAGCTGCCAGAACATTTGCCGCGTTCGAGGGCGATGGGATTAGTCTCGGTCCGGTAATTGCCGATAAATTTATCTCTAACAGAATCATAGCTGTGAGGATCAAAATTAGAGGCGAAAAAATGGTATGTCCACGGCTCGTAAAAGAAGTCATATTCTATGATGCCGTCTTTGTAATTTGAGCCGCTCGCATAAAGACTCATCTGCAAGTTTTGGTTGTCTATCTCGACATGATGGAACGAAAATTCAAGATACGAGAATACGCTCAACTTGCGGCGCTTCTTACCTTTATTTTTAATTTTCACGTCCCAAAGCTCGACGTCATCCTCGATCGGGATGAAAACAAGCTGCTCGGCTTCTATATTCCGGTAGTCGCATTGGAACTTAGAATAAGACAAACCATGGCGACACGTGTATTTCGCCTTCTTAAAATCCTTGCTGACGGGCTGCCATGACAATGACCAGTATTCGCCTGTCTCATCATCGCGAAGGTAAACGTAATGCCCGGGCCTGTCAAGCGGGACGCCATTTTGCCTGAACCGTGTCACACGGTGGTGCTCGGTAGATTTGTAAAAAGAATACCCCCCGGCATTATGAGAAATTACCGTGCAAAGATCTTTTACACCTAAATAGTTTGTCCATGACACAGGAACATCAGGGCGCTCAATTACATATTCTCTGTTTTTATTATCAAAACGACCATAACGCATTAAATAATCCCTAAAAGTTTGAATTTAAATTTTAGATTTAACCATTAGTCTATTCTGTTGCCACTGTTGCTTCCGGCTCCGGTTCTATTTCTCTGAACGGCACGAACCATGTTACCAGGAACGATGGAATCGTTGCAAACAGAACCCAGACAAAAAAGTGCTTGTAACCCATAAAATCGCTGAGGTAACCGCTCAACATCGAAGGTATGTTGTACCCCAAAGCCATGAACCCCGTCGCGAAAGCGTAATGTGCCATCTTATACCTGCCCGGCGCAATTTGCTGCATCATGAAAAGTGTCAGCCCGACAAATCCGAAGCCGTATCCGAAGTATTCGAACACAACCGCCGTTCCGATGATCAGCAAACTCGATGGCTGAGATATTGCGAGAAACGCGTATGCAGCGAATGGAATATTGAACAAAGCGCAGAGGGTGAACAGGGATTTTTTCAGCCCACGCTTGGCTGTAAAGTATCCCGACAGAACAGAGCCAAGTATGAATGCGAACGGAGGAAAACTCCCGTAGAGAAATCCAATCTGCTCGGTTGACAAACCAAGTCCACCCTGCTCGCGAGTAGCGCGCATGAAGAGCGGAAATATTTTTATTGCCTGCCCTTCTGCAAACCGGTACAGAATGAGGAAGATAATTCCCCACCAAATGTATTTCTTGCTGAAAAATGTTTTGACCACATCCCAGAAAGTGTCCCCGATTTCTTTCGCTGTCTTCACGTGCCCCGATGCTCCACCGGTCGGAAGCATTTTTACATGGTACAGGCTAAAAAGGATGAGAAGTACTCCGAACATCGCCATGACGATCGTCCATGCCTTCACGACTCCAATAGTTCCCTCCAGATGTCCGGCGAGTATAACAAATGCACCCTGCGAAAGTACCTTCCCGACATTATAAAATGCACCCTGCCAGCCGATAAAATTTGCCTGGTCCCTCGGCGAAAGAGCATTGATGTACACACCATCAGCGGCTATGTCGTGAGTGGCAGCGTTGAACGCGATGATAGCGAACAACACCAATGACCACTGAAAGAACGTCGGAAGCTGGAGAGTGAGAGCTAAGAGCCCGAAACAAATTCCGCCGAAGAACTGTGTCGCAACGACAAAGTATTTTTTTGTCTTGAACATTTCAAGAAACGGTCCCCATAAAGGTTTCAGCATCCACGGCAACGCGACAATCGTAGTAAACAAGGCAATCTGGCTGTCTGGTATTTCCGGAAGCCCTTTGCTCTTCAACATAAGGCTGAAGCTTTTATACATCAAAACTGATACGACATTCACAATGACAAACGGCAAGCCCTCTGCCGTATAAAGTGTTGGGACCCAAAATGCGGGACTAATTTTCTTTACAGTACTACCAGCCATGCAAAATACCTTTCACAAGAATTATGCCACGGAATGCTTATGCGCTGTAACAATTATTATCCGCGTACCATTTCACACTATTTAATAAGCAACATCTTTTTCGTTTGGGAAAAACTTCCTGCCCCCGAGCGATCCGTTCGGACTGCCAAAGAATAGAAATACACGCCGCTTGAAAGTTTGTTGCCGTCAAAATTCACTTCGTGCTTTCCCGATAATTTCTGTCCATCCACAAGCGTTGCCACTTCTCGTCCGAGAACATCATAAACTTTTAACATAACATAACTGTTCGCAGAAAGCTGGTAGCTGATCACCGTCGTTGGATTAAACGGATTCGGAAAATTGTTATACAACTTGTAACTGGAAACGACTGTCGGTCCCGGGGTAACCGATGTAAGCTGTTTCAAAGTTCTGCCCATAGTCTCAAGCAACGGTTGAGTACCATTATATAAGTCTTGAGTTATCTCCCAAATCATGATCCCGCCGAGCTGCTGCCTGACACAATATTGAACCTTCAGCTTAATTGAATTTGTGTCCTCGTATGTGATGAACTCCGTTTGAGCAGGATTCTCCAACCACGGAACTTCCGACATATTGTCCCAATGATAGGTCCAGCCTGAGTCAATATCGGTCACTATGTCTGCGTAGAACACATTTGGAACAGAATTGTTTGTCAATTTCTGAAATAAACCCGGCGCATTAAATTGATCGGCGTAAAAAGGAACTCCTATAACTAACTTACTCTTCGGTATGCCTCTCCCCACATCATATAAATATAAAACAGAATTAGAATCCGCTCCCGCATTAGGATCCAGAGTATTGTAATATAAGGGGGAATCATGTCCGGTGTAGGTGCACCATGATCCTACAAAGTCATAGCACATGACGTTATACCAATTGACATAGCTTGTCAATTGCGGATAATCAAAATAACTGCTGAAGTTGGCTGTCGGCGGGATAGCCATCGTAATCAGCCATGATGAATCAAGCTGATTGAACTTAGCCCGCAGCCCTTGAATAAGCGAAGTTAGTTGCGCCTCGTCCGCTGAGTCCGATGGAGATTCCCAATCGATATCTATACCATCATAGCTATTGTATTCCAGGAAGGTTGCTACACTGTTGATAAAATTTACACGATTCACCGAGTCGGCAGTCGCAACAGAAAAACTTGGGCCGCTATCGGCACCGCCAACAGAGATCAACATCTTAACACCTCCAGCG
>JBAPNE010000316.1:0-12851 GCA_049278975.1 Candidatus Kryptoniota bacterium
CATTCGGAGGACGACGGAGGTGGGGGCAAGTCCGTGCCTTCATTTGATTTTGACTCACGTTCATTATCTGAAAAATAGGTTTTTGCACCGATATCATGGGACAGGGGAGTTACGTGTATTGGTGATTCGAGAGCTACAAGAGAGGCTTAAGAGCCACCTCAATTATGTCTTTGTCTTTCTGCATTTCGCTCAGGACCGCATTTGATGGTGCACCGTCGAGCAGCAATGTGCAGCAGGCAGCCTTCGACGTTTCGAAAATTATATTTGTCATCTCTTCGATATTGATACCGCTGTTTCGGAGTTTGTCCAAAATTCCTGCAAGGACTCCGATGCGATTGTAGTGGCGAACCACGAGCGACTGTGTCGCAGAAGAGCGTGCCCTGATATTGACTGTGTTTAGTGGTACACCTGTTTCCTGGAATGATTTAACAATCCGGACCACTTCGTCGGCAATTGCTTCAGATGCCTGGTCTGTTGATGCTCCGATATGAGGGGTGCCTATGGCCATACCTGCAAGCTCTGTATCCGCGAATGGAGCTTCACCTCCTGTTGGTTCATTCTCAAACACGTCGAGACCTACGCGAAGCTTCTTTGTTCTGATTGCATTCTTCAAAGCTTGCGTGTCCACGACTTCTCCTCTTGATGTGTTTATAAAGATTGCTCCGATTTTCATGCAATCGAAAAAAGCCTTGTTGATTAAATGATGAGTCTCTTCTTTGTGAGCAATATGGATGCTGACCGCATCCGATTGTTGTGCAAGTGTCTTCAAGTCAGGAACGTGTGTCACGTTAAGTTGTTCCGCAGCTTCTTTTGTCAGACTTCTTGACCATGCAATTACTTTCATCTCAAGGCCTTGAGCTCGCCTGGCAACAGCTTTCCCGATTGTTCCCAAACCGATGATTCCGAGTGTGCGGCCTTTGAGTCCTCGTGCTTTGCTGTATTCCTTCTTTTTCCAGGATCCATTTCGCAAATCGCAGGTTGCATTTGTAGCTTGTCGGTCTGCGCCAATTAAGAGTCCAATCGCAAGCTCGGCAACTGCTTCTGTATTTTTCCCGGGACAATTTGAGACGTAGATGCCTCGTGAGTTAGCGGCAGCGAGGTCTATGGTGTTTACTCCGGCTCCTGCACGAATGATGAGAGAAAGATTTTGTGCCGACTCGATTGTTTTTGATGTGACTTTTGTTGAACGAACGACGAGGATATCTGCTTCCCCAATAGCTTGTGGAAGATTGTCTGCAGTCAGTTCTGCATTCACCGAAACTTCCATCCCAAATTTCTGCAATGCCGATACTGTCTTATCCGAGAGTTTATCTGCAATGAGGATTTTCATTCACTTATCCCTTCAGCATTTTTCTATCTATCTTATTGGTCTTTTCAATATCCCCAGCTCTTACCCATTCCGACACATAAACTATTTTGACAGGACATACTTATGAGAGATATTTGCGCAGGGCATCATTCCATTCTCGTGCGCCTGGAGGGAGTCGAACCCCCAACCGACAGATCCGAAGTCTGTTGCTCTATCCAATTGAGCTACAGGCGCTTTGGAAATAATTTATTATCACTGACCCCGAATTCCAAATTAAAAACTTACACGAATCACCTAAAAACAATTTGCAATTATCGGTATAATGTGTTATACTTTCGGCAGATGAAGGATTTCGAGTTTAAAAAACTTTATTACTCCATCTCCGAAGTGAGCCGCATAACGGGGCTTGAGCAGCATGTCTTGCGTTATTGGGAATCTCAATTTCCCGAATTGAATCCAGCAAAGAACAGAGCCGGGAATCGGATTTACACCAATAAAGATATTAGTTTGGTTTTTGATATTAAGCGGCTCGTTCGTGAAGATGGTTTCACAATTGATGGGGCAAAAAAAGTTTTGGGTGCAAGGTCAAATGGAGTTTCAGGCCAGGTTGTTGACATCGAGACTGGGAAGGGGAAGAATTCGCCGCAAGACTTGAAGCAGACTTTGTATGAAACGCGTGCATTTCTAAACGATCTTGTCCAGCGACTTTCCGATAAGGCATGAAATAGATTCCCTGTTTGTTTTTCTTTCCATGACTTACATTGTTTGAGTCAGCCAAAAAGATTAATTTTAGTCGGACGGAACGTGGCGCAGCCCGGTAGCGCACTTGCTTGGGGTGCAAGGGGTCGCGGGTTCAAATCCCGCCGTTCCGACAAGGACGAAATGAGAATTAGAGAAGCTTATGAAATGAGTTGTGATGTACCAGTATGCAAGGTCTGAAGTATCTTCAGAAGATTTTTGAATCCCACCAGGTCAATAACTCGCTTAAGGATTTTTATCTCTCCGATCCGATTTGGTTTCCAAAGAAGTTTAAGGATAAAAACGATATTGAAGTGGCTGCATTCATCGCAGCGATATTTGCCATCGGACCGCGGTACGCGATAATTCGGTCGCTAGAAAAAATATTTAACGAGCTTGGGGAATCGCCTTACAATGCAATCAAGAGTTTTGATTATGTCTGGCTTCTTAAAAAAATGGACGGTCATGTCCAGTTCGCATACAAGAACATAACGGGGAATGACATTGTCCAAATATTGTTTGCGCTGAAGTCACTCCTAAAGCGTCGTGGTACGATTAGGAACGCGATACAACAAAAAATAAATAGTGATGTGATCATCAATCATGGAGTGTATCATATTTTGACGGGTCTGCTTGAAGAAATGAAAGCCTTTGAAATCCCGTCACAACTCGGCGGTGGATTGACTCCCCGTGCAAGCGCATTGCTGGCAAGTCCGAAGCAAGGGAGTGCATGCAAAAGAATGAACATGTTCTTGAGGTGGATGACGCGCAAAGACGAAATTGATTTCGGTTTCTATGATTGGCTGGGCACGGACAAACTCATTATCCCGCTTGATGTAAATGTTTCAAGAGCGGCAAGGAGGTTGAAGTTGACAAAGAGAAGAACTGACAATTGGAAAACTGCCGTCGAGATTACCGAAAATCTCAAGCAACTTGATCCAATCGATCCCGTCAAATATGATGTTCCCTTGTTTCTATATGGAATCGAATTGAGGAAAGGCGAATGAAAAAAGTGATGGATAAAAAGTGAAAGCACGGACGAAAATTTCTCATTGTAGATTGCGGATATCAAGCCTATTTTTCCTTCTTTTCTTTTTGTCGAGTTCTCTCTTTGCGCAGCCCAAAGTCATGGTACTTAAATTTGGCGACTCAACTTCCTACATTGGGGGATTTGTAGATTTGAATCATACCTATTTGTCATTGGTCGACTTATCGCAGAACATTGGACTTTATGATTTTGTTTTGCAATCGACAGGAAAGTTAGATGTTTATTCGGAATATGGCAGCATCCTCTTTACGCCTGACAATGATTTCATAGTCGTCTCGACCGGTGGTGAGTCAAAAATTTATCAGTTGCCGCTGCCGATTCTATCGGCAAACGGGAAATTATATATGCCCGCTAATTTTGTGAAGGATTATTTTTCTCTCATCCTTCATGGTACACTTACATTCAATGAAGCGAAAGGAGAATTTGATTTTACGGCTGCGAATGTTGCGCCATCATTCATAAGCGGCGTGCAAGCCGAAGAAAAAGCGAACGGAGCACTTGTGCAGATAGCGATGCAGAATCTGCCGAGTGCCTACGAAGCTGAAATTGGCGAGGAAAACACTTTGTATATCACAATCATGCCTGCAACCGGCGATATGAGCAAATTAAGTTCGCTTCCGCCAACGGATATCTATTCCAGTGTTTTTGCAATTCAAAACCCGAATTCGGTACAGCTTAGTTTCAAATTGAAACATAAATATCTTTCACAGCAAATCTTTATCGACAGCACTGCTAATGCTTTGGTTGTGGCGCTCTATTCTCAGGCTGATGTCAAGCAGATTGCCGCCGATGAGATCAAGAAACAACTTGAGGACGAGAAAAAGAATTGGAAATTTGACGTTGTCGTGATTGACCCAGGCCATGGCGGGGAAGATCCCGGTGCAATCGGCTTCAGGGGGACGATGGAAAAAAGTGTTACACTGGCAATCGCTAAAGATTTGAAGAAGGCGATAAATGGAAGATTGCCGAAAGTTAAAGTTGTCATGACGCGTGATGATGATGAGTTTATTGAATTGGATAAACGCGGCGAAATAGCGAATGAAGCCGGTGGAAAACTTTTCATCAGCATTCACTGCAATTCAATGCCTCATAAACCGAACTCGACGAACGGACTCGAAACTTATTTTCTCCGTCCGGGCAGAACGGATGAAGCGATTCGAATTGCTGCACAAGAAAATGCCGCGGCGAAATATGAGAACGATTATGAAAAGAAATACCAAACTTATGATGAAGACAATATGATTTTGACAACCATGGCACACAGTGCTTATGTCAAATATTCGGAGCAGCTGGCGCAGTTAATCGAAGATAATGTTTCCTCAATAGCTTCAGTCGCGGATAACGGAGTCAGCCAGGCAGGCTTTTATGTGCTTGTCGGTGCGTCTATGCCGGCGGTTCTGGTCGAAAGCGGGTATTTATCGAATCCGGGAGAGGAAAAATATTTGAGAAGCAAAAATGGACAGGAAGCGATAGCAAGAGGAATAGCAAATGCTGTCGTGAAGTTTAAGGATGAATATGAAAAAAACTTTACACAAAACTAGATCGAAAAAAGTCGACGATATTGAAAGGGAAATTCAGAGCTTTCTGAAACGGAATCCTCTGTCGACATTTAAAAAGCGGGAGCTCGCAAAAGTGTTGGGGTACACTTCCGAGCATGAATACGCAAGATTAAAGCAAGCTCTCCGGCAGCTTGATCAGAAAGGTGAGGTTCAGGAAAGCGGCAGAAGAAAATTCGGCTCCGCAAAAACGATTGATACAGCAATCGGATTTCTAAATCTTGGGCGAAACGAAAATATTTTTTTCATTCCCGAGAAACCAGCTCTCGGCAGCGATAGCAAAATTCAATTCGTGGTTTCATCGAACGGGTTAGGAGATGCCAAACCAGGAGACAGGGTCAGCATCAAGGCAGTCGGCGGAAAAGGCAAGGTGGTCGTTGTCAAGGTCGTCGAGGTACTGGAACGTGAGGAAAAGAGAATTGTCGGAACGATTGAGAGAGTCGGGAGTGCATTTAAATTGTTGTTGCGCGATAAAAACCTTCCGCCATCCATAGATGTTTCCAGAAAGAAACTGAACGGTGCAAAGGAAGGCGACAAAGTTTTGGCAAAGCTGTCAGTCGATAAGTACGTAGGATATTCTGCGGAAGTTATTTCGATTTTCGGAAACGCTGGCGAACCAAATGTTGAGTTGGAAAGTATCGCGGCACAATTTGATCTTCGAAAGAGTTTTCCTGATGACGTACTGAGAGAGGCAAAGTCAATCCCTGAGGAAATTCCGCAGGAAGAAATTGCAGGCAGGCTTGATTTGAGAGAAGATATGGTTTTCACAATCGATCCTGAGGACGCGAGGGATTTTGACGATGCGGTTTCGCTGAAACAAATTGCGGACGATGTTTATGAATTGGGTGTGCACATTGCCGATGTGAGTCACTATGTACGACCTGGAAGTGCACTGGATGCAGAAGCATACAAACGTGGAACAAGCGTTTATCTGACGAGCGGCGTGATTCCGATGCTGCCTCATGAACTCTCAAACGAGATTTGCAGCTTGAATCCGAATCTTGACAGGCTAACGTATTCTGTAATAATGAACATTAACCCGAGCGGTAAAATTTTAGATTACAAATTTGCGAAATCGGTAATTCGCAGCAAGAGAAGATTTACATACGAAGAAGTTCAACAAATTATAGATACGCGCCATGGCGATTATGTTGAGGCAATTATCGGGATGAACAAACTTGCGCAAACACTGACGAAGCTTCGAAGCCGCGCCGGCAGCATCGACTTCGATTTACCGGAAGCAAAGTTTGTGCTTGATGAGCTTGGGAGGCCGGTAGAGATAATCAAGAAATTGCGACTCGATAGCCACAAGCTCGTTGAAGAATTCATGCTGCTGGCAAATAAAACCGTTGCGACACACATAGGTAAGCATGGAGTCAAAGCAAAGCCGTTTCTCTACCGCGTCCACGATGCACCCGATCCGGAAAGAATCAGGGAGTTGGCGGTGTTCGTTTCGCATTTCGGTTACAACCTGAATTATGATGGTACAGTAAGTCAGAAGCAGCTTCAGAAGCTTCTTCAATCGGTAGAGGGAAAACCGGGAGAATATTTGATAAACGACATTATGCTCCGCTCGATGGCAAAAGCTATTTACTCGGAAAAAAATATCGGCCACTACGGGCTCGCTTTCAAATATTACACTCAGTTTACTTCTCCAATCAGGCGCTATCCGGATCTTGTCGTTCACAGACTCTTGAATGCTTACGACAAGGGAAATGAATCTTCTGAAATTCAAAACATGAAGAAAATGCTTCCCGTTATTTGCAAATCTTCCAGCGAAGCAGAACGCCGCGCCGTTGAAGCCGAGCGTGAATCGGTCAAAGTAAAACAAGTCCAATATATGCTGGAACATGTTGGCGATGACTTTGATGGAACGGTCGCGGGGATCACTAACTTTGGAATGTTTGTCGAGGTCGATGAGTTGTTGGTTGAAGGCCTCGTCCACGTGAGAGAGATGGACGATTATTACACCTTTATTCCGGGGCAATTCCAATTGAAGGGAAGGCGGAGCGGCAAGGTGTACCAGCTTGGCGATCGGGTCCGTGTGAAAGTCTTGCGCGTGAACATGGAACGGCACGAAATTGATTTTGTACTTTGCTGAAAAATTGTAACTACAAACAGTGTTAAGTTGCGCAAATATTGCCTTCGCCGCTTCTAAATAGTATTTCTTATTACGATGCTGCATGAGGCATGCTCGTATTAAACAATTGCGCGAGAGAAAATCATGATCAACAGTATGGACTTGGCAATTTAATCTTTTGATTACGATTGATATATCTTAGCTAAATTGATAAAAAGCTTTTTCGCACTGTTATTTGAACAACGGGTTTTGAAAAGTATATTTTATAAAGGAGTTTAGTTTAGATGAATGACTTTGGAAATATGCAGAAGATGCTTTCTGAGTTGCAAAAGAATATCGACAAGGCGATGAGCGAGCTTGAGAACATGAGCGTTATTGGAGACGCCGGCGGCGGAATGGTTAAAGTGACGGCGAATGGAAAAAGAGAGATTTTGAAAATAGAGATCGAGCCCGATCTGATAAAATCTCAGGATAAAGAAATGGTCGAAGACCTTGTCGCGGCTGCTGTCAACAGTGCTTTGGAGAAAGCGGAAAAGTTGGCGGCGGATCATCTTGGTGCAAATGCCAGTGGTCTGCTTTCAATGCTTCCCGGTTTTAAATTCGGTGGAATTTCTTAAATGATTTATACTTCTCAAGCACTTGAAATATTAATCGGCGAGTTAAGCAAACTGCCAGGGATCGGAAGGAAGACAGCTCAGCGGCTTGCTCTTCATTTGCTGAAAACAAATAATGAGGATGCGAATCGTCTGGCTGCTGCAATCATTGAAGTGAAACGTAAAATACGATATTGCTCGATTTGCTGGAACATAACGGAAAAAGATCCCTGTTCGATTTGCTCCGATCAGAACCGTGACCACACCGGAATTTGTGTAGTGGAGGATCCGAGCGATGTTCTCGCGCTTGAGAAGACGAACGAATTTCATGGACTTTATCACGTGTTAGGAGGTGCGTTGAGTCCGCTCGACGGAGTTAGCATTGAACACTTGAAAGTGAAAGAACTGCTTAACCGGCTCAGCGGCGGAGTCAGCGAAATTATTTTGGCGATGAACCCGGATGTTGAAGGCGAGGCAACGACAATTTATCTCGGCAATTTGTTGAAGCCACTTGGAATCAAAGTAACAAGAATCGCTCGCGGGGTTCCGGTCGGCGGCGACCTGGAGTTTGCGGATGAAGCTACTCTGGTTAGAGCATTGGAGGGGCGGGTTGTTGTCGAATGATAAGGTCATACATAATCCTAATAGTAATGCTCACCATGATTTCGGGGTGCGATTTATTTGAAACGCGACAACCTCAGCCGCCCCAGCAAGGACAATCGAATTTTATTCCGGCGACGTCTGCAAGTATCGTGGTACAAAATCTAATCAACGCGATTGCCGATATGAATGTAGATAACTATCTCTCATGTCTATCCGACAGCAGCTTTGGCGGCAGGACATATTCGTTTGTTCCATCATCCGATGCGATTCAACCAATTTTTCAATATTGGGACAAAAACTCGGAGCAAACTTACTTCAACAATCTCATCATTCAGTCGTCGAGCAGCGCAAGCCCTGCTCTCACATTATCTTCACAAAATTTTAACGCGTTAAGCAGCGATTCAGTCTTTTTCAGCGCAAACTACACCCTTCTTTGGCCAAACAAAAGTTACCAGCCTTTGGTGCAGGGTAGTTTGCAATTCTATTTAGGCCATGACAAAAACCAGAACTGGTCGATTTATCGTTGGATTGATTCAAAGAGCGACACTAGCTTAACATGGAGCGACTTGAAAGCCCAGGCAAATCCATGAAGTGGGCGATTGTTTCGTTGGCTTTTCTTTTTATGAGTTGCGAAAATATTTTTGCGCCGAAATTGGCAACGCAGGAACAAACGGTCGGTGGTATTTTATCCGATCAAAAAACTATTGATGGAGTATTCCAAAATTTTGTTTACGCATATACTTTTATGGACACGAGCGTTTACACAAAACTGATCGGCCCGAATTTTACTTTTACTTATTGGGACTACGACAATAATGTCCCTGTTGCGTGGGGAAGAGACGACGAGATGAGGTCAACGTATGCGATGTTCCAGCTTGTGAATAGGCTTGATTTGATTTGGAATGTCTATTCGGACAGCAGCTCTGATTCACTACATGCTACCGCCACACTTGAGTTTACGCTTACCGTGTCTTTTAATCCTGCTGACATCGAAGAAGTGGACGGCAATGCATATTTTGAATTGGACAGAACATCTTCGTTGGCACCATGGCAGATAACATTATGGAAAGACGAATCTAATTTCTGAGACAATGAGAAAAAATCGTGTAGCATTTCAGGGCGAGAAAGGAGCTTACAGCGAAATCGCTGCAAAGCATTTCTTCTCCAAAGAAAATATCGAGCTTGTTCCATACAACACTTTTGCAGATGCAATCCATGCTGTGGCAATTGGGAAAGTGGATAGCGGCATCGTGCCCGTCGAGAACACGCTTGGCGGCGGGATTCGAGAGGTTTTTAATTTGCTGGATGAAGAGCCCGTGTTCGGAGTCGGAGAGATAAAACTGAAAATATCACATTCGCTTCTTGCAATTCATGGAGCGAAGTTGTCTTCGATAAAAAAGGTTTATTCGCATCCGCAGGCACTCCTCCAATGCAGAAAATTTATTCGTGAAACTAAATTGAAGCGAATAGAATATTATGATACCGCGGGAGCTGCGAAGTATGTTTCTGAAACTAATGACGCAAGCATTGCAGCGATAGCAAGTCAAGCCGCTGCGGAGGATTATGGACTTGTCGTTCTGAAGAAGCATCTGGAGAGTGATGGACACAATTTTACTAGATTCATGATTATTTCGAGGAAGTATTTTGTCCCTGCAGACGCAGATAAGACTTCGGTGGTGTTTGGACTGAGAAATCAACCGGGTGCGTTGCACAAAGTGTTAAGCGTCTTTGCGATACGTGACATTAATCTTCTGTCTATTGACTCTATACCGATTGTCCGGAAGCCATGGGATTACGAGTTCTTTGTCGAGTCAAAGGGGGGCATCAATGATCAAAAGCAGGCGAACGCCATCGAGCATTTGCGCGAGATTTGTCCTCATGTAAAACTTGTCGGCAGTTATAAATCCGGAAGAACGGTATTGTGAGAAGGTTCTGGTTCGTATTGCGAGAAGCCTTCCACGGATTAGGGCGAGCGAAGCTCAGCGCATTCTTTTCAATCATCATGGTCGCTCTTGCATTCACATTATTGGGCAGCTTTTACATCACGTCGCTCCAGGCGGAAAAATTTCTGAATTACTTGAAAGCGAAAGTTGAAATCGAGGCTTTCCTATCAGATTCGTTGTCGTCAGGTCAAATTCTGGAAGTCAAGAGTAATCTTTTGGCGACTCAGGGCGTGAGCAGGATTCAATTCGTAAGCAAAGAAGACGCAGCGGACATTTTCAAAAAAGAATTCGGGCAGGACATAAGATCTGTTCTCGAATTTAATCCATTGCCTGCCTCGTTTCGGATTTTTATAAACGATCAAAGCAAGAATTCGCATGATGTGGGGAAGATAGCCGCGGCCGTCGAAAAGATTCCAGGTGTGGAATCGGTCAAATATAGAAAAATTTTATTGACGCTCATCGACAAGCGGGTTAGACTTTTTTATGGGATAGTCAGTGGATTTGGCGGCACGCTAGTTTTGCTTTCGATATTTCTCGTTTACAATTCGATGCGCTTGGCTATTTCGCACAGGAGACGCATTATAGACGCAATGAAGTTGGTCGGTGCATCACGAAGTTTTGTGAGAATGCCGTTCCTGCTTGGTGGAATGATACAAGGTTTCACCGGCGGAATAACAGCAGCGGTTGTAATTTATGGCTTGATGAAGGCCGCTGTTATATTGATTCAGGAAAATATCATCGCTGAAACTTTACCCCCTCCCGAGTTTTATGTCGCGATTGTTGGTGTCGCAACTTTGTTGGGGTTGTTTTCAACTTTGTTTGCCACAAGGCGATATATTAAAGAAAGCCTTGCGTAAATTTTTGAGAAGCTATTAAAGATTTATGTATAAATTTGTAATCCACGGTGGAAAGAAACTTTCCGGGAAGGTCGAGATCAGCGGCGCAAAGAATGCTTCTCTTGCCTTGATGCCGGCAGCGCTGCTTGCACCCGGCAAATTCAGGATCGATAACACTCCAGACCTTAGAGACGTTGCAACCATGGCACAGCTTATGGAGACGCTTGGTGCGAAAGTATCTTTAAAAGAAAAAGTTCAAACGATAGATACGACAGACATAAATAAATATGAAGCACCGTATGAGCAGGTGAAAAAAATGCGCGCGTCGATTTACGTTTTGGGCCCCCTTCTCGGTAAGTATGGATATGCAAAGGTATCGATGCCGGGTGGCTGTGCATGGGGTCCGCGCCCGATTAATTTGCATATCGAAGGAATGGAGAGACTCGGTGCTCAGATAGCTTTCGATTCCGGCTACATAATCGCCAAGGCGAAGAGATTGACCGGTGCACGAATAAACTTCGACGTGTCAAGTGTCGGCGCAACTGCCAATATTATGATGGCTGCTGTTCTTGCGAAAGGAACGACGGTTATTGGTAATGCCGCGCTTGAGCCTGAAGTCACAGCACTTGGTGAGTTTCTCAAGAAAATGGGAGCACGAATCGAAGGCCTGGGGAGTTCCACTGTCACTATCGAAGGTGTGGCTGAACTACATTCGACAGATTTCAAAAACATCCCCGACAGAATAGAGACAGGAACTTTTTTAATCGCGGGCGCCATGGCTGGCGGAGAAATTACTGCGGCGAATTGTGACCCTTCGCATGTTTCATCACTTCTCTCAAAACTTGAACAAGCGGGCGCAAAGATTGATTGCGACAGAAATTCGATAACGGTTGAAGCCGCTGAAAAAATCCTTCCGGTTGACGTTTCTACTGCGCCGTATCCGGGTTTTCCGACAGATATGCAAGCACAGTGGATTGCTTTGATGTCACACGCGACGGGCTCTTCAGTAATAACTGAAACAATTTACTTCGATAGGTTTAAGCATGTTCCTGAACTGGTACGACTGGGTGCGGATGTCGAAGTAAAGGAGAACGTTGCGATTGTTAAAGGGGTTAAGTCACTTAAGGGTGCGAAAGTGATGTCAACGGATCTGCGAGCGAGTGCGTCATTAATTCTTGCCGGGCTCATCGCAGAAGGTACTACAGAGGTGCTGCGTGTTTATCACATGGATCGCGGCTATGAAGATATAGAAAAAAAATTGAGAGGACTCGGTGCAGACATTGCACGTGTTGAGAGCGACGAGTTTTAAGAACGGGATATTTTGCGCCACTGGTCTTTTTGTTCTGGCTGTATTCCTGCTATGTGGTTGCAGCGCCGGTGATCAAACTGGAGCAAATGCTTACCAGTGCTTCTATGATTATGCGATTTCAAAAGCGAGCCAACCGACTTTCGATGCGAGATTATTTTGGTCCCCGGATTCATCATCGCAAACTGGTTCCGCGACCGGCAATCGTCTCGATGTTTATGTGAGTGTAAAAAAATCGAGATTGAATTACGAGAAGCAGGGCAGTTCTTATCGCGCATCGTATGTTTGTGTAATTCGCCTAATAAGAAATGACGAGAATCCGGTTACAAAAGAAATCGACAGAACAATCATGGAGAACACATACCCGGGTTCAAACAATAATTCTTACGATGCCTTTCTGCAATCGTTTGCAATAACAAGCGGCGAGTACCGGGTCGAAGTCAGCGTTGGTGACGAAGAGGCGAAATGGAAAACCATTAGGGTTTATCATGTCGATATTCCTGAAACATCCGGCACAAATTCCGTGATGGGCGACATTTTAATTCTTGCTAGATATGACAGCACGGGGAACGGGCGAAAGATAACGCCGTTTATTTTATCCAACGTAGGCTTATTGCCAGATACAATTAATTTTTTTACCGTCGTAGCATCGAAACAATCGTCTCTTGACTCAGTTTTCTTTTTCTTGTATACCCTGCACAGGCATGGATACAATACGATAAATATGAATTTAGGGGCATACGTGAATCAGCAGATGGGGTATGATCCATGCAGCCACGAGACCGACACGGTATTGATTTACAACTACTCTGCTCTCGTAAGATTGAACAAGGGATATG
>JBAPNE010000317.1:0-7290 GCA_049278975.1 Candidatus Kryptoniota bacterium
CCCTACATGATGAAGCACGTTCAGGAGGATGACAATGTCATACTTTTTATTATGTGTTGAAAAATCATAATACCCCTTTATGAGCTTAAACCTTTTTTCCTCGAGCAACAACTTAACCGCACTTTCAACAAACTCATTACAGAGCACCTTCCCTTCATACCCCGTAACGCTTGCAGCGCCATCATCCAATGCGCCAAAAAGGAAATAACCTACATTGCATCCAATGTCTAATATAGACTTGTTGCGAAACTCAACCCTGGATCTGATGAAAGCCATCCTCTCCTTTTCGTAAAACTTTGGTTTCGACCTCAACTGTTCATCTTTAATTTTAATATCCACTCTTTCCGGAAGAATATGGTATCCCCTGTGCTTTTCTGTGCTTGTGGTTTTCAACAAGATGCTGTTTAATTCTCTTATTATTTCCTGTTCATTCAACATTAGAGTAATCCCTGCCTCTCTTATTTACATTCAATGCCTTTGTTGGCAAATTCAAACGATAACCAATTACGCGCTACCGGAGGAGCAATCCCGTCAAAATAGCAATCGAATACTTTTAATGCGTCCACTTCGCTGTATAAACCGTTTACTACATTAGGCCAGAATTTCACCTGACTTCTGCTGATGACTAGATTTACCCGAATCGGAATCTCGTCATAGCCCAACGCCGATGCAGCAGAAGCCCTATGATTACCGGCCGTTATCAACCACCGCCATTTGCCGGAATCATCGACGAGTGCAGTTGCTTTGACGTCTCCTTCCTGGGAATTCGACCGCTTATAACCATCTTTGGAGATTTGCTTGAGGACGTACTCCATCCTCATAGCCTCGACTCTGATTTTCTCAGCGCTCACAGGTCCGCAGAACAGCCAGCCTTTTGTAATATCCAGCATCGTTCCAACAACTTTGTTTTCTTTCAAAGCCGCTTTTTCGTAAGCTTGTTGGTATGATTCTAACGTTCTTGCTCTCCATGGAAAAACTGCGGCCCACGGAGGTGACTGTGTCAATTTATTGTCTTCAGCCAGACTGAGTCCCAACCATTCGGCGGCAGATTTTGGTTTGACCTTTTCATAATATTCCGACAATACTTCTTCGATTGCGAATATCATGCCCTGCTTTTCAATACCATATTCTACGCCGCTGTCGGCCGCCAAAACGAACGGTGATTTCCCTTTCAAGCCGAATCCCGGCTGTGAGCGGCCATGGACCAGTTTTCCAGTCAACAAGGCATTTCTAAATATCTCACTATATATCAAACTGTTGGGATGGTTGGTCCCCGATCTCAAATCAATAATACTCTCATTGTCTATATTTGGAATTTCATTTTTCGGGACAACGGTGGTGTTTGGATCGGGGACGTTTAAACTTATGGCATCTTCAAAGTCAAGTTTTGGTGAATAGAATCCCTGCCCGTAGAGCGCTTTCTCAACAACAACTTTATTGTCTATGATCTTGATCCGCTTTTCTTCAAACCATTTTACAACTTGAAGCAAAGTCCGGCACTGATCCACAAATACCATATGCCTGAGCTCATCAAATGTTTTGCTACGATCAAATGGAATAGCAGATTGTATAATTGGCAATCCAGTATCAACTCCTTCATCTACAAAGTGGATCGTTGATCCAATGAATTTGACTCCGCTCTTTATCGCATCGCCGAAGCCGTCCATGCCCGGAAAGGCGGGAAGTAGAGAGGGGTGCATGTTAATAACCTTCGAGTATGTCTCCTTAATAAAAGGACCTTTGAACAACTTGGTATAAAAAGAGATGAATAGATCCACTCCCGAAATTTCAATTTCCTTCAATATTCTATTAGAAAATTCCTCTCCAGTAAGTGATTTTAAAATCTTCGTCTCAATACCATTTTTTTCCGCAACTTCTATTGCGCCGCATTCTCTATCCGATATGACGCATCTGATTTTCTCTCTAAAATATTTTATTGTTAATAGTTTTGAGAGAACTCCACCGTTCGTGGAAGCTATTACTACGATCCTCAAGATCACGCCTTTCTGGTGTTACTGTAAATTTTTGTGTGTAATTTTAAAGTCATGTACATTAAGTGATTCATAACAATTCATAGTCCTCGAGCATTTCCTTTACGCTCGATTTGCTGTTATACATGAGAATATCTACGATTGACAAACCGGGGATGAACTCTTTGGAAAATTGTTCATATGGTTTGAAGTCAGTTCTTATAAAAGAAAGTTTCAGACCGTGCTGAGAGAAATATTCTCTGTCGTAAATTTCCTGCCCGCCGACCGGATTGACATAATGATCCGCTCCCTCACTCTTGGAGATTTGAATGAGCCTCTCTTCCTTACCAATGCCCCGGCTATCGGTATAGTCGGCTGAAGATCTCAAAAGCTTTGTGTCCACCTCCAGATAATTGCATACAAGTCGAATCGTATTAGTTAAGAAATTTGCCAGATTCATGTCTTCATAAATAAATGCTGCTTCTAATAACTCGTAGATATCAGCAAACATCGGCGCTTTTTTATATGCATGTCTGAATGTATCCATTAATTTGTTGAGAACTTTATCATTCAGCCCTAACACTATCTCATTGATGAACTTATTCTGACTCAACTTCATACATGGGACAGAAAATAAATGTGGATTCCCGTTCAGAAGAATTTTGTTCCTGGTGATCCATCCGCGTTTTATAAAATTGACATCGTCATAAATGACAAACTTATCCACCGTGTTGATCAATTGAAAATAACCCAGGTATGGGAATAAGTACGGTTGCATTATCGCTATTTTCATCACTCTCGCGTCAGAATGTTCTTGATGCAATTGCAGATAAACCGGACACTTCTTATTTCTAATTCACCGTATATCGGCAAACACAAAATTTGCTCGGCAACTTTATTTGCAGTCGGCAAATTTTCTTTGCAAGCACTTGGCAGGATCCTATACGACGGCATGTTACTTATAAGAGGATAAAAATATCTCCGTGCAAAAATATTATGCTTCTTAAGTCCTTCGTAAATCTTGTCCCTGCTTACGCCAGAATCGTTTCCATCAATAAGAATTGGGAAGTACGCGTAGTTGTACGAAACATCATCAGGCAAAACGAAAGTAGTTATGCCTCGAATACCGTCAAGGCTATCCAAATATGTTCGCGCGATTATTTTTCTCTTTTCGATCTCTTCCTGTACAATTTCCAAACCTAACAGCCCTATCGCCGCCTGTAACTCATTCATTTTACCATTGATACCCGGTCCCACCACTGTAACTTCATCTGCGAAACCGAAGTTCTTTAAGTAATCGATCCTCTTTTTTAGCTTGTCGTCTTTTGTAACGATCGCCCCGCCTTCGAAGGTCGTAAATAGCTTTGTACCATGGAAACTTAATACTGACATATCGCCATGCAAAAATAAATTCTTGTCTTTCACTCGCACACCGAAAGCATGAGCGGCATCATAAATAACTTTCAATCCATACTTGTCGGCAATGGCTTGTATTTTATCGGTGTCACATGGACGCCCGTAAACATGAACAGGCATTATCGCGCTTGTATTCGGCGTTATTAAAGGCTCGATTTTATCAGGATCGATATTGAGAGTCTTCTCGTCTATGTCGCAAAAGACTGGCGTGATACCGTTCCACTGGAGTGCGTGAGTTGTGGCCACGAAACTGTACGGTGTCGTAATAACTTCCCCACTGATTCTTAATGCTTCGAGGCCAACAATTAAAGCGAGTGTGGCATTAGCAAATAGATTGACATATTCCGCTTCTAGATATTTAGCCAATTCATTTTCGAAACGCTTATGGAAAGGACCATTATTGGTGACTATTTTGCTCTCCCATATTGCAGCGAGCATTGGATAGAGCTTCTCTAGCGGGGGTAAGTTCGGTCTTGTCACATAAATCCGCTCATCGATAACTTGTGTCAATGTCTCGGCTTCTAATAATAATTCTTCCATAGCATCACCCCTGCAAATTAGGTCCACAACCTACTGGTTTCGTATCCATCATATCCCATCACCACTTACACATGTGCAGACGGCCAACATGTAGAATTTTGTTGAATATGGATACACTTCTAAAAGTGGCAACGTCCATCATATTTTCTTTTGTTCTCATTGCTTATCATCTTTCAAAAGTTCAAAGGCTGTCATAGCTTTGCAGCAAATAGGACTGTCTCTTCTTGAAAAATTGTGAAATGGCCTAGGTAGAATTTGTAACCTAGTGCCATGTCATTGATTTTATGAATAATATTCGCAAAATCGTTTATGTTGTGGTAGATTGCTATTGCTAATTTTGGAGCGAATCGTTTTAAAGTTTTTTCCGCACCTTTCAGCGCATGTTGCTCTGCTCCTTCAATATCCATCTTTATCAGATCGACACTTGTTAGTTCCTCTTGAGATACTACATCGTCGATCGTAATCGAATTTACTACACCATTATATCCATCAAACTCTTGCACTGACACATTGCTGCCCGGTCCAATGTTTCTATAATATGTTTTAATATTTGATTCACTCCATAAAGGCTGTTCGATCATTTTCACAGTATTTGTGAAACAAGGATTCAATTGCATATTCCTATTGAATACATTTAAGTTGTCGGGGATGAACTCAAAGGATAATACTTTCCCATTTTCTTTGACTTTATCTGCAAAAAAAAGCGTCGCATCTCCCCAGCACGCTCCCCCATCGATCACTACGTCACCCGGCTGTGCCCCAATGACCATCATTTCATCCGTCGTGTACTCGTATTGTTTTAATAGGAATTGAGTGAGAATAGTTCTTGGTGTAGTAAATAGTTTAATCGGCAACTTAAGATTTATTAAGTCAGCATAATATAGAGGTATCGAGGAAGATAGGAATTTAACATCCAGCTTATTTTCTTTATTTATATATTGTGATAATCTGTCGGTCGTCTCAAAATAAAGTGGCTGAGATAAAGGTAATCTCACTTTCCTATGTCCGAGGATCTTAAATGCAAGTAATCTCAATAAAATTTCTTTGGATCTCTCGTCCTCTAACAGGAAGTACATGGACTCTATTTCATCCAGATAATGTTCTATTTCATTAAGATTTTTTTGTGCGTCTATAATATCTCGTTCAGGTTTTCCGAACCGCACGAAATCAAAATTATCTGTCAAGCAGTTATTCCAGTTCTCGGATAATATCTTCATTAACGAATGATAGAAAGAACTATTGTTGATTTGATTCATCATCTTATATTTTTCTCAGTGCAATAATTGTTTCAATAGCCTTACTCTTTCATTGAACTTAGTCTCTCTTCGAAATCGCTATCATTTATTGCACTTGTAATCATATGCAGTTGAAGGCAGAAGCCATACTTCATTCCTCTGAAGAGTTTTCAGAACCGCTCAATTCTTGTTTGTATTCTTATTTTCTGATCAAAATATTTCTTAAAATTTCCAACGTCACTCAAAGTGTACAACGCACATGCCGATTCTTTATCGATATTGAATACCGATTTTATATGCGAGAATGAACCAAAGGGTTATTATTGAGCAGGTGGCTAATCTTGTGCAGTTAAGTAATTGGTCTGATGATTTCCATGATGGAAATATCTTAACTAACCAAGATCCATTCGAAGGAGTTGTGACCGTTAATGGAAAACTTGTACGGGAAGATACGCTGGGGTTAGGTGTTAGCCGCCGATCGTTGCCTAATAATTTCCGAGAGGATTATCGATGACGCCACGCCAACATTAAGCGACTCCATTTTCCCGACGCGCGGTATGCAAACGCTTTCATCGCAAAGCGGAAATAAGTTTTTGTCTATTCCATTCGCTTCAGATCCGAGGACCAAAGACGTCTTCTGGGGAAAAATATATTGCGAGTAAATTTTCTTTCCAGTTTGACTCGAAGCAACAACGGTAAAACCGAACGACTTGAGTTTTGTTATCTCTTCATTGAGATGAATTTCCTGAATCACGTCTAACCCGGCAATTGCAGCCATGGCGGACCGCACGACTTTGGGATTATAGACATCGACGCTTCCGTCCTCAATCAGCACAGCGTCAACTCCAAACCATGCGGCGGACCTGAGAATCGTTCCCAAATTACCGGGATCGGAAATGCGGTCGAGAAGCAGAACGAGCGATTTTTTCTTTGAGCGGACCTTTGCCGCCAATCCATCAGAACTGAACGTGCGAATATCCGAAACAGCAATTATTCCCTGGCTTGTCTCCGTTGAAGACAGCTTGCTAAATTTTATTGTGGGGATTTCTTCGATTGAGATCGCCCTTTCTTCCGTAATCCCGAGTATTTCCGAAAATTTCGAGCGTTTAATCGAAGAGCTTATAACAATCATGTTTATGGCTGCTTCACCAGTCAATGCTTCTTCAATGGCACGTTTACCTTCAATGAGAAATTTACCCTGCTCTCGCCTGCCCGTACGATCTTTCAAGTCGGAGAGTTTTTTTATTTCGGCATTCGATAACATTAGTTTCCTACTTCACTTAGTAATAAGAATGTTCGCGTCCTTGCGTCGCATGCGGTGGGCACTATGGAACGAACTCAATTATTTTTTATCAGCCGGGGGAGCGCCATCGCTTGTGCCGTTAGATGAAGCATTCCCACTCTGAATTCTATTGACGGTCTCTTCAATCCTTTTGAGAAGCCGGAATATTCTACTTATGAATCCCCTTTTTCTAAGATCCAGTGTCGCTTGTATTTCCTCAATCTCTTTCCCAAGCTCCACCTGAAGCAATGGCGATTTGGAAATTGATAGGACTTGAGATGGATAAACGCTTCGATGTCCTGTCATAAGAAAGCTGACCACACACGCCAGAGTTGCATAAGGCGCAATGGCAGGGCCAAATAATTCAATAGACATAATGCTTGCAGCGATTGGAGTATTAGCTGAACCCGCCAGGACAGCCACGAGACCGATAGCTGCAAATGTGGACACATCCAAATGCATGAGATGAGCAAAAGTCACTCCTGCTGTTGAGCCGACAAAAAAGATAGGCGTCACGATTCCACCACTCCCACCAAAGCTTAGCGTGATACTGGTGAACACGGGTTTCAATAAGAACGCATACCAGTCAGTTCCGTTTCCCCGGAGGGTTGATTCCACGGTCTCAAGGCCAAGGCCAAGGTACTGGGTTGAAAAGAGATACGTCAAGCCAACGAGAACTACACCTCCTATAATGCCTTTCAGCGGTGTCCAAACATGAATTCGGTTCGAGAGTTTTTCACCCATCTTGAGAGATTCTATAAGGATAATCGAACAGATTACGAAAAAAAGCCCGGCGAGGAAGACTTTGAGCACGAATAATTCTGTGAAAACAGGGACGACACTGACG
>JBAPNE010000318.1:0-4653 GCA_049278975.1 Candidatus Kryptoniota bacterium
GGCTCATCTCCTGTTAAGCGTTCGTGCACCGGGATTAAAAGATGCTGAGAGATATGCCGCTTCCATGGTCGGTGTGATTTTGGGAGATGGATCAAGCTCAAAGCTCTATAAAAGTGTGAGAGAAAAAGATGGACTTGCTTACACGATTTATTCCTACGGTTCTGCCTATGCCGATTCGGGAATCTTAGGAGTTTATGCCTGCACCGCAATAAATGATGCGGACAAAGCAGAAGCCAGGATACTCCAGACAATAGAAGACTTCGTCAAGAATGGTCCAACCAAGGAAGAAGTGGCGCGGGGGAAAGCTCAATTGAAAGCCGGCATAGTTTTTTCCCTTGAGAATCTTTGGGATCGAGCATCACTCTTCGCGAGAGACGAACTTTATTACAGAGAACGATCCGATGTATCGGAGATGCTTAACTCAATAGAAAAAGTAACAGATATTGACATTGCGGAGGCTGCCAGGAAATACCTTACAAAGGACGGCGTCACCTCCCTTAAGATAGTTCCTCAAAAATATAACGCCGGGCGGAGATCCCGCCGGCTCCGAAGGACTTCCTTCGGGACAAGAAAGGAAAAATAAGAAATGATCGTAGGACTACTCAAGGAAATCAAACCGAATGAAAATCGTGTCGCGTTGCTTCCGGCAGGAGTCGAATTATTTACCGCACACGGACATAAAGTGATGGTCGAGAAAAACGCCGGGCTTGCCAGCGGATTTCCGGATGAGCTTTATAACAAAGCTGGGGCGAGAATAATTACGACTGCCGCGGAAGTTTATGACTCGGCGGACATGATCATGAAAGTGAAAGAGCCGATAAAATCCGAATACAAGCTGATTAAAAAAAATCAAATCGTGTTTACATATTTTCATTTTGCCGCGAGCAAGGAGTTGACCGATGCAATGATGAAGTCGAATGCTATCTGCATCGCTTATGAAACAGTCCAGAAGTCGGACGGCTCTCTTCCGCTTCTAATCCCTATGAGTGAAGTCGCCGGAAGGATGGCGCCACAGGAAGGCGCGAAGTACGCTGAGAAGACGATGGGCGGAAGAGGCGTACTCCTTGGCGGAGTGCCGGGAGTTGAGCCGGCAGATGTGGTCGTTCTCGGCGGCGGAGTTGTCGGACAAAATGCGGCACGCATCGCAGCCGGGTTCGGAGCGCGCGTTGCCATTCTCGACAGCAATTTGCAGAAGCTTCGTTATTTAGACGATGTTATGCCGCGGAATGTTTTGACACTCGCATCGAATCCTTACAACATTCGGAAAGCCGTGATGCGAGCGGATGTTATAATCGGTGCGGTTTTGATCCCGGGCGCGAAGGCTCCGAAACTTGTCACGAAAGAAATGCTAAAGGACATGAAAGAAGGCTCGGTCATCGTCGATGTTTCAGTTGACCAGGGCGGCTGCATCGAAACTTGCCATCCAACCACACACGAAAATCCAACTTACGTCGTGGATGGTGTTCTCCATTATTGTGTCGCAAACATGCCCGGCGCGGTTCCCTTCACGTCAACAGTTGCGCTCACAAATTCCACGCTTCCTTACGCAATCGAGATTGCCGGAATGGGCTGGGAGAAGGCAGTGAAATCGAACAATGAAATCAAACTCGGCTTGAACATGGCTTACGGCAAAATTACGTACCAGCATGTCGCCGAAGCATTTGATTTGGAATATACTCCGGTCGAAAAGATCCTAAGCTGAAAGTCTTCCTTCATGAAGTATAAACACCTATCAAGTTGTTTTTGAGATAAAAAGTGAAAATGAAATGACAAAGATAACGATAGTCGAAGATCCCGTTAGCGGGAAGGGAAAAAGTGTTGAAGTCGAAAACGGTACTACGGTAATTCGCGCGGCGGCACAAGTTGGAATCGAAGTTCCTCACTTTTGCTGGCACCCCGGTTTGTCGGTTGCCGGGAATTGCAGGATGTGCTTGGTCGAAATCGAGAAGATGCCGAAGCTTGCAATCGCATGTGCTACTCAGGTCACAGACGGCATGGTGGTACACGTTAATTCCGCAAAAGCCGTTGAAGCGCGAAAAGCAATTCTTGAATTTATTTTGATAAATCATCCGCTCGATTGCCCTATTTGCGATGAGGCCGGAGAATGCAACCTACAAGATTATACTTATTCCCACGGCCCCGGCCAAAGCGCATTCGCAGAGGCAAAGAACAAGAAGCCGAAACGTGTCCCGCTTGGACCAAATGTCGTCTATGATGCTGAAAGATGTATCTTGTGTTCACGGTGTATTCGCGTCATGGATGAAATTGTAAAAAATCCGACTTTGACTTTCGTGGAGCGCGGCGACAGAGTCTTCATCGATACCTTCCCGGGCAAAGAACTCAACGATCCTTATTCGATGAACGTGATCGATGTCTGTCCCGTCGGCGCATTAACTAACCGCGAATACCGTTTCAAGGCGCGAGTCTGGGAAATGTCCTCCACCGAAGGGATATGCACTGGCTGCGCACGAGGCTGCAACATAAATGTCTGGGTAAGAAATAATGAAATCCTTCGCCTGACACCGCGTCATAATCCGGACGTCAACAGTTATTGGATGTGTGACAACGGCAGATTGAATTCTTTCAAGCATGTCAATTCCGAAGCTCGGTTAAATTCGCCGATGATCAGAAAGGATGGATCACTGCAAGAAGTCGGATGGGATGAAGCATTCGCACACGCTGCCGAAGCACTGAAGCCGTTTTCGAAAGATGAAGTTGCAGTAATAGGCTCCGCATATTCTTCTGTCGAAGATAACTACCTCCTCCAAAAATTTGCCAGACAGATTCTTGGAACTGCGAATATAGCTTTGATGCAACGCACAGTCGAAGGCGATGAAGATAACTTTTTGATCCGCGCCGACAAGACTCCAAACAGCTATGGCGCCCGCGAAGTGGGCGTTGTCTCACAAAAACGGATCGATGCAGATAAAATTTTCGAATTGATCGGCTCAGGAAAAATAAAAGCCCTCTACGTCATGGATGATGATGTCGTTGTCTCAAAAGAAATCGAGGAGTTGTTGACCAAATTAGATGTTTTAGTCGCCAGCCATTGGGTTAGTACGAAGACGACGCAGTTAGCAGACGTGGTTTTCCCGAGCGCGACCTTCGCCGAAAAGCATGGAACATATGTGAACTTTCTCGGAAGAGTTCAACTAATGAAACCGGCACTTTCGACTCTTGAACAAGATCGCGTTCCAGGAAGATTCAACATGAGCAGGTTAGATAAATTCGGCAGCGCCTTCGATAAATGGAACAAGGGGAATCGCAGGAATGTGCGCTCGTCGTGGGAAATTGTTTCGGCTCTCGGAAATCTTTTAGGCGGAAAAATGAAATACCAGTCCGCACAAAAAGTATTCGAGGAAATCGCTCAGGTTGTGCCGAGCTTCAAAGGACTATCCTACGCTAAGCTTGGCGATCATGGAGCATTATTGAAGAAATCCAAAGAGGAAGCATTGGTCGGGAAATGATTGCAATTGTAGCATTAATCAAGATAGTCGTATTAGTCCTGGTCGTTCTCGGAACGGTTGCATATTTAGTTTTGCTTGAGCGCAAAGTAAGCGCTTTTATGCAGGACAGGATCGGACCAAACAGGGTCGGCCCGAAAGGACTCTTCCAGCCGTTCGCAGATATTTTAAAGTTGGCTTTGAAAGAGCTTATCGTTCCGATGAAAGCAAACAAATTCGTTCATGCACTTGCGCCCGTGATTTCCATTACCGTCGCACTTTCCGCGCTTGCCGTAATTCCGTTCGGAAATTACATCATGGTCGGCGGTCAAAAAATAAACCTCATGATTGCAAACGTAAACGTCGGCATACTCTATATACTGGCGATGTCGTCGCTAGGAGTCTATGGAATTACTCTAAGCGGTTGGGCATCGAACAACAAATATTCATTGTTGGGCGGACTGCGGTCTTCGGCACAGATGATCAGCTACGAATTGTCGCTCGGACTCAGCATAATCGGTGTGCTGATGATTGATGGCACTTTGCAGCTTGACAAAATTGTAGGAGCTCAGAGTGCCGGATGGTGGAACATCGTTTATCAGCCTCTTGGCTTTTTGGTGTTCATGGTCGCGGCGTTTGCGGAGACAAACCGTTTGCCGTTCGATCTACCGGAAGCAGAGCCGGAACTCGTCGGCGGCTATCACACCGAGTACAGCGGAATGAGATGGGGAGTTTTCTTCCTGTCTGAATATACGAACATGATTGTGTCGAGCGCTTTGATGGTCACACTTTATTTTGGCGGCTGGTCATTGCCGTATATAAATTATGCCGCCATGTACCCCAACATAGCCGCACTCGTGCAAGTTGTAACTTTCCTCGTTAAGATGGGAATTTTTATTTTTATCTACATGTGGGTAAGATGGAGCTTGCCGAGATTTAGATATGATCAACTCATGAACGTCGGCTGGAAAATTCTGTTGCCGCTTGCATTCCTGAATTTACTTGGAACCGGTGCAGTCATGTTGGCAGTTAAGTAATAGAGGATTAAATGGCACAGAATGGAAACGGAACCACAAGACGACAAATGACACTGTGGGAAAAACTTTATTTCCCGGAGATAATCCGCGGATTATCGATTACGATACGCGTCTTCTTCAGACCTAAGTTCACGCGGCAGTATCCGGAGGAACGATGGGTTCCACCACCTGTG
>JBAPNE010000319.1:0-11762 GCA_049278975.1 Candidatus Kryptoniota bacterium
TCACTGTGTTCTTAACGACAGATAGATTCCCGCCGTTCCGTCCTCATAGTATCCTAGTGAATATAAAATAAGCGTTAGTGTGCAACAAGGAATTCACTTGGAGAAAAATTCGATTGACTCGCTGGGCTGATAATGCCATCATGGTCGAGATGGTACCTAAGCTATAATATTTTATTTTAATTTTCCAATCGAAAGCTTAAACCCGAGGGAATATTCCTTCTCAAGTTTTATTTTTGAATGCAAAAATATAACTGAACTTTGATATACCCTTTCAAATCCCGACTCGGAAAGAGAAACCGTCTCAATCGGAAACCTCCAAAGTGTGAGCGGCTTATCAACCTCAACTTTCGCTTTCAAACCTTGCCATTCGTCAGATAAAGAGACTGATGTTACCTTATCTGTCGCGCCGGTGCTCCTCAATCGTGGATCGGAAGGCTTGACACCGTTGATCGAATAATATCTGTCGCGCGCATCACCGGCCATCAGACCGAAATTGAACTCCACGCCGAAATCGACATCGAGAGTCGCCGAATCTAAATTCTCGATTCTGTAGCTGCAAACTATTTTACCGGAGCCTGCGCTGAGCTCAAAAACTTTTGTGACTCTTATTGGAATATTATTATTTACATGACCATTACGCAAAAATTGTACTATTGCCTTTTCTCCTTTGTGGGAAATTTTTCTTTCGTATGGATTAAGTACGAAATCGCCTTTCTCAGGATACTTCGATGAAGCAAATTCCTCTAATGTCGTATCGCCGATGAAATGATCGATGAAAGAAGCACGCCGATACCAGTCGTAGTTCAGAAGTTTCTCCAGGCCAGATTCTTTCAGCACAACCATATCATGGATGCTTTGTATTTCGTCTCCGTTAGACTCGGAATTTGCGGGGTGCTTGAGTTTGTTATGATAACCCTCGGGACGGCGGCTAAGAATGTCGAGCACGTTGAACGGAATAGGTTTGTAATCCAACTCGAAGAGTGCGCCGCCTTCTTCCGGTTTGAAATAGGCATCGATGATATTTGACTCGACTAAAATCTCTTCAGAGCCGTCTCTATCGAAATCCTCATGAGTAACGGTCAGCTTCTGCTTGTGTTCTAATTTATCAAGCTCGACTTCCGCCTGGATTAAACTTTTGTAAACGGGGTAGCGAAGATTCGGGAGATACAGTCCACCAAAAATTCCGTGCCAATATGGATCGTTGCACTGCGCCGCCCAAACTTTATCGAGGACATGATCGACTTTGACGCCTTTGTGCTCAAGTGCATGCGCACGCTCCGAAAGCCGTATCATTTTTTTGTGAATGTTGTTCGACTCGGGATACTTTGCTAGAAAATTTCTCCAGTAGCCCCCGCGAACAAACTCTTCGTAATTATCAAAGAGTTTAGCGCTCTTCAATTTGTTTTCAAATTCTTCATACTTGAGAAAAAGCTCAGGCCATAAAGCCCAATGCAGCATTTCCGAGTACGAAGCATTCTGAAGATAAACGCGCCCGATGGGTTTCAGCTTATCGAGGACATCGGAAAAATGTATGATATTTATCCAATCGGAATTTTTCTCCAGCGCCGAGAAAAAATCTTCAAGCCATTTATCTTCATAAACATGCTTGTAAGTGTTAGGCCAAACACCGAACTTCTCGCCGTCATCTGCGTAAACCACAACTCGTGTACCATCTTCGTTCGCAATTGAACTCAAGTACTCGATCGTTTTCTCAACCGGTTGAAACGGAATCGAATACCTCAGCGACTTGCTGATCGGAAAAATGTTTACCGATTTCCCCTGCTCCTCGGTGACATAGTAACCCAGCAGATCTTCATCTTTTAATCCGGCGTACTTGAAATGCGTATCGTCGATGACGACCGACCGCACGCCGCATTCTGCAATCGGTTTCACAATGTGCTGCTCCCAGACACGTTCGGCAAGCCACATCCCCGTCGGTTTAAATTTGAAATTCTTTTCGATGTAATCGTTCAGTTTTTTAATCTGCCCGAGTTTATCTTTATCTGGAATGATTGCGAGGATCGGCTCGTAAAAACCGCCCGTCATCAAACGAACCTGCCCGGACTTTATGAATGATTTCAGCTCAGAGAAAATTTCAGGATGATTTTTCTTTAGCCACTCGAGCAGAAACCCCGTGTAATGCTGTGAAATTTTTATTTTTGGAAATTTTGTCAGGACATCAAGAAATGGTTTGTATGATTTCCGGTAGGCATCTTCAATAACGTGGTCGAAGTTTCCGATCGGCTGGTGATTGTGAATACCTATAACAAGATTTATTTTTTTCATCCGTTCACTCTTGCGCTATTGTTTTTCCGGCCTCATTTGCGGAAAGAAAATTACATCTCGAATTGATTCCTGGTTCGCCAAAATCATTGTAAGCCTATCTATTCCTACCCCAAGTCCGGCTGTCGGCGGCATCCCATATTCCAGAGCGCGCAAGAAATCCTCATCGATGACCATGGCTTCCTCATCACCACGAGCACGAAGTTTTGTTTGATCTTCGAAACGAGATCGCTGGTCCAGCGGATCGTTGAGCTCGCTGAATGCGTTTGCCAACTCGTGTCCGTTGCACATCAGTTCAAACCGCTCAACCAAACCTTCCTTGGAGCGATGGCGTTTAGCAAGCGGCGACATCTCAACCGGATAATCGGTTATGAATGTGGGTTGAATTAGTTTAGCCTCCACAAGCTCTGAAAAAATCGCATCAATAATTTTACCTGTCCCCATTGAAGCCTCAACTTCAACGTGCAGTTTTTTTGCGATGGTCGCCAATTCGACCCCGGATTTTCCGTTCAAATCCTCACTTGTAACCCCACGGATCGAATCGAGCATCGTAATCCTTCTCCATGGAGGAGTAAAGTCAATTTCATTATCGCCGACTTTTACTTTTGAGCTTCCGGTCACAATATTGCAGACAAAATAGAAAAGATCTTCGACAAGCTTCATCATCCAATTGTAGTCCTTGTAGGAGACATACAATTCCAGCATCGTGAATTCGGGATTATGTGATTTATCCATTCCTTCGTTTCGGAAATCCTTGCCGATTTCATAAACGCCTTCAAATCCTCCGACGATGAGCCGCTTCAAATAAAGCTCGTCGGAAATTCGAAGGAACAAATCTATGTCAAGTGCGTTGTGGTGGCTTGTGAAAGGACGTGCAGCCGCTCCACCATATAAAGGCTGAAGAATCGGGGTTTCGACTTCCAGGTATCCTTTCTCATCTAAAAATTTCCGGACGGAACTTATTATCTTGGCCCGCTTGACAAAAGATTCGCGCACTTCCGGGTTCACTGCAAGATCGACATACCGCTGCCGATAGCGAAGTTCCTTATCAGAAAACGGATCATGAATAATCTTATTTCCATGCTCATCAATTTTTTCTTTGACGATAGGAAGAGGACGCACAGATTTGCTGAGAAGCTCAAGCGACTTTGCATGGACGGAAACTTCGCCTGTCTTTGTCCGAAATACAAATCCTTTGACTCCGATAATATCGCCGATGTCCATCAACTTGAAACGATCATAAGCTTCACCAAGATCGTCACGCTTCAAATAAATTTGTATTTTCCCTTTCGAATCCTGCAGATGGCAGAACGAAGCTTTCCCCATTCTCCGCAGCGACATTATCCGTCCAGCGATTGAGATGTCAATCGAAGGAGAATCATCCTTGAACGATTTCAATATGTCTGAAGAATAATTATCTACTTCAAAGTCATAAACGTAAGGGTTGACATTCCCCTTTTTCAACTCTTCAAGCTCTTCTAATCTTCTCTTCGTGAGCTCATTTTGTTCTTGTAAATATTCCTCGTGCTCGTTCAATTCTTTCTCTCCGGCATCGTTCTATATTTTACCAAAATCAATTTCTTCTCTTTATTTTCAATTTCATCCATCCCGTTGAAGGCAATATCTTCAACTTCAACTGATTCGACGAATTTAATTTTTCGTGCGAGCTTAATCTCATGGTCAACCGTGCCTCCTTTAAGGACAATCAGATTCCCCTTCGAAATAATATTGCTACCGGGCGACTTGAACTCTCCGGCTAGCGGGACATTTAATCCAAGAAATCCATGCGACCACTTTATAACGTCGTCTAACTTGCCTGCGGCACGTGTTATAACATAATCAAATTTCCCCTGAAATTCAGGTGATTTGGCGAGTTCTTCGGCTCTGCCGGTCACGACCACCGCATCATCCAAATGCATACAACTAACAATATCCGACAAAGCCATGGTCTTCTTGGTAATCGAATCGAGCATCGTAAGATTTAAATTTTCATAGATAATCTTTAAGGGAATTCCCGGCAATCCGCCGCCGGTACCAAGATCAAGAATCCTTGCTTCTGGCTCCAGCTCCTTAGTGAAAAGGAATGAGACACAATTCAACGCATGGTTCGGATAAAAATTGCTTTCATCTTTTCTGGAGATTAAATTTATCCGATCGTTCCATGATAGGAGAAGTTGAAAATAATTCTCAAACGATGCCGCCTGTCCATCGGTGAGCTTTAAGCCGTTGTTCGCACAGATCGACACGAACCACGATATGTCCTTCATTTATAGATCTATCCGAGACTGGCCGCAGACTGAAAAAAAACGGACATAAACTAATCCCTTTTCGAGTCATCGACGATCTTCTTGATCGCATCCCAATAAGTACTATCCGCAATTTGCTTCGGTTGAAATGTTACCAGCTTGCGCAGTTTCAGAATTTCGGCAGCTCGATACTGAGAATTTGGATGTGTACTAAGCCATTCAAAATGTTTCGGTATGTTGTCCTTTTCCTGCGATAGTCTAAACAGCAGGTTGGCTAAATACTGCGGATCAATGTTCGCCTTCGCCATCATGTGCACCGCGGTGGTATCTGCTTCACTTTCCTGCTCCCTATCGAATGCGGACGAAGAAAGCAATCTGACCATATCCTGCCCGATTTCTTGATCTGCGTTGCCGCCGGCAATCGTCGTCAACATCGACAGCCCCACATCTCGGACAAGCTTCTTCATCACGTCTCCATGTTCAATGTGACCGATTTCATGTGCCATCACGCCGCTTAATTCTTCAGGGGATTTGCAATAGTCGATAAGACCGGTGTACACAACGATATGCCCATCGGGCAGGGCAAATGCGTTGACATCATCTTTGATCATAATATGGAGTGTGATCGATGAATCCGCGATACCGTTTGCGTCGCACAATCTTTTTTTGACAATGTTGACGAACGATTGAACGCTGTCCGATTCAAGCTCGCGATTTTCCCTTCTCACGTCATCGAGTACCAGCTCTCCCAATTTCTTTTCGTTATCTTTTGTTATCTGCTCGACGTGAAAGTGCCGGACGAAATCAACCCTGCTGAGCAAAAACCAAATGCAGAAAAATGACGCTGCCAAAACGGCGAATTGGACAAGGACCTTTTTCATATTTACCCCTTTATACAAGCATCAGCTAACGGTCCGAAAAACCACCATGCAACGTGCTTAGCTTTACGGGTCTGAATGGCTGCATACATGGTCGCCACGAACTCAACGAAGTTAAACAATATAATCGTAAAAATGTAAGCAATGTAACTGTTCGTAAGAACTGCGTGCCCGAACACTACTGCAATAGTCCAGTACACTCCCGCGGCATTTACCGGCAGCGTAAAGGCCTGAGCAAACAACGCCTGCGTGCAATGCCACCTGACAAACTGCCGCGACTTTCGATTCCCGAAATAAAAAATCGCACTCGCAATTAGATTGACAATAGGGAATGGAAGACCGACCATGATAACAACGAGAGACATCAAATAGCTGTTGGAAGCTTTTTCCGCCTCGTATTCATCGGGAGTATAACTAAACTCATGCATCGAAGTCATCTCACAATCCTTTCACAATATTCCAAACCCAGTTCAGTGCAACAACCATGATGGCGGGAATTGAAATCCATTTGTTTGTTGCGAGTAAACGTTCTATCCAACCATAACATCTATAGAAGCTGCCGCTTCTTCTGAGAGTGTCCACAGCAATCCAAGGCGGAATTATTATCAGCGCAAGCGCCATCATGGGGCCGAACGGGTTGATCAACAACGATTCTTTAATATTCCCGCTTATTAACGCAATCAGCGATCGCGTGGTGCCGCATGATGGACACGGAATACCCGTTACTTCTTTGAAAAGACAGAACGTTGGCAGCGAATCGTGAGTCGAGTGTTCAAAGACATTACACGCCACCCAAACATATCCAATCAGAGACAACGAGAAGAAGAATATGTAGAGTTTCTTTTTGCTCATATGACTGTACGGCAGTTACTTCGAGATTGAACTGAAGAGCCTAACGACAGAAAATACTCTTCAAACATAACAGATCGGAACAACCTCAGGAGTAAATTAATCTTTCAGTACAAAACCTTCTGGAGACGCATCAGGTTCGACTCGCGTGTTCTTCCCATGATGATGAACCAATCCACGATTGTCCAGATGCCGAGTCCACCGCAAGTCAGGAGTTTAGCAATTCCCAACCCAGTCTCACCAATTAAGAATCGATCTATCCCGAAGTGCCCCCCAATAAGAGAAACAATAAGCATCATTGTCGGATCTTTGAGATTTGCCGCATGTAGTTGAATAGCTTTCGAGTCATCCAATTTCAGAAGCTGATCGCGAATAGCCTGAAGCTGGTACCCATCGAAGTACTTGTTATAAGACATCAAAAACATATCGACTTTTTGCTGTTCCATAATAAAAGCCTTTCTGTGAGTTTTGATTGTGTTATAGGGGTTGTGTTAAGTAAAAAGTTTTCTATATCGAGGTATCTGCGAAGCATTTGCTTTCGAATATATCAGTTCATTTGTTAAAGTGCAAACTGATAACGGCCCATGAATGGTAGAAATCTTGAAACATAAATAAAATATGCCCCCCATTCTTCACGTTATTCTAAGTCAAGCTCGACAAGTTTCCTCAAAGCCAATACTTCTCTCTTTGTGAGATTGCGCCAGCCGCCGCGCTGTATTCCGTGGTGGTAGTAATTATTGGGACGACGATGCCAGCGCAGAGAAACGGGGGGACATTCTCAGTCTATCCCTAGCTTAACTCCGGTTATCCCTTTGTATACTTGCTCTATACTTGGTCTTAACTTGCTTCTTATTCCCGATTAAGCTACTATACATCACCCGTTTAAAGGGACTTTTGGCGTGCTTCAAGCCAGAATCTCATTTATTTAAGATCGGTCAAAAATAAAGGAAGAACATAATGGCAGAACTCAACGGAGGCGTGTTTGGAAAATTGAGCGGCTCAATAGGCGAGATTACGTTTCGCCGGAAGAACGGCAAAACATTCATCTGCCAGAGGACTAAAAGTTTTGTCCCGGGTCATGATCAGGAATCGGCAAATAGAAGATCGCGGTTTTCGCTGGCGGGAAAGCTTGCACGGGCGATTAACTCTATTCCTGAGCTCAAGGCATTCTGGCAGCAGATTACCCCGAAAGGCAAGTCCCCCTTTAATATCATGGTGCAGAAGAACATCCGCAATGTGAACCCCGGATCAGTCTCAGAGACTACGACAATCACTCCTGAATTCGGGTTTGCAATCAACTGTACCAGCTCATCTATATCGAAAGACGCTATCACTGTCGAGTTGGCGGCGTTAGGAAGCGCTACGGGGATCGATGCCGGCAATGAACCTATTGTGAAACTGGACTACGTACTGAGCCTGACGAACCCGACAAATGCTTCACTGCCCGGTGTATTGTTCATCACAGGAACCTCAGACGCTAAGCCACTTGCGATTGTCGAAGATCCTGCCAGCGGGAATAGTCCTCTCACGTTCATCCTTACACTTTCGGAACAAAATGCGGCAAGCATTGGAAACTACGCGGACAGGAAACTCCTGTTGGCTTTGGTGACTTTAGATATGTCGTGCAAACCGGTTAGATATTCGGGGACAGTTGTGAGTCAGCCCTCGATAACGCTGTAGTGGTACATCCACAGACTCACACCTTGGACCTTCGACGGCCCTCTGGTTCCTTCTTTGGATGAGCGGTGTTATGATACACATTCAAATCAACTGAGCGTACTTAGCATATTGAGCTAGCTTTTTCAAATCCTGATGAAACTCTTCGGGGGCGTCTGCTCCACACTCAAAAGCAAAGAAAGGTCCATCTGGCTCATTATAAAGAAAGAAATCTCCTTGAAGAGCACTGCAGTGCATGCAAACATTTGCCCAATACTTTGCCCCAGCCATCTTAGACGATCTATATTGAATAACTCCTGGTCGAGGCTGTCCAGCGGGAATTATCCCCTCTTGTTGACCAGGCCAGGTAAACACCAACGTCATTTTCTTACACTTCCAGCATTGGCAAAAAGAATATCTGTAGTAGGAAGTTGGGATTGAAATGCGTCTTTCAGCAGCAATCTCTGACACTTTCGCATTGAATTCCTTCAGGGTATCCGCACAAGTTTGACAGGCAAAAGGTTTAAAATTGTCTACGAGAGGTGTCCAAAGAGCCAGGTGCTCTAACACTTCATTGCCATCAAGTTCAATAAACGGAATTGACATCGTCGCAGCCTTGACCTCATCGACCGCATGGAAGACTCGTATTTCAATTGCGGCCGCTGGCTGTTCGTCGACCATCAATGCAACATCCGCCACAAATTGATCTGGGAGTCTACATTCAACTTGAGCTGAAGTCACTCTGTCCGGCAGTGATTGATCTATTGATGTCGAACAGATTTTGCACTGTCTTCTGATGAGTGGCGAACTTGCTTTGCCAGATTTCCAGTCGCTCACTGCCTTATGCACCAAATGCTTTGCAGTTTTATGGATGATCGTTTCTTGAGAGCAAGTATCGCTAACCTTGTGGGCAAAGTGTGCAACTTTGACATCACCCTTCTTCAAAATCACTTCATCGTTGCAAGCGGGACAAAAATATCGACGACCTCTCTCAGCAAACTCTGGGCTAAAAAGAACCTGCCCTTCATTGAATGCGAACGGGACCTTCAGCTCCGTCATGTCATGCCTCCTTCAGATTGGTCGTCTATGAAGATCGGCGCGCGACCAAAGAAATGCCACAAATAATCAGTGCAGGTGGTTTCCTGCTTCATTAATTATCTTCGCCACCTCTCCAGGGTTCATCGCCATCCCATATTTCCATTTTCCATAAGATCCATCCGCGTTCACCGCATTCACCCATCGCTCTGCAGCTTGCCGCTTGACTTCCATGAGTGTGTCATATCCCTTCGTTTCAAAAATCAAGTGCAATGGTGGATCACTTTTCAGTTTGATAATGAAGTCAGGTAAATAGTCGTGTGCCTGGCCACTGAAGAGATAAGGAATCGCAAACCCAAGACCGCTGTTCTTCACAAACGCTTCAACTGCCGGGTGAGTGTCTATCGTGTACGCGGCAGATTCTTCCCACACTTTTGTGTCCGCAACGACATAGTTGAGATGGCTGTGTACCACTTCTCGCACTTCGCGGCTCGTCCAGAAGTCCACGTCGGAGGTCGAACCCGGGCCACGATTGATTTCATACCGCGGGACCTCTGGCGATTCTCCTAAAGCCGTATCCGGTTTTATCGCGTTGACTAATCTCTCAAACACCCATCCGTAGAAGGGCGACATAAATACATCCATTATGTCGGCGGAACCCACAGGCTGAACTTTCTCCTGGAGATACCTCCTTACAATTTCAACAAGCTGAGGAAACAAGACGTGAGCTGGGGCACCGCATCCGGGTTGGCTCACATACTCTCGCGTGATATCGCGGGCAAGTTCAAACACGAGTTCCTGGAATCTGTGGCCTTTCCTATATGGGTTCATTGTAACGTCCACAATTTCCCCGGGTCCCATAAGAGAAGGTCGTCCAGAATTTGCAAGAATACCTGCTTTCATCTGGACTTCAGTAATTATGTTGCTTAGGGGATCAAGGCGAAGAACTGCGACGGATTGATCGAGCACCACTCTGTTCCTAATTGCGCCCCTGTAACCTTCGACACGCGGAAATATAATTTTGTATTTCTCTTTTCCGGGGACGGCATAAACATGATGACGTTTTATCGGCGGAGGCTGCGGCCCCGATTTGTTCTGCTTGAAAGGAATAACCTCGAAAGGGACACCAAATACTTTTGCAACTTCCTCTTCCATCTTACCATCCCCCATCGGATCATATGATCGGCGACGCAAACCTCTTCCCACAACCTGCTCACACAACAACTGCGACATGAAAGGTCGAAGACCAATTATATGAGTGACGGTACTGCAATCCCACCCCTCCGTCAACATGCTCACACTCACTATGCACCGGATATCTTTTCCCGGAGGATGGAGCGGCCGCTTCAGTTTCGTCGCCAGTTCTTCAAAGCCTTCAGGATATATGGAGCGTCCGAGTTTGTCTTGAGGCCAGTCTGTCCTGCCGACAGTATTCAGCGTGTACCTCATCCACTTCGTCTCATCGCTCTTCGATTCGTCAGTTTCACTCTCCATGACAACTTTTGTATCGACGCGAATAGTATTTATCTTTCCGTTGTTGCGAAACGCTTCGATGCCGAGAGGAGGAATACCATAAGGTGGTCTATTCTGGCCGATCCATTCATAGATGACTTTTGCAATCTTCGTGTTCTTGCATACGATCACAAAGACCGGCGGCCTCGGATCGTCTTTCTTTTCTTCCCACTCAATCCGCATTTGTTCCCAAAGGCCTGATAGCATCGCTATCGGCGGATTGGCGTACTTAAGAATGGCTTCAGGCTTTGGGCTCTCTTTCTTTCCACCTCGTTCTGAGGGAGTAAGCTGGGGAAGAATCCATCGCCATATATTAAAATAGCCGGGGATTTCTTTACCAGTGGTATCTCGCACTGCGAGCTGGGGTATCTTCACGAGCCCGGATTCGATTGCGTCCGTCAATCCAAAATCGCTGACCACCCATGGAAACGGTCTGTTAGTCTCGCGTCCAACACGAGCGAGAAAATATGGCGTCGCAGACAGATCGACGCAGAAGTTTATGCCGCGGCCATTGCGCCCATGTATCTTGTCGAGCCCATCCATCCAGACATTTGCCTCTTTGAAAAATTCCTCGCTCTCCTCTTCTTCTCCGAATACATCTTCTTCTTCCGAAGCTTCCTCTTTTTCTTCGGCCCGACGAATCCTGTAAGCATGGTGCGCCTCGTCGTTGAAGACCAGTATGTTCCCTTTCTTCCCGATGTCCCTTCCGAGAACCCGGTTTATCACGGAAGCGTCGCTTTCCACGTACTTCACCGACTCGACAAATACTCGCTTCAAATTACCGGACTTGTCCCGCTCCTCGCTCAAAACTGTAATCAATCCCGCTGCGATTTGTTTGGACAAATCTTCGGGTGATATGTATCGCTTCCCGCGAGCAGTCGTGGTCTTTGGTCCTATCGTGATGTAATCTTTTGATCGCCGTTCCACACCTGCCTTACTGACTTTTGAGCTGGTACCACCGACCTGCATTGCTTGCGCCTCAAACACATGCCAGTTCGTCACAATGACCCGACCTGATGTAAGCTGCGGCATTAGGTTAGGTGGAACTAGATCCCTACTTCGGTATAGGCTTCCCTCGCCAAGCTGTGGGTCGAGTTCCTGCAGCCTGTTTTTGATCGTAATGTTGGGGCAGACGATCAGGACCACATCCGAAAACTTGCTGTTGCCATGGTCGTTCACTTTGTTCAGGATGCTCCAGGCCGCGAGCATTCCCATCACCGTGGTCTTGCCGGAGCCGGTGGCCATCTTGCAGGCGTAGCGCGGGAAACCGGAGTAGCCGTCTGCCTTACGGTCGTCGCTGGGC
>JBAPNE010000320.1:0-2779 GCA_049278975.1 Candidatus Kryptoniota bacterium
GATGAGAGTTGCTATTGATTTCACAGTCGCGGCAAATGAACTTGCGAATGACGAATCTAATTCTGGAAATGATAATCCGTTGGTGCAATATCTAAAAGATGAATTTGGAGCTGAACCAGTTGAATAAAAGATCATTTTATTTTGTTGCATTCATTATAGTTTGTTCCTCTGTTCCGGACGTTAAAGGGCAGGGGAGCGGAGTTGTTCTTGCAACATACGCGAACGACTTTTTGTCGATCGGTGTCGGTGGAAGAGCGCTCGGAATGGGAAGCGCTTACACTGCAGTTGCAAACGATGTTACCGCCGGCTACTGGAATCCTGCCGGGTTATCCAAAGTGGAATATCCTGAAATTATTTTGATGCATGACCAGCGTTACGGCGACATTGTGAACTACAATTACGGCGCAGCAGCCATGAAGCTTTCAAAAGATGAAACCGTCGGAATCAGCGCGGTTGTTTTAAGCGTCAGCGGCGTGCCTAACACACTATCGGCGGGGCTCGACATCAATGGCAATCCGATTTCCTCAAGCGGCGCTTCGGCGGATAGTTTGGACAGACTTAATTACGCGAATATCACTTTCTTTGGCGAGACCGATGTTGCGTTGATTGGAAGCTACGCGAAACGATGCAGCGATGACTTCTCTTACGGTGCAAACGTGAAATTCATCCGCCGCAGCATCGGCTCAACTTATGGGACAGGAATCGGTTTTGATGTCGGCGCACTTTACTCACCGGTTAAGAATTTTAATCTCGGCGCTGACCTCCAAAATGCAACGACGACTGTGGTAGCATGGACGACCGGGACAACCGAATTGGCGACGCCGATACTCGCAACGGGTGCGGCATATAATCTTTCCATCGGGCAGACGACCATAATGCCAGCTTTGGATTTGCTTTTTAATATTGATAATATGCGCTCTTCGTCAACAGTGCATCTCGGACCGCTCAGCGCAGATGTTCGTGCAGGCGCAGAAGTAAGTTATAAAAATGTTATTGCCATTCGAGCGGGATACAACGAGGTGAAACAGTTCACCGTCGGTGCAGGAATTCATCTTCCAAAATTGATGATAGATTATTCGTTTGCAAGATTTTCTTATGCCGATGCACTCGGTGACACTCACCGGATTTCGCTTGAACTTATTCTGGAAAATGACAAGCAGGATCGCTAGACTTCCACTTCTTGCCTTGCGCTAACTTTCGTAGTCAAAGCAAAAACTTATCCTGATATGCTTATCGTGTCGAGAGTGCAGAGGCTAAACTGGAATTAAATATTATCTCGGAATAAATTTGTGATGAGTTAAGACACATAATGGCACACGACTTTTTATCATAAGGGAGAGGGTTTTGTGAAGAGGAGAGAATTCGCAAAAATACTTGGCGTTGCCGGCATCGGACTGGTTTCCAGGAATGTCATTCCAACAGTAAATACATTTTTTGGCGGCGACGGAAAGAAAAAACGGAAGCAGTGGATATGGATTGGAACGGATGTCGGGCCATCCGCGGATGAATGGAAAAAAAGGTTCTCTCTCATGCGCCAGTCAGGCGTAGATGCCGTCCTTCCTGAAATTTACAACAGTCATCAAGCATTCTATGAAAGCAAACATCTTCCCACGGCCGGACCATGGCTGGAGAAAATATTGCCGTTGGCGAAAGCAGAAGGGTTGGAAGTCCATGCATGGATGTGGTCGATGCCGTGTAATATTCCTGAAGTGGCAAAGCAGCACCCTGAATGGTTCGTCGTCAACCGGAATGGCGATTCCGCGTCGGAGAAGCCCGCTTACGTTAATTGGTATAAGTTTCTCTGCCCTTCACGTCCTGAAGTGCAAGAGTTCGTTAAGCAAACCGTAAGCGAATTATCAAGCATCGACGGGCTAGATGGAATTCATCTGGATTATATTCGTTATCCGGACGTGATACTGCCGGAGGGGCTTCAACCGAAATATGGGATCAAGCAGGATCACGAATATCCTGAATATGACTACTGCTACTGCGACGTTTGCCGCCATGACTTTGAAAAGGAGACCGGTGACGATCCAATAAAGCTCAGTGACCCGGCTGCGAATGGGTCGTGGAGACAATTTCGATACGACAGAGTTACGCATCTTGTAAATGATATATTAATTCCTGCCGCGCACGCGAACAATAAGCGGATTACAGCGGCTGTTTTTCCGAATTGGGAAAATGTCCGGCAGCAATGGCCTGTTTGGAAATTAGATGCAGTTATGCCGATGCTTTACGCAGCTTTTTACGACGGAGGAATCGATTGGATCGAAGCACAAACAGACAAAGGAGTCAAGTCGCTTCATGGGAGAATGCCACTGTATAGCGGTCTGATGGTTTTTCAATTGAATCCGGATGATCTTTCAAAAGCTATCGATGCTTGTTATCAAAGTGGGGCGAGCGGAGTTTCACTTTTCTCTGCACAATCGATGACTCCGGAAAAGTGGGCGAGCTTAAGTAAGGCAGTGACGGCTTCAGGTTGAAACGCCGATAAGTGACAACTGCCCGCCAAGTGTTGTCTCGTAATCTGGTTTTTTACACATTTCTTTTATCGCAAGGTTCTCCATATATAACTTGTCGTTAAGTAAGTTGCGGCGTACTTTTATGAAAACTTAATCTGCTATCAAAGTGTTTATACTCCACACATATTCACTTTCGAAAAGAGGGCACCATGAAACTGTTTACGCAATTGAAACAAATCTCCATTTTAATCATACTATTCGTGTTTATGTCGATCTTCACTCTTAAGGCTCAGCAGTACTCACGCGGCGTGGGGGTG
>JBAPNE010000321.1:0-16844 GCA_049278975.1 Candidatus Kryptoniota bacterium
AGCTCAGTCCACAGACCAACATTGAAGAGCACGCAAGCATTCGTGGCGTAAGAAAAGTTTACGCGCGCGAAGCTGGAATCAAATTCGAAGATTCACCAACGCCAAAAGATATTTTTGAAATTTGCACGGGAAAGAAACAAGGGAATAAGCAAGCTGCGTTGAAGGCATTTCAGGAAATGGGAGAAGCGGTCGGCGATGCGATTTCAAATGCGATTACTTTGATCGATGGAATCGTCGTCATCGGAGGAGGACTTGCCGGCGCTTCCGAAATTTTTATTCCATACATCGTGAAAGAGATGAATAGCAGTTTCGCAGGCGCGGAAGGAAATAAATTTCGCAGACTGGTACAAAATGTTTACAACTTGGAAGACAAGAACGAGCTGCAAAAGTTTTTGAAGGGCTCCACTAAAGAAATTGCAATTTACGGAACGGATAAAAAAGTGAAGTACGATCCGGAAGCGAGAACCGGTGTTGGGATTTCTAAGATCGGCACGAGTAAAGCAATTTCGATCGGTGCTTACGCGTTCGCTCTGAAGGCGTTAGAGAAATGATTATAAAAATGCAGCAGGAAACCTTTCTATCCGAATTATCATTCCGATGAAACTATCCTGAAGATTATGATGGAGTCGTGAACAAGTAAAATATCGAAAAGCGAGGAGTGGCAATCTAAAAATGAAAAAAGATACTCCGTTGTTTGATGTCCCGCGTATCGATTCGATTCAAGATTTGGTTATCGGGTCGGCGCGACGATATGGAAACAAATTAGCTTTAGAAGATTTTAATGAGACGCCGATCTCGAAGGTGAGTTACAACTCGCTTCTCGAGAACGTTTTGCGTTTCGGTGCTGCCCTTAGAAATCTTGGCATCCAAGAACGGGACCACGTTGCTGTCATCGGAGAAAATCGTTTGCAATGGTCAATCAGTTACCTGACGGCCATGGCGTTCAATTTGGTCGTAGTTCCTGTTGACAAGAATTTAGGCGTAAATGAAATCTTGAACATACTCCACGAGTCGGAAGCGAGCGCTATTGTTTTCTCGGAAGCATTCGGACCGATGCTCAGAGAAAAGAGATCGTCATTGAAACATCTCAAGCATTACATCAGTATGGATTTGAAGAAGCATGAAAGTGGATTTCATTCGATGACGGAGCTTATCAATAGGAGCCCAGGGATCGAGCCGTCGAACCTGCCGCGAATAAATCCAGACGAGATGGCTGTAATTATTTTTACTTCCGGCACTCTCGGCAGGGCGAAAGGCGTAATGCTCAGCCAGAAAAATCTTGCGTCGAACTTGATGGATATGGTGAGCCTGTTCGGCGGTATTTTCCCGGAAGACAAATTCCTTTCGATACTTCCCATGCATCATACTTATGAATGCACGTGTGGAATGTTGTGCCCTTTGTTCAGTGGTGCGTCCGTTCATTACGCAAGATCACTGAAGACCATTGTGGAGGATCTTCAAAAATCAAAAGCAACCATTTTGCTCGGCATTCCTTTGCTATACGATAAGATGTTTAAAGCCATATATCGTGGGATAAAGGAGAAAAAGTTGATTGCGCCCATTATTCGTCCGATGATAAAGGCGACGGATTTTCTCGAGAGGATCGGCTGGAAAAGCTCAAAGAAGGTTTTGTTTAAGGAAATCCATCATAGGTTCGGAGGTTCGATACGCTGCTTCATTGCGGGCGGCGCTGCTCCGGATCCGATGGTGGCGAAAGGTCTTCGCGAATTTGGATTCGGCTTCGTGCAGGGCTATGGACTTACCGAGACTTCCCCAATACTTGCCTTGAACCGCCCCACTAATTTCAAAGATGATGCCGCGGGTTTACCTCTGCCGCACGTTCAACTGAGAATCGGGAATCCCGATCGTGATGGAATCGGAGAAATATGCGCAAAAGGTCCAAGTGTCATGGTCGGATATTACAAGAACGAAAAAGCAACGACGGAAACATTCGATGGGGAATGGTTCAAAACAGGCGACCTCGGCTTCATTGACGCCGACGGATTCCTCCATATCAGTGGCAGGAAGAAGAATGTTATAATCTCTAAGAGTGGGAAGAATGTGTTTCCTGAGGAGGTCGAGGATGTATTAAATAGAAGCCCGTTTATCATGGAGAGCATGGTCTTCGGCGAGAGTAATGAAAAAGAAGGTGAGATTATAAGCGCGCAAATAGTAGTCGATGCGGAAGCTTTCATCGAACTTTCGGAAACGAAAGGAGTTCGGATTACTCCGGAGCTGATCCATGATGTGATTGACGGCGAAGTTAGAAAAGTCAACCATGAACTGGCGAGTTACAAACAAATAAAAAAGTTTCGGGTTCGCGATCAAGAATTTCAGAAGACAACAACGCAGAAGATTAAAAGGTTTACAGTAAATGCCGCGGATTAAAATTTGATTGGTGAAAGAATTCGAGCGAATTGAGGAAGATTAAATCCCGAAGGTAATTTTGTTAATTTCGATAATTTTTTAGCCGCATAAATTCTGGCTAAACATTGTTTGCAAACCTTTCGTTCGATATATTTTCATCCGTAATATTCCTCTTGACTTCCTGTTTAAAATTTCGAACTTATGGAAACACCTGAACAATTATCGAATTATAGATATTTGATTACAACTGCCTATATGGGATTCGGCCATCTCAGGGCGGCTCACAACATTGCGTCATATGGCAAGTCGCCGATCTTGAGAGTCGATAGGAAGCCATTTGTCAACGGAGTTGATGAATTAGTTTGGAAATCCAGCCAGTCAATTCATACCTATGGATCTCGCGACAAGGAAAGCAAGAACAAGTTTTTTTACAACTGGTTTGAGAGTCTAATGGCAATACCTGAAAATGGGACGCCGCCTTCTTTAGGCCCATCAAAATTTATTCGCACAATGCAGAAATTCGGCGCAGGGAAAGAATTCCTGAAATCGCTCGATGGCATTAACCCTGTATTGCTTCACACATTTTATCTGCCTGCAATGTTGACGACGTACCATGGCTACCCAGGGAAGAATTTTCTTCTCCTGTGTGACACAGACTTCCATCGTGTTTGGGCACCTGTCCATGCAGACAAAGCAACCCTTAACTACTGTGTTCCTGTTGTTGAGTCTGCAGATAGACTGATTTCTTACGGCGTTCGAAAAGAAAAAATTTTCGTGACCGGTTTTCCGCTGCCTTCTGCAAACACCGGCGGTCGTGATCCCAGGATGCTGGAGCACGATTTCGATGTAAGGAAGACGAGGCTGACAAGCAATTCAACTCTTCCACTTACCATTATGTTTCCTTTCAGCGGATCTGGCGCCTATTCAAATGTACTTGCAGATCTGGTGAAGTCGATTATAGATGAACTTAAAGAAGGAAAGCTGCGGCTGATGGTTTCGTGCGGAGATAATGAGCACGCATTGGAAAATGCAGAAAACCTGTTTGTCAATTACGGAATAGAAGAACTGGAATATGCAGAGATAATGTACGACAAAGACGTGTTTGCCGCGTTTGATAGATTTAATTCTGCATTGAAGTCGACAGACGTAATGATAACTAAGCCGAGTGAGATGGTTTTCTATGCGGCATTGGGAATACCACTGATATTCCTACCGCCGATCGGTGCGCACGAAAAAAGGAACGAAAACTATCTTTTCGAGAATAATTGCGCCGTCAATTTGGTGCCGACATCCGATTTCCCGGAATGGCTTGAGACAAGCAGGCGCAAAGGATTTTTGTCCGAGCTTGCCGAAAACGGATTTAACAACCTTCCCAAGAATGGGAGTGTTGCAATAGATGAACTGGTCGGCGGGGCAAAGAACTGATTTGATGTTAAAATATCTTTGAAAAGTTTTCCAAGGGGATTCATTTTATAATGGAAAGGAAGCTCGGTTGTGGAACATGAAATTAACTTGTTGAGAGAAGAAATGGTCGGAGTCGGCAAAAGGATGTACGATCATGGGTATGTAGCTTCAAATGACGGCAACATAAGCGTTCGGATTGACGTTAACTCAGTGCTCATTACGCCGACGTGCATCAGCAAAGGATTTATGAAACCGGAAGATTTGATCGTTGTGGATACGAACGGAAATCTTCTCGACGTGCGAGAAGACCTTCGTCGGAATCACACATGCACCTTCAAATTTATAAAGATCGCCCTGATGTAAAGAGCGTTTGTCACGCGCACCCACCTTATGCGACCGGCTTTGCGGTTGCCGGCATTCTACTCGACAAGATGATTCTCCCAGAGTTTATCATGTCACTCGGTACAGTCCCGGTTGTTGAATATGGCGAGACTGGCACAAGTGAACTTTACAAAGCGATTTCAAATTATATACAACACTATGATGCACTTTTGCTTGCAAACCATGGTGCATTAACAGTGGGTGATAATTTGTTGAGTGCGTATCACAAGGTGGAAACCGTCGAACATGCTGCAATGATCGAGTTCATCGCAAGACAGCTTGGTAAAATGAATGTATTGAACAAAAAACAAGTCAAGCTGCTGCTTTCTCAAAGGGATAAGTGGGGAGTCAGAAAAGATGTCGGAGTAAAGTCCGCTAAACAATCGAGACGGGATTTGAAACGGTAGATACACAATTGGGAAATTGTGTGATTTGGTTAGGCTAATTCGTTGGGAGAAGCAGGGTATTACGCGCGATCCTGATTGGGTTGCCGCGCCATTTAGTTTTCCGATTGACCAGTGGAACAATCCACAAAAATCCGATTAACAGGTCTTTGAAGGGTGCCGCGAGGCAATATCTGAATCCAAGTCCGGTCTTCAGCAGGGAGTTCATGAGTGAATCACCAGTGATCTTCGCTCCCCAGCAGAATGCTGCAATCATAATGGATTCATAAGAGAAACCTGAAGCAATTGGATAAGCGAGAGACCACAGCGAAAAATTTGTCAACAATTCTGCGGTATAAGCAGGCTTGTTAAGGTTCCACCGAAGCTGCGCCCACCGGGTGTGGCGATTGATGAATCGTTTCATGGTCCACGAGCAATTCGTGGTGGAAATCAAATGCGGTGCGACCACGACTTTGTACCCGTTGTCTCTGTAGAGCTTTCCCATCAGGTAATCTTCCGCCAAATAATTTCGCAGCTCCCACAATCCCCCAAGCTTTTCAAATTGCGATTTTCTGAAGAAAATAGATTTCCCCACGACAACCTTTTTCCTCAAGAAGTCAAGAAGGCTGACGTTTCCGATCACGAAAGAGTTAAGGTGAAGATTTTCGAATAGCGCTCCGACGCTTTCTCCGCCAATCCCTTTGATCAGATTCGTGACAATTCCGACTCTTTTGTTCTCGAAGTATCTGACGTTAGACCGAAGATAATTCTTATCCACGTTGACGTTGCTGTCGCTAATGACCATATAATCGTGGTTCGCGATTGGAATCATTCCGTACAAATTGTTGACCTTCGGATTAAAGCCGAGTGTTCGATTACTGACAATGTATTGAATTTCTTTGTCTGGAAATTCTTCTTTGAGCTGTTTGGCAAGTTCTATCGCAGGGTCGTTCTGAGATTGCATCCCGATTATGATTTCAAATTCGGGATAATCTTGATTAATAAATGAAAGAAGGTTTTTATATAAATTGCCATCCACTCCATTTACCGGTTTTAAAATGGAAATCGGGGGAAGGAATTCACTGTCGCTGGATTGTTTCTTGAACATGCGAGATAAAAAAAGTTTGTAAAAAGTGGCGAGCAGAGTTGTGATATAATACGCCAACCCCACACCGATGACAATTCCGAACACCTCTTTCATTCGCTCACACTTTTTATTAGCGGTATTAAGTAAGTGAATAGATGTTAAGCTGGTGTGAAGAAAACGTGAAATTTGTGAGGTTTATTTATAGGCCAAGGTTCAAAAGCCGAAATCCAAATATCAAAGTCACGATTTAATAATTAAGACTTCTGACTGTTAATCTCCTTTATATAACTCCGCCGCTCAGATCGTGTGGTGAACGCTGACCAATATAATTAACAACATCTTCTCCGCCATCGACGCCGATCAAATTTCCGCTGATGAAATGAGCACGTTCATCGCAAAGAAGTGCGATAGCTTTCGCCACATCTTCCGGGGTAGTGGCACGGCCGGCAGGATTTTTTCTCATGGCTATTTCCAGCATAGATTGCGCATTCGGAATCTTACGCATTGCAGGGGTATCAGTTACTCCGGCCATAATCGAATTTGCTGTGATGCCGTACGGGCCGAGTTCCATGGCGATCTGACGGATGTGAGATTCAAGCGCCGCTTTTGCTGCGGATACCGCCCCGTAATTTGGCAGGACGCTATGTCCGCCTGAACTGGTCATGGCAAAAATTCGCGTGCCCTTTTTCAAAAGGCCTCTAAAGAATGCGCCTTGAGTCCAATAGACAAGTGAATTAGCCATCACATCCAGAGTCATCTCAATCTTTTTCTGGCTCATCGACTCATCGGCATTTACTCCGAAATAGGGTCCAAGGCTTCCGAACGCCAGCGAATGCATAATAACTCTTATGGACGAGTCTTTATCGTGTGAGATTGTCTTCTTGATTTCATCGAGAGTTTTTTCTCTAGCTTTTGCGTCGGCAGCATTTACGTTGAAGAAGATTGCTTGCGCGCCCGCCGATTTGATTTTCGCGACAATTTGATTTGCCAGCGGCATTGTCGTAACACGATCGAAATGAATACCGAATATATTGTAATCGTTTTTGGCAAGCTCAATTGAGGTTGCTCCACCAAAACCGCTTGAAGAACCGAGTATCAGTGCCCAGTTTTTTCCCGGGGGTGTTGTGGATTTGTTTCCTCCCAAAATTTCCTCCAGTTTCTTGTGGTGAAATTAATACCGTGTTAAGAGTAAATCAACATGGTTCATGGCAGATAGCGGCTGGTCCGTAGTTAATTACTATGAACCATGGGCAACGAGCTAAAGTTCGCTTAGTCGTTTCTTGAGAACGTCAATGTTGCTGACCGGTGTCGGGTCAACTTCCTTCTTTACGGCTAAATAGAAGCTCATCCAATCGCCGAGATATATCAAGCTAAACATTCGCGCAAGAAGTGACCTTCCTTGAGAATTTATTTCGACAATGTCGGAGCAGTAAGGGCGAATGATTTCTTTGACGAAATCGAAACGAGCTTTCACGCGCGGATGATCCTCTTCGTCGCGAAGGAAAATCACAAAGAATCGTGAAAGTAAGTCCTTCAGTGTAGAGTATCCGACGATTTCGTTGTGGTTCATCTCGGGAAAAAGGTTTCCGTAGGCAACTGTCTTAGCATTTTCCGATATCTGTCCGCGCCAGCGCAAGCTCACCGCATCGAACCGCTCGGTAGGAGCATAGACAATCGGAAGCATATTTATCATACGCTCGGCAAGACGCAGCGGCTCAGGATTCTTTTCGTAATCCGAATATTCAGCGCTAAGCTTACGCAAAAGTTCAACAGTTTCTTTTGATTCTGCCGGCTTTGGTCTCAAAATGCCAACCTTTTGAAATCCGGTCAGCATTGAGAAGAAAGAATAACCGAGTGCTGCCCGCGGCGGAAGTCCGCCTGGAATTTTTATCAGATTATGTCGCGACTTGGCAGCGGTCGCGCCGATTTTTCCACCTGAAGTTATGACGAGAATTTGTGACGCTTTCTTGCGCGCCATGGCATACGCGGAAATTGTTTCTTCTGTTCCGCCCGAATAACTCGAAACGACAACAAGCGTGCTTTTGTCAACGAACTCAGGCAATGTATAGCTGCGGTTGACGATGATCGGAACATTCGCTTGTCCAGCAGAATAACTTCTCAGTATGTCGCCGCCGATTGCCGATCCACCTAATCCCGTAACTATAATGTTCCTGATTTTTGAGACAGCCAATTTTAATTTAGTTTCCTTCGCAATGTAGATTGCTTCCGCTGTTTGTTCAGGAAAAGATTTTATCAGGCTATACATTCCCGCCGTATCAACTTTTTTGATTTCTGCTTCGTTAATCAATATTTTCCTCACTGCTTGTTGTATAATAAATTCGCTCGAACTGTGCCTTGAGATAATCGTCGAGCTTTTTCTTTATTTCTTCCGTTGAATCCATTTTCAGCAATTGTCTTGCAAACTTGCGCGCGGTTTTATAATTCGTTTTTCGGATAATCTTTTTTAGAACAGGAAGCATTGAACTGACAGCACTGAACTCATCTAAACCCATTCCGAGAAGCATCACGGTTGCAAGCGGATTGCCCGCCATCTCTCCGCACATTGCGACTTTGATTCCCGCTTCATGTCCCGCGTCGATTATAATTTTCAATGTTCTCAATACTGCGGGGTGAAATTCATCAAACATATTTGCCACGAGCTCGTTTGTCCTGTCAACCGCAAGTAAATATTGTGTCAGGTCGTTCGTGCCGATACTGAGAAAATTTACCTTCTGTGAAATCTCCCTGCTGAGTATTGCTGCCGAAGGTATCTCGATCATTACTCCGACTTCTATATTTCTATCAAAGCCGATGTGTTCAGCGAAAAGAGATCGCTTTGCCTCATCTAGTATTTTATTCGCTCCGACGACCTCCTCCGATGTTGCAACCATTGGATACATTATCTTACATTTTCCGAAAGCGCTGGCGCGAAGAATTGCTCTGAATTGCTCCTTGAGCAGTTCCGGGCGGTCGAGCATCATTCGGATTCCTCTCCAGCCTAAAAATGGATTCGGCTCATCATAGCTATCGACGAAAAGTTTATCTCCGCCGATGTCGAAAGTTCTGAACACCACTGAATTCGGCGCGGCTTCTTCAACGGCTTTCTTGAAAGCGGTAAACTGTTCCTGTTCACCCGGGATAGAATCGGAATCGATTATCATCTGCTCGGTTCTGAAAAGTCCGATGCCGTCGGCGCCGTGCGGTTTCAGCGAAGGCAATTCCTCGAGAAGTTCTATGTTCGCTTGGACGAGCACGCGTCTGCCATCAGTTGTAAGCGCCGGCTCATTTGCCTCTGTGAGAAGTTCCGAATCAAGCTCCTCGCACCATGTTTTTCGTTTGGCATATTTTTTCATCGTGCTCTCGGATGGATTTATTACCACAACTCCGCGATAGCCATCGAGGATCAAATCCATCCCATCTTGAACATGCTTAGTCGCTTCTTTCAATCCAACGACGGCTGGTATTCCGAGCGACCGTGAAAGGATCGACGCGTGCGAACGTGCCCCGCCAAAGTCACTAACGTAACCGAGAACGGCATTCCGACTGAGAAGCACCGCATCTGCTGGTGTCAGCTCGCCTGTAACAACTATGGGAGTTCCTTCGAATCGGGATTTCAATTTTGATTCGGCAAGATTGCGGATGATTCTATTTCGCACATCTTCCAATTCAAGCGCCCGAAGTTGAAATACATCTCTGCTGCTTCTTTTCAGCTGCTCGATTTGTTTTGAGAATTCGGTGGTGACAACGTGTTCGGCATTTTTCTTTTCCGAAATTATTCTTTGTTTTATTGCGTCGAAGAAAATTGGGTCGGAGATCATCAAAATTTGTGCTTCAAAGATCATGGCTTTGTCGCTGCCAAGTTTTTCAAGTGTGGCATTATAAACTTTATTGAGCTCTGTTGCAGAGCGTTCGATAGCTTTCTTCAGCCGTTTCAATTCGACGGAAGGGTCATCCACCGATTTCTCGTGTACCACTACGCCGTCTTTTTTTAGGATGACAGCCTTTCCCATCGCAATACCTGGCGATGCTGGGATTCCTCGAAGAATAATTTCTTCTCTAGTAACGGCATGTTCCATCAATTCATTGCTCATCGAATCCTCTATCAAAAAAGTCCGCGAGTGTCGCGAGAGCTTCTTGCTCGTCCACGCCTTCGAATATCAGCGTTATCCTTGCCCCTTGTTCGGCGGCGAGTGTCATAACTCCAATGATACTTTTTCCGTTGACACGGTATCCATCCCTTTCAAGATAAAACTCCGATTTAAACTTCGCCGCAAGCTTTACGAGCGATGCAGCCGGACGGGTATGAAGCCCGAGACGGTTTTTTACAACGACTTCCTGTTGAACCATCAAAATCTTCTCTGCCCAAGTGAATTCGCCAGATCAACAAGTGCATCCTTTCCATCGGACTCCTTCAACATTCTTAAATTTGACAAAGCACGCTGCGTAAATTCAGCGGCTTCTTTTTTTGCAGCTTCAATAATTCCGGCTTCTCGATAAATGTCACGAACTGCGACCAGTTCGGAATCCGTTATCGAAGAATTTCTATATACATCGTTGACCAACTCAAACTTTTTGTCGTTCATCAATTGTTGAGCTTTTAGAAATAGAAAATTTTTTTTCTTTTCAATTATATCGAGGCCGCGGGGCTTGCCGAAATTTTCAGCATCTCCTTCGAGATCAAGCATGTCATCCAGAATTTGAAATGCAATCCCGATATTCAATCCGAAATCTCCCAGAGCGGAGATTTCTTTTTCCGTCCCGCCTCCAAGAAGTGCGCCCAGTTTCCCAGCGGCCATGAGCAGCGCACCGGTCTTTTTGGAAATCATGTCGATGTAGCCTGGCATTGTGGCGCCGTCAAGTTTGCTCAGGCTTTCATCGAGTGCCTGTCCGTCGCAGACCTGTTTGACGCCGTCATTGAAAATCTGAAGCCCGTTTCTCAAATGACCTCCGCTGCATCTTTCGAGGCAATCATAAGCGAGTGCCATCATTAAATCGCCAACGAGGATTGCGGTGTTGATGCCCGCATTTACGTGAACCGTTGTTCTCCCGCGACGTGTGTCCGCATTGTCCATGATGTCATCATGGACCAGCGTAAAGTTATGAAGGATCTCGACGGCGGCAGCGCCATGGAGCACATCTTCATTAAATTTGCCGACTGCTTCGGCTGAAAGAATTGAGAGTAACGGCCGAATTCTTTTTCCGCCCATTGAAAAGACGTATTCTATTTGGGGTTTCAACGGGGAATTTGCAACTAACTCCAGAGACCGCGAAAGTTCACGCTCGATCAGCAACCGTCGTTCATTAAAATATTTTGTAAAATCTTTCAAGCGGCTGCCCTTGCTAATTTAACTTTCTTAAGCCGACTCAAGTTTATGCTTCCGGTCAGAAACATCACACCTTTCAATTCTTCGATCCATGCATCGAATTCTTTCAGTAGTCCCTTTACGCCAGCTTTGTCGAGTGCCTTGAGGAACGGTTGTGCGGCGGAACAAATGTCCGCGCCAAGGGCGATGGACTTTGCAACATCGATCCCGTTCCGGATTCCGCCGGAAGAAATAAGTTTGATTTTGTTTCTCGACGGAAGCGCGTTCACCTGAACCAAAGCTTCCGCAGTTGGGATTCCCCAATTCCAGAAATTCTTTCCAATTCTTTTTTCTGTTTGCCGAAGCGTCTCTATTGCCGACCAGCTTGTTCCGCCTGCTCCTGACACATCTATTGCGGAAACACCGACCTCAATAAGTTTTTTCGCGGCTTCTGCGCTGATGCCTGCACCAGTTTCTTTGACAATTACCGGTATCCGCATTTTCTTAACCATTTTTGAAATCCCTTTAACAACGCCGTGAAAGTTTCTGTCGCCTTCAGGTTGTATCATTTCTTGAAGCGCATTGAGATGAACTGCGATCGCATTTGCTTCAACCATATCAATAATCTTGCGGGCGTTGTCTAAAGCAAAACCGTCCGCAACTTGCGCGGCTCCAATATTGCTCATCACGAAAATATTTTTAGCGACTCGGCGTACCACTTTAAATGTTTCAAGATAATCGCCGTTGTTGAGTGCCTGTCTTTGACTTCCGACGCCCATTCCGATATTTTTTTCTTTGCAGAATTCCGCTAGTATAGCATTGATGGATCCGCCGCGCCTGAAACCTCCTGTCATGGACGAGACGATAATCGGCGCCGAAAACTTGTGAGAAAAAAATTGAGTTTCTATGTCAATTTCGGAATAATCAATTTCCGGCAAAGCATTGTGAACAAACTCGTACTTTTCAAGGCCAGTTGACTTTTTATAATCGATCTTTTCATTTAAAACAATATCAACGTGGCTTGATTTACGTTTAGCGGTTTGATCCATCATCTGTATGAAAAAATAGCCCAAATAGCATGAATAAACAAGGTTGAGGGAAGTAGGCGAGGTTGCACGCCCGCTTCTAGCCGAAAGTTTATTCCTTTATCGGCACTAGCAGTAGCGGAATCTTGCTCGACTTGCTTATCTTTGGTGCCACACTCCCACTCCAAAAAGCTTCGGTGCCTTTCTTGCCGTGCGTTGCAAGGATGATTAAATCTGCCCTCGTGCTCTTCGCCGTCTTTGGAATTGCAGTGCTCGGCTCGTTCCTGGACGTCCTCGTCGTAACTTCTATTCCGGCAAGCTCGATCTTTGTTTGAAGCCGGCTGAGATATTCTTTTGCATCCGGGACTATCATGTCCATCATCTTCGAGGTGGTTCCGGGAAGGAATCTGTTTGCAGGCGTCAATTCACCCGACATTGATACGAGATGGGGAATTGCAATTAAAAGATGAATTTTAGCACCACACATTCTCGCGAGTATCGAAGCGTAAGTAAGCGATTGTTCGTGATCGGGATTTCCGTCAAGTGGCACGAGGAAATTCTCGAATTTGTATTTCGAATTTTCCGAAGATGGATTTACTAATAGAACCGGCACATTTCCGAAGGAAATTACTTGCTGGGCGATTGAGCCGAAAAGCATGCCGCGAAGCCCGCTGCTCCCGTGCGTGCACATTATAACAAGATCCTGCTCTAACTCTTCGGTATGATCGGAAATGCTTTGAGAAACATCCCTTACACCGGCTTCGTGAAGGTGGAAGTGCACATCGATTCCTTCAAAGATTTTGAAAGATCCCATGGTACGAAGATATTTCTCGGCTTGTTCGGCGTTCGTCAGATGCCTTTGCCCGTGAATTTTCTCCGGCGGATGTTTTTCAATAACATGGATCAAGGTGATGGCAGCATGAATTTTTCTCGCAACCTGGGCAGCCACCGGCAGAACAGACTCCGCAAGCGACGAACCGTCAAGTGGAACGAGCAGTTTTTTAATTGTCGATTTATCCAATGAACACCTGGCTGATCAAATAAAGATTTAATAATATAATTAGTGATGCGAGCACCCACATAGTAAATGTCGTAATCTTCTTGTTGACGAGAACACCCATGATGTTTTTATTCCGCGTAAACATTATCAGGGGAATTATCGCAAAGGGAAGCCCGAAGCTTAAAACGACCTGACTGATAACGAGTGTGCGAGTTGGATCGAATCCGAGTGCAATGACCGCGATTGAAGGAACCATGGTAACCAATCTTCTCAGCCAAATCGGTATGTGTTTGTGAAGGAACCCCTGCATTATAACCTGGCCGGCACTTGTTCCCACCGTTGACGAAGATAATCCAGATGCGAGAAGCGATATCGCGAAAATCCAGCTTGCGGCTTTTCCTAACAAAGGTTGTAAAGTTATGTGAGCGTTTTCGATGGTCGCAATATTTGTGAGTCCATGCTTGTAGAAAGTTGCCGCTGCCATGATAAGCATGGCCATATTAACAAGACTTGCAATTCCCATCGCGATCGTTACATCCAAAATTTCAAACCGAAAAAGTTTGCGGAGTTTAGTCGGGTCTTTCACGATTATTCTTTGTTGTGTCAATGCCGAATGTAAAAAAATCGCGTGAGGCATAACAGTCGCGCCAAGTATCCCGGTCGCAAGGAGTACGCTTTCAGTTCCTGAAAACTCGGGTACGAAGGTATGGTACAGCAGAGCGGTGGAATCGGGTTTATCGATAAAGGTTTCCAAGAGATAGCACACGGCTATGATGCTGACCATCATAGTAATTACGATCTCCAACGGCCGGAACCCGTAGCGCTGCAAGCCGAGGATTAAGAATGTACAAATCCCGGTCAATATTCCGCCGACGATTAATGGGAAACCAAATAGAAGATTGAACCCGAGTGCTGCGCCTAAAAATTCGGCGAGATCGGTTGCCATGGCGACTATTTCCATTAAGACCCACATGCCGTGAGTAACCGGTCTCCTAAAATTATTTCGACAGTGCTCGGCGAGATTATTTCCCGTTGCGATCCCTAATTTTGCAGAGAGGGCTTGTATCAGCATCGCCATCAAGTTGCTCGCAAGTATCACCCACAATAAAGTGTAACCGAATTCCGAGCCGCCCTGGATGTTGGTCGCGAAGTTTCCGGGGTCAACATAAGCCACGCTCGCAATGAAAGCCGGACCGAGGAATGGAGTTAATTTCGCAAAAATATTTTTTTGTGATGCTCCTGATAAGGCATCATCCGCCGAATTCCTAGTTCTATTATCCGTTTGTTCTATTGTGGAGGTAATTAAACTTTTCATTTCTTCTTTGCAATCAATTACCTAAAAACTATCAGCCATCATCCTAGAATTAATCGCTTATTCCCCGATTATTTTTACCACCACTCTTTTTCTTCGTTGACCGTCAAACTCCGCGTAGAAAATCTGTTCCCATGGACCGAGATCGAGCCTTCCCTTGGTGATGGGAAGCACAACTTGGTGATGGATGAGAGTCCTTTTCAAGTGTGCATCAGCATTGTCTTCACCTGTGCGATGGTGACGGTATTCTGGTTTGAATGGTGCAACCGCTTCGAGAAAATCCATCAGGTCTTGCTTGAGTCCGGCCTCTTCGTCATTGACCCAAATCCCGCTGGTGATGTGCATCGCGCTGACAAGACAGAATCCTTCCTGTACTCCGCTTGCTTTCACGTTTTTGTCCACGTCGCCCGTAATGTTCACAAGCGCTTTCCTGGTTTTGGTGTTGAACCAGAGATAGTCGGTGTGCGCTTTCATTTTATCCTCGCGTAAATTGGTCGAATTAATTTAAGTCATCTACATCCATTATGCTAAGTCTAGAATCGTTTTGCCACGAATCATTTTCTCACATTCGTGTCTTTAAACGATTCAACTCGATTCATTCGTGTTATTAGTGTTCAAAATAGCCCGCTACGGAAACGTTCTAACGAATTGCGGAAACGTTCTAATGAACAACGGAAACGTTCGGGGAAAGAACGGAAACGTTCGGAGGAGCGACGGAAACGCTCGGAGGAAGAATGGAAACGTTCGGAGGAACGACGGAAACGTTCGGAGGAACTACGGAGACGTTCGGAGGAACGAGGGAAACGCTCGGAGGAAGAATGGAAACGTTCGGAGGGGCGACGGAAACGTTCCGGGGAAAGACTTAAACGATTCCGGGAAGACTCCAAGCGTATTTTTCTTCTAGAGAACCGCTTTTTTTGATGATTTAAAGGCTTTGTTGGCCGGGCTATTAACTTTTTTACGGAAACTATTTGATTTTAAGTCGGGATTAATCAAATTTAATCGAAGATGTGATTTACATGGTTGCGCAGAAACGGGCTCATGTCATTTCTGGATGATGCGTCGGGAATCCAACCTGTGGAGAGCATGGATTCCCTACCGTTCCGCTCCGTGCAAGACATAAGCGAGATGGAACACGCATCGGAATGACATTGAGGGCGGGTGGTTCCTTGTTTCTGTGCAACCTCTTGAAAAATCAGAAGGGAGCTGGGTTGCATAAAAGATGTTTGCGAGGCTGTGACATACTTCCGATTACTTTCTCAGATGAATCCTCTCGCGATGAGAGAGGATAGTGATTCTCAAGCAAAAGTTCTTTGATTATTCTCCATGCGGTTGTTTGAAAGGTCCATTGGTGTCGCCCCGAACTTGTTTCGGGGTCTAAAAGTGTGAGGAATAAGATGCTGAACCAAGTTCAGCATGACAACTTCAATTGCGTTCAGACAATCGTGCACTGCTCCATGGCGACAGCAATGGAGCGGGATGAAAGATGGTCCGGCTTAACGGCAGTAATCCCGTCCGTCACATTATGATGATGGATAGGAAGCAAATATAAAAATGTGCGCGTTGCCAATTGTTATTGCGAGCCCCGCTGTTGGCGGGATAAGCTTCGCGAAGCGATCTCAGAGTCGAACTCAGTTTGGAGTAAGAGATTGCCACGTCGCTCCGCTCCTCGCAATGACACCATTATGGCATTTGGCAACATCGTTTAAATGCGCAGTGTCAATTAGCCGGGGGCTGAACCTCCGGCGCAAAAAACATTCACGGCAAGCTTGAGACTTGCCGGAAGAAAAGGAGAACTGTTATGCCGGTAGAGGTTGATAACCTGCTCGAGCAGGCTGAAGGGCTTACGCAAGCGCTGAACAATCACAAGGACGTAATCACCGCAAAGGGGAACGGCCAGAAGAAAATCGACGATCTGGGCTCGAGCTACCAAAATCTTATCAAGAATAATTCGAGCCAGATAGCGGCCGAGACTTTCATGGAACAGAAAACCCAGGCAAAGAACGGCGCGATCCAGAGTGCGCAGGATGTGATCACGCAAATCCAGGAAGCCGCAAAGTCGGCGTTCCCGGGCGACAAGGTGAAGGCAAAAGAATTCAGGATCGGCGTCGAGAAGCCGAAAAGCGCGAAGGAGTTGATTACACTTTTAGACTACCTCACGGGAGTCGTTCAGAAGTACAGCGACGTCCTAATTCAAAATGGGATGACGCAGGACGACATCGCGAACGTCTCCACTGTCTATGCGAATCTGATAGCCGCGGACGCGGTACAGAAAAATGCGGCGAAGCTGCGGAACGCCGCGACCGCGACGAGAGACAGCTCGTTCGCCGCTCTGAGGACGACAATAACCGCGACGCGGAATTTTGCGAAGGTTGCGCTCAAGGGCGACAACGCCGCTCTCGAAGAGATCAAATCGATTCCTAAGGCGAGAGGGAAAGCGAAGCCGACACCGCCGCCCATAGTGGATCAGAAGCAGTCGACTGCGCAGAAATAATAAGTAGTTAGATGCTTGCGGGAGCCGAGAGGCTTCCGCAAGCGAGTTTGGGAAAGATGAATAAATAGTTTGAATACAATTGAGATAT
>JBAPNE010000322.1:0-4005 GCA_049278975.1 Candidatus Kryptoniota bacterium
GGTCGTGGTTGAGCTGCGTGTCCACACTGACGCCGCCGAGGACTTCCCCCTGTGACGTACCTCACGCTGCAGCATTTTACCCTGTTTGCCACTTGACAATCGTTCCAGCTTTTCCTAAACTGAAATGAGAGCTTCCGCAGTACTGGTTTTAAGCTGGCTTTTGTTTACAAGATAAATCAACATAATAGAGGGCTGTGCAATGAAAAGGGCTGTAGCGATTTTTGCGATAACCATTCTAATTACGAGTGCGGCATTTCCGCAAGTTCACATTAAAGAGAATGCAACGATTGCTCCTCGTCAGGCGAAGAAAGTGCAAGACGGTACTCAAATGATAAGCATGAATTTTGTATGGCCATACTGTGAGAACTTAGGCCCCGGGACTGCTCGGGTTAAGGTAGTGGATCCATGCAATGATACCACTACGTACTCTTCGATGACCGATCCATTCACTGTGGAAATTGATAATCCTATAGCTGGAGTTTACACGTTCAGTCTATCATTATCCCCCGCAGCCAACCCAAATGGAGTGCCATGCGGGGCAGGCATTTTTGGCGGGATATGTGCATCCATAAGTTGGGATGGTTCTTTGTTCTTGGCGGTAGGTTGCGACAACCTCATAGTTGACCCTTCAGATCCCAACTGGAATTTGGTTCTTTGGCAGAACAATTGGTTTAAGGGGTTTAGTGGAATCTTCGCAGGAGTGAACGTTAGCGAGACGGGTGATGGAACAGGCATTATCTTTGAAACTCCTTACAGCTCGGGATTCTCGCTTCGGTTCTCGGGCTGTATGTTCTATGAACAAACAGCTCAAATTAATTTAGTGAACACTTATGATTGCAGCACGAATGAATGGTATCCCTATTCTCCTATTACCTTGAGGATTATCTCAGGGAGTCAGTATGCGTCTTTCCACACATTTGATTCAGAAGCAGGAGAAGATGTCAAACTGGATTCTGTCGTGAATGTGGGAACGGCGGACAGCGTCGGGGACATCGGTCCTTACTATAATGGAGGTTATTACTATCTTGTTGCAGACGGGGTTCAGCCAGACTCTGGAGGTGATTGGGTTGTTGTACAGGCAGAGAGCGACGGCATGACCAGCATAGATTCATTGCAGGATTTTTGGCCGGTTGGAGTTACTTTCACGCCGCCTAAGATTTCACCAGGCGACACTGCAACGATTGTTGTGAACGAGCGAAACGCGGATGGCACTATATCGGATTTTCCACCCGGACAACTTTTTGAAGTTGGGATAGACAGCGGAAACGCCTATGGAACAATTCTTTCATCGGGAGATACAGCAGAATATTTTGCCTCTATACCTGAACCGTTCCAATTTATAGCCGCCGACAGCATCAACGTTGACTCGGTAGAAGCGGCGGTGAGAGTCGGAGAAATAACTGCAATTGCGTGCTCGACAACACCGGGTGGCAAAAGTGTAAAAAAGTCAGTCAAGGCAACTGTCTCTGCGGTAAATACAACTGTTGACAAACATGCTAAAAGTTATCTGGCGAATGAATCTGCAAAGAAGAAAAATGTTGCGACGATTGGTGCTCGAAAGGTTTCAGGGTATAACTTTACGACCAGTCTATACGGCATTGGTGAGATGGAAGTAAAGAAACCGTCGCTGAAGATAGTTAATCATGCTCCATGGTCTATCTGGCCAGATCTTCCGACGGGAGCAATAACGAGCAAAGAGACTAACCCGCCCGGATATAATCATAAACGCGGCTTCACGATATTAGTCACTGATGCTGACGGAAAACCCATACAGAATGCCGCCGTGGAAATAATTCACGACTATCAACAGGGTACAGGCGGCCACGCACATGACACGAGTCATGATTATATACCACTTCAGTCTTTACAAGGAACATTTTATGGCCAAGACGACAGCGGAGATTCTCTTGAATTAACGACCGATGCAAACGGCAAAGCTGTTGTTGATTCGCTCGTGGCTTCACAGATCTCGGGAACGTACCTCATCACAGCATATTTGGCATCTGATCCGACGATCATGGATACTGTAAACTTGAATGTCCAAGTTCTAGGGTTGCTTCCTTTCAACGAGATGTACCCAAAAGGTGAGAAGCCATTCATTCTTGTGCAGTCTGATACTGGTAAAGGCAATCATCCCGACAATGATTACTGCACTCCCCTCATGGGTGATAGCCTCTTTGCGGGCATTCTTGATTTCTACTCGTGGTCAATGTCGGATTCAGCGGGCAATGGTGGTGTACCGATAATTCTCAGCATAAATGACATGAGCCTTCCGTGGGGAGGCGCATTTGATATCAAAGGGACTTGGAATGTAAACACCTTTCATACTTATCACAGAGTGGGGTTGAGTGTGGATTTCAATCGCAATGGAATGCCTGACTACGTCGTTGACCAATTAACTATTTTCATGCATGACTATCATGGTGATCGGAACCCAGAAGAACCGATACACTATGGTTTCTTTAACGGAGGTAATTAATATGAAGAATCTGTCAGTAATTGCTAGTTTTGTGTCTCTATTGATGTTGCCGAATGCGCTGCACGCGCAGGAGTATCCTAGACTGAACGGCGTTATTCTTACTTTTCAAATTTCGTATGATTCACCTCGTGGCATGTTCTATTACACTTACGTGGTGACAAACAATAATTCCAGCGTCGGTAGCGTTATGGCCTTTACGATTGATGACGAGATGGGAAGCAACTCTTTTGCGCTTGATACAATAGGGCTTAAGTTTAGGAATGACGGCTTTACTGAAAGTTTATTCAGGCGACGATACCCTGAGTTGATCGGGAGAATTGTTCCAGTTGGGTTTCCATCTTCTCCGGGAATATGGATCGGGTCGATCACCAGTTATTTGGAAATCGAGTTCCATGGAGACTCGCGAATGTTGATTAATCATGGCAAGATACTTGGGGACTTTGTTGTCATGAGCAGGGGGTTGCCAGGAATAAGGCAATTCACGGCTTCACCTCGCTTCGATCCCACTCAATACCTTCCTGATCCAGACGAGTATCCCGATTCGGCTGTTGATATGGATTCAGTCAACCATATGATAAACTACTACGGCTGGACAATCGGTCCCACCGCGCCACCGTCGAACTTCGATTGCAGCTCATGGCTCGACACACTCAGCAGCTACACCAACCAATCCCTCTCGCTCGGCTGGATCAAAGACCAAGCGACAGCAACTAGATATCTAAATTACTTTGCGGTAGCCAAGAAACAATTGCAGTCAGGCGACAGCAGCGGTTCGCGGCAAACACTGCAAACGGTTGTAACAAACACTATTAGTGACAGCACTACAAATATTACCAGCGAGGCATATGCACTCCTGCGGTTTAATACAGAATATTTAATGAATCTTCTCCCGGCACAGCCGCCACAAATACCGTATGCTTCTCAAGTCAATGCAATCATTTCGGCGGTCTCTCAAGCACAAACAAGCAACAATATTGGCGACACGGCATTCGTTAATTCATTAGACAAACAACTTACGAACGCGGAAAACAATCTGTCAAAAGGAAAAGTAGTACAAGCGGTTGAGCAGCTCAACGGCATCCTCACACGCATAGAGAAAGCGTACAACAATACACTCCTAAAACAGCAAAACGGCAAACCCCTTCCCAAGAGCTTCGTTACACAAGCCGGCTGGACTACTCTTTCGCAGGACATAAATCAATTGTTAAGCAATCTGCAATCCATTGGCACAACCATCGGTGTTCCTTCGCAGTTCACCACTATCCAGGCTGCCGTTAAGGCTTCGCAGCCGGGGACAACAATCCTTGTTGACTCGGGGACGTACAATGAGGTTGTCAACATAACAAGCAAAGATTCTTTGGCACTTCTTGCATCAGACAATGCAACGATTCAAGGTGTGCACATAGCCAAGTCGAGCGTCATCGATGTCAACGGTTTCATCATAGACGCTTCGAGCATGGATACAAACGCCGTTGAAATTGTGGGAGCAGAGGACAGCGACATCACGATAGAATCAAATCAGATAC
>JBAPNE010000323.1:0-2106 GCA_049278975.1 Candidatus Kryptoniota bacterium
GTATTCCATCCACTCAGCGCCTGTCATGCAATTAGAACGCCGGTGCCATTTTCCGGACCAGACGAGCATGAATGAAAGAATCAGAACGGCACCGCCTCTAAATTCAACATATAATCCCCTCGGTCCGAGCAAGAATAAAAATGACACTATGAGCATTGTTCCCGCCATGTCGGTGAAAGATGACATACCGGAGATTCCAAGTGCCCACCATGGCAATTTGTTTGCCCCAAGAAAATAATCTTGAATTGTTTTGGAGGATCTCTTTCTCAAAAATAGGGCGATAATAACCAACGTGCCTAGATAGATGAGGATTGCTATGTAGTCGACCGCTTTAAAATACTTCAAGGGGTGACCTGTCGCTATACGATGATTGCAAGATTGTCAAACTTGGTATGTAGGAAGACATATGTTTAACAATATAATAAACAGGAGATGCACAAAAAGCAATATAAAAGCGACTGTATCTATTGTGTGCTCTTTGAGTGAGCGATTCTTGTTGTACTGTATCGAGTGAGTTTATTTTTTTTGGCCTGGCGACTTGACATTATATAATCAGTGTTCTATATTTCTTGCGCGTTACCTGGAGAGATTAAGGTTGTTTGAGAACATTGAGGACATAATAGAGAGAGTCACCATGGAGCATGTTTTCGATTATTAAAGATACAGGCATTGAAGTCTGCTTAGACTTCACATCAAGATAAAATCGGCGGTGCTCTTTCCATGAGGTTTTGGTGTAGCGGTTGCTGCTCAAAAAGGATTCGTTACTCATTTCATCTCTCGTTCTTTCTCTAATATATGCTAAACGAGGACCGTGTTATTCTTCAGGCTCTGACCGCATATGCTGAAGTTTATCAGTAGACAGCGTTGATAGGTCAATTTAGGTTTTAGATGTAAGAATGTTGGTTCAAATCAAAATTTAATTTCATTGTCAACCTAAAAAGGCAGAGGCACTATTGATGAAAAATGTTACCCTTTTTGTTGCCGTATTGTCCTTTCTAATTGCGCCAGAGTTCGTGTTCGCCGGGACTACGGGTAAGATCGCCGGTAAGGTGGTCGATGATAAAACCGGTGAGCCGTTGATAGGTGCAAACGTCTCTTTGTTGAATACCCAGTTGGGAGCTTCTACCGGACTGGATGGTTCTTATTTCATAATAAACATTCCACCTGGCACGTACGAAGTAAGAGTTACATACGTGGGTTATCAAACCGTGATTGAGAAAAACGTTGGCGTGGATATAGACAGAACCACGACGCTTAATTTCAAATTATCTGAAACTGCGATCCAAGCCCAGACGGTTGTGGTGACAGCAGAACAGCCACGCATAATTCGCGACCTTACCGCGACCTCGGAACAGGTGAGTGCGGCCCAAATCGATAAGTTGCCGGTAGAGGGACTCACGGATATTTTGCAGTTGCAGGCGGGCATGACGCAGGATCCGCAAGGTAATTTACACCTGAGAGGTGGACGATCGGACGAGGTTCAGTATATAGTTGATGGTATGCCGGTAGTTTCGCCGTTCGGAAATGGTCTGGCGGTTGATGTGCAGAACAACGATCTTCAGCAGTTGCAGGTGATAAGCGGGACGTTCAATGCGGAATATGGACAGGCGATGTCCGGCATCGTGAACATTGTTACCAAAGAAGGCGGTGATCGGTTGTCAGGGAACGTTGAGGCTTATACAGGCGAATACGGGACTTCTCACACAAACCTGTTTTACGACATTAATGGTCAACAGCCGCTTGGCGAGAGATATGTCCAGGGGAATCTTGGTGGCCCCGTTCCCTTGATTAGCAACACTCACTTCTTTCTTTCAGGCCGGGTGACTGATGAGCAGGGGTGGTTGTTCGGACGAAGAATTCATGTGCCGAGTGATTTCGGAGATTTCTCAGACGTCAATCCCGCAAATTGGATAATCACTTACGGTGGAGACAGTGCGTTGGTTGCGATGAATCCTTCGTTATCTTGGTCTTATTCAGGCAAAATATCTACCAACCCCTTTGAAGCTTTAAAGGTCACCTACAGCCTCACTGCAGATTTCTCTCAGTATAAGAACTACGATCATTTCAACATGTTTAATCCAGGTTATGACCCGACAAACAGGAATT
>JBAPNE010000324.1:0-1679 GCA_049278975.1 Candidatus Kryptoniota bacterium
GAATAACGGTTGACCCTTTGGGAAATGTGCTGGCAATGGTACCCGTTGAAAAAGCCGATTCGCGTCTTGAAGAAGCGTCGATGGCTGCGATTCGAACATGGAGGTTCAGCAGACTCGCCGGAAATTATCCTCAAGTCGAACAGCAAGCTACCGCGACGTTTATTTTTAAACTTGAGTAGAAGAGGCTGTCTGAAAAAATTAGGCCCCGCAAATAATCCTTCGAACATCCGGCCTAGGTTAGAAGTCATAGTATCAAGATTGCGAGACTCATTTGGAGTGCCACATCGTAAAAGGAAGCTGCCAGATCCTCTCGAACTTCTTGTGGCAACCATATTATCACAAAACACCAACGACGTGAACAGCCATAGAGCTTTCACAAATCTCAAGAATGTTTTTCCGGACTTTTTATCTCTCGCAAATGCCCAGCCACGAAAAATAGAATCGTTAATAAAAGTCGGCGGAATCGCCAGCAAGAAAAGCAAAACAATAGTTCGAATTGTCAGAGAAATAAAATCAAATTTCGAGAAATTCGATTGCAGAAGTTTGCGGCGTTTTGCAAGGGAAAATCTCATTGAGAAACTCTGTACCATGAACGGCATCGGATACAAAACTGCCTCATGCGTATCTCTATTTGCGCTTGGCGATGACGACGCGTTCCCGGTTGATACGCATGTGCATCGAATTCTCAATAGACTCGGCATCGTAAAAGAGAAGACACCGGACAAGACTTATTTAGGAGTCAAAGATTTGATACCGCACCGTCGAGGCTATGAGCTTCATATTAACCTGATAAAGTTCGGAAGAAAAGTCTGCACAGCTCAGAAGCCGAAATGCTGCGGATGCCTCCTATTTGATCTCTGTAATTGGAAGGAAAAGACACTTCAAGTACCAGACAAAGCTGTGAACATCAATAAGAAACGAGTCGAATTTATGGTCCTCGAAAAAGTGTGAACATCACGCGTTTTCCCGTTTTTAAAAGATGGTCCAGAGAGATTTAGTTATTGCATTTTAATTGACTTTTGATTAAGTAAAGTCGATGGAACCAAGAGAACAATCACGCGCACCAATGATAAGCGGAATAAATGTCGTCGGAGAAAATGTAAATATCGATTATTCCACAAACCTGGTAAACGTAGTTTTGTTTTTTGATCCCGTGTCGAGAGTTTCTCTTGAAAGTTTGAACATGGTTCGGCTCCTGGCGCAACGTTATGAAAAATTGTCTGTGGGATTCTGGTACGTGATGGAGCCGAGGCTCTCATGCATGTATCGAGGAAATATTGCGCAAGCCGCGTTTGAAAGATTAGGCTTGTCTGCAAACGCAATCTTTGATGCTAACAGTATGATTATCCTGCGGGCAAGGATCAAAGTGGTTCCGGCAGCGATGGTAATAGATTCGAACTCGTACATCAAATCGCAATACGAAGGAGAAATAAGTTTTCGGGAGATAGAGCGTGCCATTCAAGCCCGCCTCGCACTATCGGGGTACAGAGATGAACTGCCGGTAGTCGGAGGAATGGAATTCCATGTTTCACACTTGCGTGGTGGATCTGTAATGCGGCAACTGGGTTACGTAACGGGCGATTATTTTTTCACTAGCTTGGTTGTCCCCGAGTCCGATCAGCAATTCTCGCTTCCCGATTTTTATCTGCCCGACACAATCTATCCGTGCGGGGCATGGT
>JBAPNE010000325.1:0-3969 GCA_049278975.1 Candidatus Kryptoniota bacterium
GCGACGTCTTTTATGCCCAGGTAAAGGAGTAAGAAAAAACCGATGACTTGAAAAATTATATTAACTTCGAGCTTGTGGACAATTGCTGAGAGACCGAGCATTGTTGCACTACAGTAAAAGAAATCCATCGACGATGCACCAAGTCCTACTGCAAATGCATTCTTGAAACCCTGCTTGAAGCCCTTTGATACGACTGTGACGTTTATTGGCCCAATCGGAATAGATATGATAATTCCTGTGAGGAGTCCCGTTAGAAAAGCAAGCATTTCGATGTAATACTCAGTAAATATTTTGCATTTTTTTTCCTCTTTCCCGCAAAAAAAGCTAAGTAAGTTAAAGAACGAAAAAAGAAAAAACAAATTAAGATATCGCTTCAAAAATCAAAGCCCTAACTTCACAACTACGCGCGAAAATTAAAACCCACTTGGCATTTAGGTGGCCGCCTATGGCATAACCTGAGCATTATGATGTCGCAGCGGATCAAAACTCTATTTTGAACCTTGATTTTCAGATCACAGTTGGTTATGATTTTATCTACATTAAAATTCAAAATGGAGGATTCCTGGATGTTATTTAAGCGAAAATTTCTTATAGCAATTTTTGGAATTATGATTGCAGGCTGCGCTGCAAACATGAATATCGATGACAAGGTGATAGCGACCGTGGGTGATAAAACGATCACCTACGGTGAATTTAAAAAGCAATACTCCCAAAATAATTTTGCTAGCTCCGATTCAAGTGACTCGTTGCAAAACAAAGACAAGTTCTTGCGTCTTCTTGTCGATTACGATCTTAAACTTCTAGATGCGGAAAAGGAGCACCTTCAAGTTGATCCGTCAGTCAAAGAAGAAATGCAATTGTACAAAGGGCAATTGGCGGTCAGCTACGTGATGGAACATGAAGTGACAGAGCCAATGGTCAAGAAAATTTATGAGCGACAAAAATATGAGGTAAGGGCAGAGCAGGTGTTCATTCGGTTTACTCCGGATTCCACTCATCGCGTGGACGATACGTCAAAAGCGTATGGGGAAGCTATTGAGGCGATAGCGAAATTGAAGGCCGGGACTCCAATTGATTCATTGATCAAAGAATATCGTGGCGGCGACACTTACTACGTAACCGCGGGTAGCGTCCTTCAATATCCGGGTGGGGAAGAATTTGAGGACATGTTGTACTCTCTAAATCCGGGAGAAGTCGGCTCGACACCTATAAGGACGTCTCAAGGGTACCTGGTTTTAAAATTAACGGAAAAGAAACCGCGCGTTGAAAGCGTTCGCGCAAGCCACATACTTATTTCCGTTAAAGGAAGTGATCCGGCGGACACTTTAAAGGCTTTCAATCAAGCGATAGCCATCATGGACTCGATCAAGCAGGGAATAGACTTCGCCAGACTTGCTAAGGATAATTCTATTGATAAATACTCCGCCATGAAGGGAGGAGATATCGGATTTTTTTCGCGCGGAATGATGGTGAGAGAATTCGACGAAGCTGCGTTCAGCATGAAAATTGGACAGGTCGTGGGACCTGTTCGCACGCGTTTTGGTTACCATATCATTAAATTGACGGACATAAAACCACTTTCTTCATTCGCGGATTCCAAGGATAAGATCCGTGAAAATTATTTGAACGGCGGTTATAAAATCGACCTTCCTCGTTTAATTAATAGCGTTGAGGCTGGGTACAATTATCAACAAGATAAAAAGACGCTGAGATTATTGTACGAAAAAATTGATACTACAAAGAAATTTGAGCAAATATATTTTGATTCTTTACTCACGCCTGAAGACCGGCAAAAGGTCGTTTTCACTTTTGACAATTCTTCCGGAACTTTCGACACAGTCTTATCATATGAAGAATCGAGCGAAAGTTTCAAATCGCTTCCGGCAAATTGGAAAAATATTGGCTCTCTTGTTGACGAAGCAGCAAAGCAAATTATACTCACTGCTTATTCGTTGAATAAAGCACAGACTTATGCAGAATTCGATTCCCTCATCAAGCAATATGAAAACGGAATTTTGCTTTATCATATTGAACAGCAGATGGTCTGGAACAAGGTCGCGGCAACCGACAGTGCACTCAAACCATATTACTTCGAACATGTTGACAAATATCATTGGCCTAAGCGCGTTGACCTAAGCGAGATACACGTCGCCAAAGACAGCCTTGCAAAATTTATTTATGGTTCATTGGAAAACGGCGGCGACTTCGATTCACTCGCTGCGAAATATACGACGCGCGCCGATATGGCAAAACAGGATGGGCACTGGGGGTTGTTCGCCGATTCCTCAAATGCTCTTGCAACCATGGCAATGACTATGAAAGAAGGCGACATCAGTAAACCGACTAAATTCGAAGGCGGATATTCGATAATAAAGGTCAACAAGTTTGTGCCACCGCAGCCGAAAACATTCGAAGAGGCACGTGGGGAGGTTTCTTCGGATTTTCAAGAAATGGAGTCTAAGAAGATTCAGAGCGAGTGGCTCGAAAGCTTGAAAAAAGTTTTCGGTGTTACTATTGACGAGAAGACTTTTCATGAATTGTTGGCCCAGAGCTGATTACCTGAAGGTCTTGCTGCCGATGGCATTGATATTCCTATCTCTCGGATGCTCACGGCAGCAAGAGTCGGGGCGCCTTCTTGCTTCTGTAAACAGTTCTCAGCTTTACATGAAAGAAGTTGCCGCCCATGTTGACACCACCTCGCCTTATGCTGTCAGAAATTATGTTTCAAATTGGGTGAACCAGGAATTATTGTTCGACGAGGCGAAGAAGGAAGGCCTGGACGACGCCGCGGAGTTTAAAGAAAGAGTCGATGAGTTTTCCCGGCAGCTTGCGATCACATTGCTTCTCAACAAAAGAATATATGATGCACCCGCTGATTTGACTCCTGAAGAAATATCAAGTTACTACGCCGCTCACCGTGAAGAGCTTCGAGCGACTGGGGAAGTGCTTTGTGTTAACATGGCTGCTTTTGACAAAAGAAGTTTTGCTGTAGCCTTCAGAAATGCTCTCGTATCGGGAACGAGTTGGAATGAAATATTCAACGACATTCCTACTTACGCAGTAATGAATGTAAAGGATTCCGTGTATTTAACTCCGTTAAGTGCAAATCCTGCAATATGGAACGTGGTACAGTCGCTTAATGCTGGAAGGATTTCATTCCCAATTCAAGTTGACAGCTTGAGCTATATTGTACAAGTGAAGCGGAAATTTGGGGTCGGCGACTATCTTCCACTCGATTATGCGCTTTCGATGATCAAAGAGAGGGTGACAATCGAGAACAGGCGGCAGTTTTACCAACATTTGTTAGATTCGCTTCGGTCGGTGGGAAATTTTCAGATCGATCCAAGTGTTGGCGTTAGAGATACGAGTATTCTGGAGTAATGAAGTTGATAAGATCCTGCATTAAAAAAGTTAGGTTGTCAATTTTTAGTTTTCATTCACTGATTATGAATTCAAAGCTATTAATTCTCGGCTTCGCATTTCTTACTTTAGCCGGAACTGGCCAAGCACAGAACAAGCCCGTGCTTGATAAGATTGTCGCAGTCGTCGGCAATGAAATTATTTTGAAGAGCGAACTGGATTATCAAGTACAACTCCTTGCTTACCAGAATAAACTTGACGCGAACGATCCGTCGCTTAGAAGCAGAGTCCTTGAAGGTCTTGTCGATGACAAATTGATTCTTGCGCAAGCAATTCTTGACAGTGTAACGGTGGCAGACGATGAAGTAAATAGAGAGCTTGATTCACGAATTCAGAATTTGATCAAGCAGCTTGGGAGCCAGGAGAAGGTTGAAGAAGTCTATGGAATGTCAATAAACAAAATTCGCAGCGAGTTTAGAGACGAGATGCGAAAGCAGCTAATAATTCAGAAGTTAAAACAACAAAAGTTTGGGGACATGAAAGTCTCCTCTGTTGATGTGCGAGACTTTTATGGAACTTATAAGGACAGTATTCCGGAAATCCCTGAGC
>JBAPNE010000326.1:0-22184 GCA_049278975.1 Candidatus Kryptoniota bacterium
ACACGAGCGCAGGCAATTGCGCTCGATGGGCATTTCGTCATCGAGCAGCAAGTAAGAAACAAGGCAGGGTTCTTCATAAACTTTAATGGTACAGCGGGAATTTGGCGCAGGAGCTGCATCGAAGACGCAGGCAATTGGGAAGCGGATACTCTTGCCGAAGATCTTGATTTGAGCTACCGCGCTCAGCTTAAAGGGTGGCATTTTGTATTCATGAAAGAATACACGTCGCCTGCCGAGCTTCCATCAGACATTAACGGGCTTCGCTCGCAACAGTTCAGGTGGACAAAGGGAGCGATCGAGGCCTCGAAGAAATTACTTCCGAAAGTTTGGAAATCTAAACTTCCGCTTCGTGTAAAAATACATTCGACAGTCCACCTTACGGCAAGCATGGTTTATCCTTTCGTGCTTCTCATTGGCATATTGCAAGTCCCGATCGTTTTCATAAAACATTCAGGGAGATACGACGCCACATTTATTATGATGAGCGGGTTCATATTTGCTTTCTTCGGGTCGTTCGTTTTTTATCTCTACAGCCAGAAAGATGTTTACAAAGATTGGAGAAGACGAATATATCTTTTCCCTGTGTTCATGGCTGGGAGCATGGGACTTTCCGTTAACAACACGAAGGCAGTTATCGAAGGTTTGATGAACAAAAAATCCGAGTTCGTGCGAACCCCGAAATATGGTGTCACAGGCAAAAAAGATTCATGGGCGGATAAAAAATATTCCCAGCGAAAAATAAATTGGGTTTCTATTGCCGAATTCATTCTGGCGCTTTATTGTTTGGCAGGAATCATAATGTCGATCGTCTTTCTCGAGATAGCTGCGATTCCTTTCCAGCTCCTCTATTTCTCCGGCTTCGGAACGATATCGTACCTTTCCATAAAGCAAGCGGTTCTGTCAAGGAAGTCGAGTGTGGTACCAAAGGCGTACCCGATTGCGGAGCAGGTTGCAAAATAATACAGAGAATTAGCCGGCAATATTCATTCAAAAGCATAGAGAAGCTCCAAATCATAAATTCCGAATGAACGATTTGCACTATGACGTCCGCCCAGAATCACAGACGGATTGAACGGCAAGAACACTATCTTTTAATGTGCAAAAATAAAAAATTCTCCTTAGTTTTTTTGAGTCATGTGTTATTGGGATTTGAGAATTGTTTCTGGAGTTTCATAAGTGAATAATCGCATTCTTATCGGTTCATCTTGAAAACTAACTTTCAAGGCGTATTGTGGTAATGAATTATAATTATGGCGGCAAGGATGTAATCCTTTTTCAGTATCTTGAAGAAAGGATACGAAGAAACCCCAGCTCATCTTTTTTTGCAATGCTTGCTTACTTCTATCTTGAGATTGATAAAGTGGCGGAGGCTTTATCTGTTGCGCAACGCGGCGTTATAGCTCACCCGAATTATTCAACGGGACATGTGGTACTTGCGATGGCGATGGAGAGAGCGCGGCTTTTTATTGATGCTAAAAAAGAATTGTTAAAGGCATACGACCTTCATCCCGGATCCAAAATCGTCGAACGGCTCATCGGCGAACTTGAAAAGAGTGAGCAGGCAGATGAAATCGGTAAAAAGCTTGCGGAACAATTTCGGAAGAACAGCGGAAAAGATATAATGAAGACGGTTGAGGAAACTATCGAAGCGAACCGGCCAAAACCCTCCACTGACGATTTCATGATCCCCGGACTCGATGTGATAATCGGCGAAGAATTGTTGAAAGCATCACCGCCCCCCCGCGAGCAGGATCTTCGACAGGTCGAGCCGCTGCCCATCGAAACTGGTTTTACGAAAACTTTCACTGAACGGATTCCTCCAACAGAAGAAATTCCTTCGGTGGAAAACAACGCATCCAATATAGCTAAAGCAATAATCGACAAAGTCACGCGCGAGGTTGAAACTAAGAACTTAACAGAATCTGAACAGGTACGTTCAGAACAAGATCTAGAATCCAAACCCCCAGTGGAGCCTTCAATCAGGGCTGATGAGACCATGGATATTCCCCCGCCGGCGGAAATAAAAGAACCCGGATTCAAGCCGTCCAACCGAGTCGAAAAAGAATTTGACTTTGATGCACTCGCACGCGAGCTTGAGTCTGCTGGTCCAATCAAACCTGAAGAAGATACCACGCACAATGTCGGCGAAGATTCTACTATCGAGCTAACCCCGGAGATTGTCACGGATACATTAGCAATCATATTCGAACAGCAGGGACAAATAAAAGCAGCAATCGAAGCTTATAATATTCTGATAAAGAAAAAACCTGCGCAGGCGGACTTTTATAACAAAAAGATAGCCGAGCTTACGAAAAGAATCGATGCGCAAGATTGAGGAGTTTAAATCAGCAGGCTCCGAAGAGAAAAACACTTATGTCCGACGAATGTTCAACAATATTTCAGGGCATTACGACTTTCTCAATCACTTCCTTAGTGCGGGTATAGATCGCTATTGGAGAAAGCGCACGATTGAAATTTCCAAATTAGGTGCGGGGGAATTGTTTCTTGATGTCGCCTGCGGAACAGGCGATCTTTCAATCGAGGCATCGAAGACTAATCCGGCGAAGATTGTCGCGGTCGATTTTGCAGAAAACATGCTGATGGGCTTTGATGTTAAGAAAAATAAGTTAAATCTTGACGGCAAAGTCGAGATGGTACAGGCGAATGCTGAGAGGCTTCCGTTTCCTGACAATACTTTTGATGCAGCAGCGGCAGCATTCGGCGCCAGGAACTTCGGCAATCTGAAGTCTGGACTTAATGAGATGCACCGTACTTTAAAGAAGAACGGCAGAATCGCGGTGCTCGAGTTTTCAAAACCGAGGCATTTTCCGGTGAAGCAGATTTACTTTTTTTATTTCGAAAGAATTTTACCCGCACTCGGTCGTCTGATCTCAAAGGATCCGCGCGCTTACTATTACCTTCCGGATTCCGTCTCATCTTTTCCAGATGGAGTAACGTTTGAAAATATTATGCTCGCCGTGAAGTTCCACGATGTAAGATCGGTGCCATTAACTTTCGGCATCGCTACGGTTTACTTTGGAATCAAGTAAAGCAACCAACAGATAGCTCATCATGGATGAACTGGTCCAAATAGTCACGAACAATTTCGACATGATTACCGAACGCTGGGTATCGGAAATCAGTTCTATACCCAAGTATTTTGGGAATATGCAAACTCCATTTTATAGGAGCCAAATTACAGAGCTTCTTCATTGCATTCTCGACCAACTCGCGGGCCATGGTGCATCACGACTGATCAAATTTACAGAGCGCATCGTGAAGCCGCCGTACAACGGACTTCTCACGCTTACGACTGTGCATGAAACGTTTCTCCTTGGTGAAGACGCAATCTTCTCGGTAGTGCGTGAGAAAATGCGAAATAAAGAAAACACATTCGAATATTCCCGAAAAGTCGATGCGTGTTTCCATGAGATTATTTACCAGTATGCGAATGCGTACCAGGCATTTCAGATGGAGGTCAGCGCAGATCGCCGGAAGGTCATCGAACGCCAGCGTGAGACCTTGCTTCGATTTACTAACGCCATAGGCTCCGCAAATTCTTATGACGACGCTCTCAGCGCCGCAATCAGAATAATCAAAGAAGAAGCGCGATCCAATTCCGTCGAGTTTTTCGCGTTTGATACGAGTGACCAACAATTGACATTTATAGAGGCTGTTCCATCACGTGTTCAGACTTTCCCGCAGACCGGACATTCCACAAGCGGCAATTTCCTCAAAGCTTTGGCGAATCAATTCATTAACGAATCCAGTTCACGCAGAAGTTATTCTGTGATGCAGGAAGTGTTCGGGAATCGCAGGCTCATCCTCATGCTTCCGGTATCAGCGGGCGATTCGCTCATAGGTTTATTGCTGTTAGCCTACCCGCCCGTCCCGCTCAGGGAAAGCAACATCGCGGATCTGCAGGATGAAAGCTTGAATATCCTTCTTGCTATGGCAGATCAACTCGGCTATGGCCTGAAGAGATTCTTGCTTGAGGAAGAAGTATTATCAAAAGCGCACTACATCTCCACATTGACTGAAAATTCAGCCGATGCGATAGTCGGATTGGATGAGCAAGGAAAGATTGTATCATGGAACAAAGGTGCGGCGCTTCTTTTTGGATTTCAAGTTAATGAAGTTAACGGCAAACCTTTTTCCGTCTTGCTGCCTCGTGAAAAACAATTGATCGGCGAAGACGAGGTAATCCTCGAGCGAATCAGCCATGATGGAATCGTAAGGAACTTCGAGCTTGATTGCGCGACAAAAGCAGGGCAAAGAGTTATAGTCAGTTTGACTGGCAGCACTTTGAAAGATGAGCAGGGGAATTCCATTGGCAAGGCGCTCATCATGCGTGATGTTACTCAGCTCAAACAATACGAGATGGAGCTTCGCCAGACAGAAAAGCTTTCGTTTATCGGCCAAATATCCGCCGGTATCGCACACGAGATCGGCACACCGCTGAACATCATCCTCGGCAATGCCGAATATCTGATGATGGACACGAAAAGCGGCGAGAAAGATTACGACGAGTTGAAAATGATCATCGGCGAGACAAATAGAATCGCAAAACTGATCCAGCAACTTCTCGACTTCGCCCGCCCGAAAAAGATGCGCTCGAAAACAGCCGACCTGAATTTAGAAATTAAAGACGTGCTTCAACTTCTGAAAAGCCAGATCGAGAAATCTTCCATAGAGCTTTCTTTACAACTTCATGAAAATCTTCCGAGTGTCTTCGGCGACGCTGCTCAACTTCAGGAAGTTTTCGTAAATTTAATTGTGAACGCAATACATTCCATGGAAAATGGCGGCAAACTAACGATTTCAACTTCCTGCACCAACGAAAAAGACCAAGGCACAGTTCAAGTCACCATTTCAGACACCGGCTGCGGAATTCCGGAAGAAAACCTCCAGATGATTTTCAATCCATTCTTCACGACAAAGGAAGTCGGCAAAGGAACCGGACTCGGTCTTGCTATCACGCAGAGAATCGTACTGGACCATAAAGGAACGATTTCGGTTAATAGCATAGTTAATGAAGGAACAGTTTTTAAATTGAATTTTCCAGTTTATAATAATCCGGCATAGATAATTATGAGAGCAGATATATCGATATTGGCGGTTGACGATGATGTTAACATGCTGGCTATGCTTGAAAAATTTCTCAGGCGTGCTGATTACACCATAGAGACAACTTCAGACAGTCTGAAGGCAATGTCTCTCATCGAAGATAAAAATTACGACATCATCATCACGGATATTCAGATGCCGCGCGCGACAGGGATGGATTTGTTGAAGCGTGTCAAGGACCTTCAGAAAGACACCATGGTCGTCATGATAACCGCGTTCGGCTCGGTCGATTCTGCGGTCAATGCAATGAAAGCGGGTGCATACGATTACGTCAGCAAGCCTTTCAACATAGATGAGATACTAGCGCTTCTCGAACGCGCAACGCAGCAGAGAAGACTTCAGCGCGAAGTCGAAATCCTCCGACAAGAAGTCGAGCACAAATATTCTTTTTCTAATATCATCGGCAAGAGCAAAGCGATGCAAGATATTTTTGCGTTGATCCAGAGAATCTCACACGCGCGGAGCAATGTCCTTATCACTGGCAGGAGCGGAACGGGAAAAGAGCTGATCGCAAAAGCTATACATTACAACAGCGACCGAAAAGGAATGCCGCTTGTCACCGTCAATTGCAGCGCAATCCCTGAATCACTTTTGGAAAGCGAGCTTTTCGGACATGAGAAAGGCGCATTCACTGGCGCGATAACTTCAAGACGCGGATTGTTCGAGACTGCAAACAATGGATCGGTTTTCTTAGATGAAATCGGAGACATGCCGCTCGGCTCACAGTCAAAATTGCTGAGGGTTGTCGAGAGCGGCGAAGTTCGCCACGTCGGAAGCGATGATGTGAAAAAAGTCGACGTAAGAGTGATTGCTGCAACGCATCGCGATCTGAAAGAGCTGATTAAGCACGACCAATTCAGGGAAGACCTCTTCTACAGATTGAACGTGATTTCCATCCACGTCCCCGATCTCAAGGACAGGACGGAAGATATTACTATCCTAATCGACCACTTCTTAAAAAAATATGGGGAACAGTTCGGGAAGTCGAACTTACAAATAACACATGAAGCATCAGCATGCCTTATGCGATATACATGGCCCGGAAATGTGCGCGAGCTTGAAAACATAATTGAGAGAAGCATCGCACTTTCAAGTGGAGATACGATCGACTGCAAAGATCTTCCGGAACATTTGTTCCAGATGAAATCGAGCGACCTGATAGACGACCTTGCCACCGACAATATGCCGCTTTCGGAAATTGAGAAGCGATATATCATGAAAGTTCTTCAGCGAACAAACTGGCACCAGTCGAAGGCAGCTCAAATTCTCGGAATCGACCGCAAGACCCTTTACAGGAAAATAAAAGAGTATAACCTGGTACAGGCTTGAAACGATACAGACCATGTTGGGAAGCAATGGATTTGCCAGGCTTACGAGTTGATGGCTGGTATAATACCGCAATTACCTCTCTTGGAGGCGGGAAAAATATTATCCAGAATTCTCTTCCGATTTAAAGCGGGAAAGTTCATCCGGAATTCATAGACCAATCGGGATAACGATTGTACTGACACAGGGGCAATCAACTTCACCATTGTGCGAATGATAAGAGTAATCCACTTGCTTGTTTGCGGTGGAAAGTCTGATCACACCTATTTGCATATTCAAAGGAATTTCCCGGTAACATTTTCAGCTCTACCTCCGTAGCATTTATTGAAAATAAAAAATTTGAGGGCTGAACCGGTGAGAAAGTGTCAAGACAATTTTAGAACAGATGAATTGAAGTCCAGGGAAGAGGATCGTCAAGTTACCCTACAAGTGCTCCAATATATCACATTCATATTCTTATGCTGCGCTGTTTTTCCAACGATCTCATTTGCCTTCAATTCGACAAATCCAGATAATTATCAGGTGAAGGCGACCAGAATAACTCGGAGAATCGACCTCACAGGTAAATTGTCTGATCCAATATGGAAGACGGCGACACCAATCGAGATAAAATACGAGATTCAACCCGGTGAGAACACCCCTGCCCGTCAGAAAACGTTTGTTTACGTCCTTTACAACTCCGACTACATATATTTCGGATTCAATTGCCTCGATTCGTCAGCAAACGCAATCAGGGCACACATCACCGACCGAGACAAAATGACCGACGACGATTTCGTGGGAATACTCTTAGACACGTACGGCACAATGCAAGGTGGATACGAATTTTTCGTGAATCCTTACGCGATCCAATTTGACGCCATGCGAACCGACAATAGTGAAGATGCCAGTTTCGACTGTGTGTGGAATTCATCGGCTCATGTGAACGACACAGGTTACACAGTGGAGATCGAGCTTCCGTTCAAAAGCCTCCGATTCCCTTCCACTTCGGAGCAGCGCTGGATAGCGGAGTTTGTCCGCAATATGCCGCGCGACAGCCGCTATCAGATGACTTGGACGACAATAGACCGCAACAACCCGTGCACATTTTGCCAAAGTGGTACAATTGACGGCATTGAAGGAATCGCGACATCGGACAATCTGGAAATTTTGCCTTATGCAATGGGAGTTCAGTCTGGCTCGATGAACGACGAAGGGGATCCAACTTCAAAATTTGCAGCCGGCCCCGTTACCGGAAGAATCGGCGCGGGAATAAAATATGCTCCATCATCTTCATTCGCGCTCGCCGGAGTACTAAATCCTGATTTCGGCGAGGTGGAATCCGACGCGACGCAAATCAGCGTCAACAACACATTTGCGATTTTCTATCCGGAGAAAAGGCCATTCTTCTTAGAAGGCACTGATCTTTACAACACACCCGTATCAATATTTTATTCTCGCATGATAAATAATCCGTTAGCGGCGACAAAACTCACCGAAAAATCGGGCGCGTTTTCGCTCGCTTATCTGGGCGCAGAGGACAGAGAGTCGCCGTTCATTATCCCCGGCGAAGAGGGAAGCGATTTCGTCGCATCCGAATTAAAATCATGGAGTAATGTTCTGAGAGGAAAATATAACTTAGGGAAAGAATCTTTCGTCGGCGGCTTGATCACGACAAGAAACTTCGCGGATGCTCATAACTATGTCGGCACATTAGATTGGAATATTCTCTTCGGCGGCAATTATTATTTGACCGGGCAAGCAGGTTTGAGCAACACAAAAGAGATAAACGATACTTCCCTCTATTCAAACAACGCGCACTTCGGCTCGACGCCTTACACGGCAACATTTGACGGAGAGAGCTACACTGGGACCGGCTATCAGGTGGACATATCGCGCAACGCACGCGATTATAGCTTTGACCTCGGAAGCGTCGGCGTGACTCCGACATTCCAAGCACAGGACGGATTCATTACTTCGAATGACTTTCGCCAAATAACCTTCTGGCAGGGATACACGGTATATTTTGATAATTCCTTCGTCGAGAACGCAGCCTTACAAACAAATTCAGGCGTGAAATTTAATTATGATGGTACACGCAAATTTGAGGGGGGATCGATTCAGGCTCAAGCAAACCTCAAGGGACAAACCTACGTTTATGTTTATTATTATCCTCTGCAGGAGGAGATGTTCCATGGTGTCCAATTCCACAACCTGAATCGCACCGAGGCTTACTTGAGCACCAACCCAATCAGTAGCTTCGCATTTAATGTCTGGGCGCAAGTGGGAAGACTAATTTATCGCACCGATACGCCGGAACTCGGAAGAGGATACAACGTGTCATATGAAATCATTTTGAAGCCGACGGACAAATTTTCTCTCGACTTCACTTATGCCCGCTCGCGGTCGTGGTCTTTTTACACTCAGCAGCTTTTCTTTGATGGCTATATCGCACGCGCGGCCGTCGCATATCAATTTTCATCTGAACTATTCGTAAAGTTGATAAGCCAGTACGACCAGTTTGCCAAGCAGCTTCAGATTGACCCGCTAATCAGCTACAAGCTAAATCCGTTCACGGTCTTCTACGCCGGATCGGACCACAACTTCGCAAAGTTTGATGAGCCATACGGGATGACAAGAACTTCTCAGCAGTTCTTTGTGAAGCTGCAATATTTATGGCAAAACTAGGTTGAACGAAGTAACGGTCACATTGTGCCATGATGTGTCATACAACGCGAATAGCCATCATTGGCATTAATCACGCAAAAAAAAATTATCGACAAATGTGAAGTGACCGTTTTAAAAGGGAAAGTCGTTGATCTTGCCCGGAATTGTTTTTGGCATTTGTTGAGCGCGAGGCTCCTTAGCCTTAAGGTGAAATCTATTTGAATTGACTTGGATAGCTTTTCTTGGCATCACCGGACAAACATGTTCGCATGCACCGCATCCGACACAAATCTCGTCGTCCACTTCCGGAAGGAAGAGACCGTTGCCGTATGGTACCGTGTGTACGGCTTTCGTTGGACAATGCTCTGAACACGCCGCACAATCTTTTTTCTTAGAAACGACAATACAATCGTCTTTGTTAAATTTTGCTTTCCCGATTTGTATTCGTTTCTTCTCATCAACGCTTCTTTTCAAAATCGCACCGGTAGGGCACACCTCTCCGCAAATAACGCAATCGTAATTGCAGTAGCCAGCCTGGTAGTCCATCATCGGCTGCGACATCCCTGCAATTCCATATTCAAGGAATGACGGCCTCAATACATTCGTCGGACAAGACCCTACACATAAATGACAAGCTGTACAAATGCTCGTGAAATGCTTGATGCTTAATGAGCCGGGCGGTGAAATCGTCTGTCGCCTATCGGAAAAAATTATTCCGCTCTCCACAATTCCCGGAGCCAATAACAACGCCGAGACAGGAATTCCCACAGTGCGAAGTAATTCCCTTCTCGTTCGAAAAATTCCGACAGGAAAATTCGGCTCGACTTTATCAGGCTGCAAATCCGTTTTCAATTGAAACCACGTTAAGAACGGGATTGATACCGGTTTTCTTGTGTACTTAATTGCGTCGGTCGGGCATGAGCTGAGACAATTGAGACACCCGACGCATGCACTGAAGTCAATCTGTCTTGAACAGCTGTCAATGCATTCGGCTTTGCATACTCTATCACATGCTCCGCAATCATTGCATAATTCATTTCTGATAACAAGTTTAAATAAGGAAACACGGGAGATGATACTCAAGATTGCCCCCGCAGGACAAAACGAATTGCAGAACAATCGCCCTTTTGTAATACTCAGATATACAACCGTCACGAAAAAAACGAAAGTTAAAAGAAGTGTCCCGACTTCTGCGATATGTAGCGGAATATCGTAAAGGAAATAAATCTCAAAATTGGTCAACGCAGCCGCCAGCAAGTTGTTAATCAAGAGAAGCAGCGGAAGTGCAAAGCTGGTCATCAACCTCCCATAGTTGCTGAACGGCTCGAGTAAATCACCGACAATCATACTCCCGCCGAAAAGAACAATAGCAGCGCAGATGAGAAATATAATATATTGCAGCCACCATGGTGACCTGTAATACTTAAACCGTTTACGGCGATTGAGGGTCTTTGCAAAATGAATAGAGATATCCTGGAGTGTGCCTACAGGACAAATTGTTGAGCAATAGATTCGTCCGAACAACAACGTCATCAGAACAATCATGCAGACCCCAGCCATCGCAGCCACCCCTCCGGCAACAATGAGTTTGAGGAGCCCGGGAACAAATTCGATGGCGGTAAAATAAACGGGAATTTGCTTAGGGATTATATGCCATGGGTCGAGAAAAACTAAGCTCACTAAAAATAAGAACGATAATGAAAAGGCAACCCGAACCCTTTTGGCTGTTTTCCAGCCGCACCTCGTCACATTGAAATCCTTTTTATATTCAGGTTCTCGAGATCTTTCTGTCCAATTTTCATCTCAGATGCGATTCCGATATAGCGTACATCTTCGGGCTGTATGCCGAAAAGTTTTGCTCCTGCAGCATCTATCGTGACTATATCCGTGGAAATCAGCTGTGCCATCATAGTCACGATATCGTTCGTCGATATCCCGCGAGGACCATTGTTTTTCATCACATAATACGCATCGAGCACATTCAGCGTTGGCTTGCGATATGTCGAGAAGTCTGCAATACATTGATGAACATCCAGTCGGTGCCAGTTTTCGCGGTCCCATACATTGCCCATCAGATTTTTCATTCCTGCAGTGAGGCGCGTGCCACTATGTGATTTCAAGATCGGCACGTTGATGAAAACATCCGAATCCAGAATTACTTCATGTTCCTCTGTTGAAGTAAGAGCCTTGCCTTTTTTTATGGAGACCGGATGATAATATTTTTCGCTGGCGCCAGGGACCATTTTCCCGCCGGCATCTTTAACAGCCTTTTCAATCCCGCTGTTTGTGTAGCATCGCTGCCATTCATCGCAGGGATGGTCAACGACGCTGACCTCTTTCGCGCCGGCGTCGAGGCAATGCTCGATAATTCTTGCGACTAACTTCGGGTTTGTATTTCCACCTCGCTCAGGAGGGACATCCCATCCGATGTTCGGTTTAACCACGACGCGGCCCCCTTTCCTGACGAAAGTTTTCATCCCGCCTAGAGCTTTCATACCCTGGTCGAACATTGCTTCAGGTTCGCCGCCCCTTATTGCCACGAGATCATACGGAAGAGAGACATCGGTAAATGTTTCCTTGAAATATCCTGAAGAAAATATTTTCCCGGTTTTGACCAACGCTCCAAATGCAACTGAAGCACCAAAACTTTTTTTTACAAATGTCCGGCGATCCATTTACAGCCTCCGTTAATAGTTATGATTCTTTTGCTCTACCGAAAACCCCGGAGTTTAAATTATAAGAAAATTAGAAAAGAAAACAGCCACCTATACTTCGCTTTATCTCGTAAAGCAATTCAAGATAACTTTACGTCGGAAGCTTCTTCGGCTTGTAAACTTTTTCATTTCACAAACGAGATCCACCAAGATGCCTGAAGCCAAGGCCTTGAAATACGAACACGACTATGACAATTGCGAACACAACCACATTCCCCGCGGCATCAGTCCACAATAGGCCACGCGTCCCAAATTTAAGATATCCGAAGCCGTCGAGCCATGTCATGTACGCAAGCGGGATACTCCCAGCGGCCGAGAGCGCGCTGTAGAGTGTGCTCGCGTCTTGTGTGTTGGGTCCGACGATCTCGACGATGAGAGCTGTGAATCTTGCCCAGCACAAGCCCTGCGTGACAAGGTAAAAGAGAGTGCCAACAAGATATCCAGTGGATTCATTCATATATAAAAGGACGACCGCGGCAACTGCGTTAGTCAAGCCGGCTGCCGCATAGACTATCCGTCTGTCCCAGTCGGCCGGGACCAACGCACCCAACAATGAACCGAATCCGAGAGCTATCCCTCCTCCGAGTCCGTTTATCCAGATAATCCCTGATGCGCCGACACCGTAATGCGACGCAATAGCAGGAAGAAGAAGCTGAGCCGCACCTGTTCCAGCCGGAGCCATGAGGAGCAATGTGCTCCACTTGCGTATCGGTGACTTGAAGACGGCGCTGATCTCTCTCCCAATTGCAACAAGCCGACCGCGAAACCATGGAGAGGGCTGAGGGACTTTCTCAGGCAGTGTGAGCGCAACAAGCGCAGGAAGGGAAAGAGCAACTGCGAGCGTGAGACCTGTGAAGAAGATCGGGAGACGAGCCACAAGCCATAATACCAATGCGCCCCCGAGTGCGCCGCCTCCCAAATATCCAGCTTGATTCCATGCGGCTGCTTTGGATTGCGCGGGAGCAGAGAGCGTCGTCACCATGAGCCCGCCAGAAGATGCCAGAACTAGCGAAACAGTCACACCAGCAGCCAGCAAGGTCACAGCCATCATGTACAGATGTGCGGCTCCTACTAACGACAGAACCACCCACATGCACACTGATGTTGCCAAAGCTGAAATCAAAAGCCATGTCCGGCGACGTAATCTGACATCAACTAGAGGAGCCCAAAGGAAGACTAAAATATTCGGGATCTGCAGGATTGAACCGATTGTCCCGATCTTATAAACAGAAACTCCGGCTTTGCTGAGAAGATACGGAAGCGGGGTCGAGGTGAAGCCGACATACATTGCAACCGGCAGTATGAGAATGCCGAACGCCCATGGTGAGGGCCATGAGCGGAATTTATTCATCCGGGCAAAACTCTATCAGAATGCAGGCGAGGCATCTCATAATAACGATTATGCTAATTATTTTTCGGCGAACTTTCAAGCGTCGCCATTATCTGTGCACTAACGCTCGTTCTTCTTTTCGAAATCGAGCAGCCACTTCTTTCGCCAGATTCCACCGCCGTAGCCTGTGAGGCTGCCATCTTTGCCTATCACGCGGTGACAAGGTATGACGATTGAAATTCTATTAAATCCATTTGCTCTCGCCACCGCCCGTATCGCCTTCAGATTATTGATAGCGATTGCCTGCTCCTCGTAAGATCTCGTTTTCCCGAATGGTATCGTGGTTAGCTGTCGCCAGACTGATTTCTGAAATTCGGTGCCCGGCGTGATTAGTGGCAGGTCAAATCGTGTTAGTTTGCCTTCGAAGTATTCGCTAAGTTGTTTTTCCAGAAAAGAGAAATGCTTGTTGTGCCCGTATACAAGATTTGCCTTCAACAATCTTTTTAACTCATTCAGCTCGAGTGGGAGCATTCTTCGGTCCGTAAACTCGAGAAGGCAAATTCCCTCGTTGGTAGCGCCAGCAATCATCGGCCCGAGCGGAGTCGTAAGGCGCATAATATTAATTACGTTGACCGACTTAGCGTCTCTTGGATTTGCGCCCACTATTTTCTTAAACGCATCTGTGAAACCGCTAAGAGAATCATATCCGTTTTCGAAAGCGGTGTCGGTCACCTTATCGCCGTTCTTAATCTGGTGCAATGCACCATTTATCTTCAACATTCTTTGGTAACCCTGAAAAGAAATGCCGTGATTAATTTTAAACCACCGCCGTACTTTGTTCGGCTCAAATTTCATCTTGACCAAATCGTAATCGGTGATCTTTGCAGATGGGTTTGCTACAACCTGGCTAATCGGCTTTTGTATGTAGTCGGGGGTGGCACCGAGCGGCTCAAGAGGTTTACATATTTTACATGGGCGGTAGCCGTTCAGAAGTGCATCTTTCGCAGTAGGATAGAACTCGATGTTTTCACGCTTGGGTCTTCTTACCCTGCAGGTCGGTCTACAGAAAATGCCGGTTGTCTTCACTGCAACGATGAATGTTCCTTCGAAAGAGCTGTCCCGTTTCAAGAAGGCTTTGTACATTGTTTCCTCTGTCCACAATGTCGCTTCGTTGAGTAGCTTCATGTTCTAATGTAATCTTGTTATCCAATTATCTGCAACCGAAAAATTGACAAGTATATTTTGGCCACTTTCATCATAGGCTATTCGTCTTTCCTCGAGGCGTCAAGCCTTGGGCTAGGTTACGATTGGACACCTGAAATCGTGCGTATTCAGAAATGTCACAGTTGGGCATAAGTTCACATGTACCACTATCATACCCCCTCTTTCCGGCGCAGGCCGAACGGTGTATATCCAAATTTCCGCGGAGCGACATCTCGCCGCGAAATCGATTATGCGTACTCCGGAGATAAGGATACTGCGGCGGTAATTGTCGAGGCTATCTCTTCAAGCGGCACGACCGCATCGGCAAGATTTGCATCAACTATAGCTTTAGGCATTCCATAAACCACGCATGTCTCCTCGTCCTGTGCCACTACCTTTCCCCCTGCCGATTTGATAAGCTTCGCGCCTTCCAAGCCATCTTTTCCCATACCGGTCATTACTGTCGCAAGGACTCTACCACCGAATACTTCATTGGCTGATTCAAACATAACATCCACCGATGGACAATGTAAAGAAGTCGATGGGTCTTTCGAAACGATCACTCTGACCTTTGCCGACTTTTCTGGACCGCGTCTAAATTTCAAATGAAGACCTCCTGGCGCTATGAAAACTTTTCCCCTCGTCAGTTCCATGCCATCTTCCGCTTCGCAAACCTCGAGACGGCTAATCGAATCCAATCTTTCAGCGAGCGACTTAGTGAAATTCGGCGGCATGTGCTGCACAATTGCAACTGGCAACGGAAAATTCTCAGGAAGAGAAGGTATCACTTTCTGCAAAGAAAATGGCCCACCGGTAGAAACCCCTATCGCAACAATCTGGACATTGGAATGCATCAATGACGTGCGTTTCTTCGAGGTGGAAATTTTGTTCGTCATCGCACGGGAAAAAATTCTTGTGCTGTTCCGCGTGATGGCTTTGATTTTCGAAATTAAATCGTCCTTGATCTTTGTGATGTCAAGCGAAACATAAGACGTCTGCTTTGAAATGAAATCCACTGCTCCTGCCGATAATGCCTCGACCGTGGCACGAGCTCCTTCGATAGTAAGAGAACTTACCATTAGAACCGGAAGCGGATTCTCCGCCATAATTTTTTTTAATGCCGTGATACCATCCATCCTCGGCATCTCGACATCAAGCGTTACCAAATCCGGCTTCAACTCTTTTACTCTGTCAATCGCTTCAAGCCCGTCTCTTGCTGTACCAATAACCTCAAGCTCCGGATCTTCCTCGAGCATCATCGATATTGCTTTGCGCATGAAGGCAGAATCGTCAACTACCAAAATCCTTATCGACATTTATGCTCTCACTTCATTCACGCCAGCGGCTTTGGTGTCTTTCTGCACGAGCTGGAGTAATTGGCCTGCGTCAAGTATCATGATCACTCTTCCATCACCGAGTATTGTCGAACCGGCTATGCCCGGGATATTTTTCAGATAAGCCCCCAATGGCTTTATGACGATTTCTTTTTGTCCGATCAGCCTATCAACGACTATTCCGAACTTGTGATTGGCAACTCCCACAACCACCGTGTAAAAATTCCGGCTGGATGGATCTCGATTCGGAACGTTGAGGATTTCGGATATATCGACGAGTGGAAGAACGCTTTCTCGCAACCTTATTACCTCACGACCGTGAACCGTGCTCACTTCTTCCTTTGCAGTGTGTACCACTTCAAGCACAGAGCCTAATGGAACTGCAAAAGTTTCGCTGCCAACTTCGACGAGCAAGCCCTGTATGATCGCAAGAGTCAATGGAAGTTTCAAAGTAAACTTTGTTCCTTTGCCCACTGCCGACTCAACCGCAATCATTCCGTTAAGCTTCGTGATGTTTGTTTTAACGACGTCCATCCCAACGCCTCTGCCAGAGACACTGCTGACTTTCTGAGCCGTGCTGAAACCGGGAATGAACATCAAACTATAAGCCTCCTCAGTTTTCATTCCCTCTGCTTCTTCCGGAGTAATAATCCCCTTCTCGAGCGCCTTCTGTTTCAGTTTATCAGGATTTATTCCTGCTCCATCATCCTCAATTTGGATCATCACATGATTTCCTTCATGTCCGGCAGATAAACGAATTGTCCCGCACCGCGGCTTGCCACAAGATTCTCTTGCTTCTGGAGACTCAACGCCATGGTCGGCAGCATTCCTGATAAGGTGAACAAGCGGATCGCTGATTTCTTCAATAATCGATTTATCAAGTTCAGTTTCTTCACCTTGAATGATTAGATCCATTTCCTTTGAGAATTCTTTTGCTATGTCGCGAACAAGGCGCGGAAATCTGTTGAAGACCCTTCCGATCTGAACCATACGCGTTTTCATCACTGCAGTTTGAAGCTCCGTCGTGATGAAATCAATTTGGGCGCTCGTCTCATTTAATTGACGGGCAAAATCTTCCCCCTCCGAATGAAGCCCGACAGAAGTGTCCATGCCGCGGCCGACCCCTTCTGACCGTTCCACTATATCTTTTGCCGATGCCACAATCTGAGACAACCTGTTTCTTCCTAAAACAAGTTCGCCAACAAGATTCATCAATTGATCAAGCCTGCCGACATCGACGCGGATCGTGGTGTCCGTCAACTTATCTATTTTCTGGCTTTGATTAGGATGTTGGGAGATTCCCATTGCTTCAAGCTGAGCTGGTTCTGTCGTCTCCGCGGGAGTAATTCTGTGTTCGGATTTGGGAGCGGATCTGTTTTCTTTTTGGTCCTTAATCTTGAGACCGGGTTCCGGACTTCCGGCTCCAGACTCCGGATGCCGCTCCGCAATTTCTGGAACGGAGCCGCTCGATAGCAGTTCTAATTTCTTAATTGTGGGAACAAGGTCGACTTCCCGAATATCCCGATCGATAACTTGTTTCAATAACATTTTCATCAAATCAAATGCTTCGAGCATGACATCCATCATACCAGACTGAAATTTCAGGTCGCCGCGTCTCAGCTTGTTCAGCACGTCCTCGAACTTGTGAGCAATGTTGCTCATTTGGTCGAAACTCAAGAACCCGGAAGTACCTTTTACCGTGTGCACCGCACGGAATATCGAGTTTACGAGTTCTTTATCTTCCGGACTTTTTTCGATCAGAAGAATTTCGTTATCAAGCTTCTCGAATATTTCTTTTGTTTCGACGACAAAGCTATCAACGATTTCCTTCATGTCGTCTGCAAACATCGGATGTGTCATTTGCGCCGGCTTCCTTTTATGAACAGCTTATCGATCTCATCTTGAGAAGCGGGATCGGATAATTTATCGACAACCCCGGTGATTTTATTTTTAAGTGAGCTTAATTCGCCAACTATTTCATCTGCGGTTTTTTGTTTTTGTCCGGACCGATCATAGGTTGCATCCGGATTGAACGCATGGTCCTCAGCTTTTTTTATTTCGGTAATCAGTTCTGTGCCGCTCAACTTGAATCTGTCTATAAGACCTGAAAGCCGCTGTTGCACCGATCCTATAAGATGGTTCACAGAGGCAATTTGTTGTGAGGTTATATCCTGAACTTGCAGCGAGATCATGATGTCGTTCGACTTTGCGCGGATATCTTTCAGGCTTTGTTCAAGCCCTCCTGCATTTGAGACAACAGCTTTTAAGTGAGCCTCCTTTTGCTGATGCAGATCTAGAAGTGTCTGAAAGAGATCCTTCCTTTCCCCGTTCAACGAAGTACGAAGTATCTTAATACTTTGCTTCTCTAATTTATCGAGCGCAGCCAAGTCAGTGGCAGCGGTTTTAAAGTGCGCATCAATAGCGTTCAATCTCGATAAGACGCTGTCTAAATTATCGAGGATTTCAGTCGTAGCTAACTCGGTCGCCTTTGTGACGTTGGTCAACTGAGAAGAAGCGTGCGGCATCTTATTGGCGCTCTCGTAAATAGACGTGTTAATCTCTTCCAACACCGGCACTATGTCGTGGACGAAGTAGAACAATTCTTCCAGAAAAGGGATCACACGCTGCCCGAAAATGAATAGCGCCCGCAGCTCGTTTATTTTATCTAAAATTCCGTCGAGATTGTTAGAATTCATTTTACACTTTCTTAAACTGTTTTAAGAATTTGGTCGATTTTTTCTTTAAGCACTGCCGGCGTAAATGGCTTCACGACATAATTATTCACCCTTGCCTGCAGTGCCTCCATAACGTCTTCTTTCATGCCGCGCGTGGTAACCATAAGAATCGGGAGATCAGCAAATTGCTCGTCGCCGCGTACAGCTTTGGTGAACTCGAGCCCGCTCATATTCGGCATGTTCCAGTCTGTGATAATAAAATCAACTTTCTCGACATAAAGCTTGCCGATAGCATCTTTGCCGTCTTCTGCTTCGATTATTTCTTCATAACCGATATTCTTAAGAGCATTGTTGACTATCCTTCTCATCGTTTGGGAATCATCAACCACGAGAAATTTCATGTTCTATCTCCTATTCGTCTCAATGCTAAGGTTGTCCGAAAAATTTCTTGACGTCACTCTAAAGTTGTTTCAGGTCTAGAAATGAGAACATACAAAGGCTAAAACAAGTTTAGCACGACAGTTTCAGATCTCATCAGACAATAGCACGACATTAATTTAAGTATTTAGCTACTTCGTATTGAATTCGTTTTTGATCGAACGGTTTCACCAGATATGAATTTGCACCAAGCCGCATCCCCATTTCGATTTCCTGATCGCTGCTGAGGGACGAAAGAATTATTATTGGGACTTCAGAATATTCCCTGTCTTCTCGTAGAGCTTTCAAGAATTCAAACCCATCCATGTTAGGCATATTGAGATCGGTGATAACAAGATCAACTTTATTCTGGGAAAGTTTTTCGAGCGCATCCATTCCGTCCCGCGCTGATACTACTGAGAAACCGAGCGCGCGCAATGCAAACGCCAAAAACTTCCTTATCGTTTCTGAATCGTCAACAATCATTATTGCTTTATTTGCCATCTCTTACTCCTTTCGGTACGCAATTGCTTTGTCGAAATGTACAGGCTTGAACGCTTGCGTCAGACCATACAGCGTTTCTGAATAACCGACAAAGAAGTACCCTCCCTTGTTAATGCTGTCGTATATCGATGATACGACGTTCTGTTTCGAATTAAAATCAAAATAGATTAAAACATTTGCAGCGAATACGATGTCAAAGTTTCTCATCAACCGCATCACTGACTTCTCGAATAAATTTACTTGCCTCAGCTCGGTCATTTTTTTTATTTCTTCGGCAAGAAGAAATTTGTCTCCGTCCTGCCGAAAATATTTTCCGATGTAATCTTTGGGAATGTTTCTAACTGCATAATCTTTATAGATTCCTCTTCGCGCGCTATCTAAGGCTTGCGTATTAATGTCAGTCCCGACCACTTCAAATTTTGTAAGTGGAAATCGCGTTAGAAATTTGTCCTTGATCATGATGGCTATCGAGTATGGCTCCTCGCCGGTAGAACACCCCGCGCTCCAGATTCTAATCTTATTCGTGCCATCTTCTTTGCGTTTCATAATGAGTTCGGGAAGCATCGATTGTTCCAGCACGCTGAATTGCGGCTCATTTCTGAAAAAGAAAGTTTCGTTTATTGTGACGGAGTTAATCAGATGTGATAGCTCCACTGCTCCTTGCCCGTTCATCAAGGCATTGTAGTAAACAAAGAAACTATCCATCCCCAATGCCGAGAGTCGTCGGCTCACTCTGCTTTCTAAAAGATATTTCTTGTTGTCGGCGAAAAAAATCCCCGTCTTTTCATAAATTAATTTCCTAAAAAGCTGGAATAGGTCGTCTGGTAATTTGTCACCTTGGAGAGACGAAATACCTGATTGTGGCGTATAACTCATTATTTCAATCCTGATTTTGATAGCCGGGTTTTATCCCGGTCAACATGGTGGCTGCTGCAACACTAATTTCTTCGTTGTAATCTTCTGCTAACTTGCCGAGTTCTTCGGCAAAAGATTGCGGCCCAATTTTAGCCGCCAAATCAAGGGCATAACTCTTCACCGCAAATTCTTCGTCACCGAGTGCCGCTTTTACAAGTTTGACAGCGCTGGGCAGTCCTATGCTATCGCAAACGGTTAGTGCGGAAATCTTTGTGTCAACATCAATATCCATAAACCCTTTTGAAATAAAATCAAACATGTCTTCAATTTTTTTAAAATAAATGTCATGGTTCCCCTTTTCGGCAATGTTCTGAATAAGCGAGATTATCATTTTCACAATAGGAGTAATGTTTTCTTTGCGGTCCCCTGATTTAAGAATTATGGAGAAAACCTCGTCTATGTGGTCTTTCAAAATTAAGGAGATGGCATTGTCAACCGATTCCGACTTTCCAAGATGAGAGATCAGAATCTCTAAGACATTTTTATCAAAGAAGTGTCTCAACCCGCGGACTGCAGCACGAACATAAGCGGGATCTGTATCATCAAGCATTTTAATCAAATATTCCTTTAAGCTCTGCGGCGAGAACTCACCTGAAGGGATGTCGCCGCGGAAGTCATCGGATTCGAGCAATACAATCAGTGAGTGTAACAAAACAGGCTTTGCAAGATCCGAGACCTGATCGAGTTTCCGGAGAAGCACTGTCATTACATCACCGTTCTTCTGCGCGGCAAGAGCCTCGGCGGCGGCAAGTTGCACAACTGGATCACGGTCAGAGAGCGCATTCTCGAAATATTGCAACTGTATCTTGTCGGGAAATTTTGCGAGCGCATTTACGATATTCGGCCGCGCGTATTCCTCCTTTTCGAAAAGTGCCATAACTTGGTCCAGGTAACTTTCCGCGCGAAGGTCGCCAATCGCATCAATGCTGGCGCAAATGATGTTTTCATCAGGATCGGAAAGATGCACCGCTATTCTTTGTAAGGCTTCTTGACTGGCAGGAAGTTGAGCAAGAAGATCAATCGCAAATTTTCGCACATCTTTATCAGCCGAGTCGATATATGGAATAAGAGCAGGCACAGCAGCTTTGCTCATCCTAACTAACGTGTCGCCTGCAAGGTTACGAACTGAAATGTTAGTACTTAAAATGTGGGCTGCTGTCAAGGATGCAGACTTTTCGCTAGAACATAAAACCAGCAGGCGGGATGCGGCTTCGCGAACCCCTCTATCTGTATCGGTCAAGAGATATGCTGCCGCCTCTAATGCACCGGGATCACACGCTCCTTCCCGATAAGCTGCGGATTTACCCGGAGTACCTCCGACAGAATCATATAAAGATTCCAACGCATTTCTCTTCTCGTATGGATCCGGCGAGTGCAATTTCTCTATTAGTTGTTCTATCATGGTCTATCCCAAATTTTTTGTGCGAACTATTTCGCCTTTTGACTCTTCAAATGTCACGTTGTTGTAGGTTTGCCTGAGCGCAAATCGAACGCCATTTATTTCAGCTACCACGCTTTGATGGATTGTGCCTGTCACAACGAGCTTTGGACTTCTCTTTCGACTCATTTCGACAGATGTTTCCTGTTTCTTTACCATGAGTTGTTTGATGGTCTCATTCATTGCCTGCAGCTTAGTTTGCATAAGTTTAAGCTGGTTAGCTTTTTCGGACGTAAAATTGTTGCCGTCAAGTCTATCTCGAACAAGCAGGTATATCTGGCTCTTCGTCTCTTCTGATGATTTTGTCTGGATTTCAATTTCCTTATCGATCGCTTTCAAATCGCCCACCTGAAGTTCGTGCGACCCTAATCTTGCTCTTGTCGTGGAGTAAAGCTCACCTCCAAGGGTACGGACTTCGATTTTATTTCCCGCAGTAACAACGCCACCCATGATGACGGCGAATTTACCATAGACTTCCCCCGCTGCGACGAGATGTGCGTTGACAGACTCTTTTGTTATAGTTATGTTGCCGCCTGCTTCGATCATTTGATTAAG
>JBAPNE010000327.1:0-6981 GCA_049278975.1 Candidatus Kryptoniota bacterium
ATTAATAAGAGCCTCAGATATACCGATTGAAAGCTGCGCGGCATCCGTTGCACCAGCGTGGGCTATAGCTCTAAATGCATTAATCATTCCTATAACCGTTCCGAGCAAACCAACCATGGTTGCGATAGACGAAATGGTTGAAAGTATGATGAGGTTTTTTTCGAGGAGCGGAGTTTCAAGCATTGTCGCTTCTTCGATGGCGCGTTGAACCTCGCTCATGTATTTTTCGGCTGCGATGTGGCTGTCTTTTGATACTTCCTGATATCTTTCGAGTCCGCCGCGAATAATATTTGCCATCGAACCCTTCTGTTTGTTGCAGATCTCAATTGAAGTTTTGATGTCGCCGTTGTTCAAGTTGTCTTCGACGTCTTTCAAAAACTTTGTCAACGAGCCTTTGCCTTGAGCTTTGCGCAATGACAGTATGCGCTCGAAGATATATGTGACCACCATAATTGTCAGCATAAGCAGAAGTATCACGAGATAACCACCCTTTTGGATATAGTCGGGCAGTGCGAATGTGTAGATTATCCAAGCAACAGCAGCTGCGACAATAATCAGAACCGTCGCGAATAAGCCTTGTTTCATTTCAGTCAAGCCTCCTTATAGGATTTTGTTAGAGTTGATTTTATCGTAAGCTATTTTTTGTCTTTTGAAAAAGTTGCGACAGCATCAAGCTGCGTGTCGCGAACATCGAAAACCATTGTCAACTTTGTAACGACAAAAATGTTCTTGATGTTCTTGTTCAAACTTGCAAGTTTTACTTCGCCGCCGAGTTTTGCATAGTGGGTATGTGCCCAGATCAAAACTCCAATTGCCGTACTGTTCAGATAAGTTGTCTTGGCGAGATCAACGACTAGTTTCTTATTTCCCTCGTCAGACAACTTTGTAATTTCAGAACGTATCTCGTCGGTTTCGTCGCCGCCGATCAATTCACCTTTCGGCTCGATGACCGCAACTTCACCGTCTGCAAGCTTTGAAATCTTCAATGCCATTTTGCCCTCATTTTAGTTTAGAGTTTCCTTGATGGTGTCCGAAATATCAGAAATACTAAATGGTTTCTCAATAAAAGCCTTGACAAAGGCAGAAAGTGTCTTGCTTTGTGTTTCGTGCTCCGACATTCCTACCGCAACCATTGGTACTCCGGGCTTAATCCCTGCAGCTGTTTCAACAAAATTCCTCAACACTTTCTCCGGCATTTCTCCATCAACAATCAAAAGATCAACGCGCGTCCCGAGCAATGTTTCGAGGGCGGCGTCAAGATTCGACTCGCATCGGACTTCGTATCCCGTCTTCAACAAATACTCTTGAATCAGACCAGCGACTTTGATGTCTTGACCTGCGATGAGAACACTTTTCGTTTTTTTCGGTATACGCACACGAGTAGATAAGCAACAAAAATGCCGAGATGAAAGACTTTCCGTTTGCACCCAGAATGCCAATTTATTTCAAAAAAAGAACTACTCCGCTACTCTCAAAAAGAACACAAGAATTCTAACGTGCAAGTTGCAAGATAAATTCCGAATTTGCAAGATAAAATAATAAGTCAAACGTCAAGGTTATAAAAGTTGGATGGTTCAAGTTTTGACCTTCAACCTCCTAGCGTTGACTTTCGTTGAAACCATTTTTAGATTGAACAGAGGAATTCGACGGATTAGTCTTTGGCGAGGTCTCAACTAAAGTCGGAGAGAATCGTATGATTACGCAGAAGGAAGTGAGTTTGCTTACTAACTACATGGCGAGAGAAGGCGTTGCAATCTCTTTTTATCTCAACACTGATGGAAGTGAACGCAGCAAAGGGATGTGGGAGATTGAAACGAAAGACTTGATTAAGAATGCGCGAAAGAAACTTGACAAAACGAATGTAAACCACAATTATATCGAAGCCGTGGAAAAAAACCTGCAGCAGATCCAACATCTTGCGTCTATAGAAAGTTTTGTTCCACGATACAAATCCGTGGCAATCTTCGCTAACTCGAACGAGAATTTTTACCAGATTTACCGCCTGCCTGTGCCTGTCAAGTCAAGCCTCACGCTCGACACAATTTTTTATGTCCGCCCGCTTCTCGCCATGTTAGAAGAACACTGCCGCATCGGATTAGTCCTGATCGATTCAAGGCATGCGCGCTTTTTTGAAATTTACGTGGGAGAGATCCTTGAGCATCTTGACTTTGAAACAAAGGGGAAAAATCTCAGGAAGCCTTTTTTGGAAACTTTCATGAAACGAGAAAAGCGACTTATGCAAAAGAAAGAAGAAGAGACGCGATTCCATCTTTCGTCGGTTGCCGAACTCTTAAAAACACATTTCAATCTACGACACTTTGACAAGCTGATAATCGGTGCGCGCAAACCACTCGGTGAACATTTAGCAAGACTTCTCCACAGCAAACTCCATGATAACCTTATAGGAATTTTTGAGGTTGACATCCACGCGAAGGAAAATGACATTTTGGCAAAAGCACTTAGTGCAGAAAACGAATTCGAACTGCAAGAGGAAAACAAAATACTCAGAAAAATTACCAATGAGATCGAGAGAGACGGCTACGGAGTAAAAGGGATAAAAAAAGTGATAGATGCTCTCCATACTTATAACATTCACACGCTTGCAGTTGCAGATAATTTTTCCTTAGAAGGATTTGCATGTCCACAATGCGGGATACCATATATCGAAGAGGATACGTGCATCTCGTGCGGTGAGCCGCTCATTCAAGTTGCAGACATAGTGTATGACATAGTGGGAGAAGCTGCACGTCAGGGAGCCATAGTCCGGCACATCCGCGGAACAAACCTTATAAGCTCGCTTGAAAACATCGCTGCCATTATTAAATTTAAAAATGGAGAGCTCGTTCAAATTGAGGAAGCTGTCGAAACACTGGTTTAATATTTTCCTGAATAAATTCTTTGAAGTTCAATATGAAAACCCACAACGCAAATAGCAAATTTCAGATAAGGGATGTCGTTGTATATTGAAGGAAAGGATCTTAAGGATATCACGCGGGAAATAGGTGTAGTGTCCTGAAAGTATCTGAATTTAGAGTGTACGGAAAAGAAAGAAACAACTAGTTGGGACATTACTTTAACACGATGACGAAACTATCTTCACGGGATTAATTGAGCCTGTGCCTAAAGTAGAAGAAGACATAAAGAAAGATCTCGTAAAACTTTATCAGCTTGAATTTGGCAAGCGGCCGGATATCATTACCAGTGCTCCGGGAAGAATTAATCTCATCGGTGAACACACCGATTACAATGAAGGATTTGTCCTTCCGATCGCAATAGACCGACGCACTTACACTGCTGCCGGCAAACGTGGAGGGAAACTCTTTATCGCATTTTCAAAAGAGCTTGGTAAGAAAACTTCTTTCGAAATTCTCTCTGGAAAATTCGAGCACTCGAATTTTTGGGTGAACTATATCAAAGGTGCATGCACACTCCTTAACAATGTGAAAACTGTCGATGGAATCAACTTTGCCGTCGGAAGCACTGTACCACGCGGAAGCGGCCTAAGCTCGTCAGCTGCTTATGTAGTTTCTATCATCGAGGCCGTTTCCCATCTCTACGATATGCAATTGAAAGACCTCGAAGTACCCATACTGGCACAGAAAATCGAAAATGAATTCGTCGGAGTCCAATCGGGAATAATGGACCCGTTCGTTGCAAAATTTGCGCGCGAAGGGAACGCGCTACTCATCGATACTCGCTCACTTGAATATCAATACGTCCCACTACTTAGTGACTGTTCGATCCTCGTCTGCGTAACGGGCGTTAAAAGAGCATTAGCCACAACGGAATATAACAATCGAAGACAGCAATGCCGCCAGTCACTCTCCATATTATCCGGTAAGCTCAACAAGAAGTTCAGCGCACTTAGAGACGTTGCGCTCGATGATCTGAAGAGCGTCGAGCATGAGATGGATCGCCTCCTTTATTTGCGAGTGCTCCATGTTGTTACTGAAAACGAAAGGGTCATAAAGACAGTTTCTGCGCTCAAAAAAAAGTTGAAAAGTATTGTGGGAAAATTAATGCTCGAATCTCACATGAGTCTTCGAACAAATTATGAAGTGAGCTCGCCGGAATTAGACACATTCGTCGAGATCTCAGAGCAGCTTGAGGGAGTTTATGGCGCCCGAATGACCGGCGCGGGTTTCGGAGGGAGCGCAATTTGCTTAGTCGATTCCAATCAAGAAGAGGAATTGGCAGAAGAAATCTCACGCAAGTACAAAGAACGCGGTTTTGAAAGCGGGAATGTGTTCATCGCGCGGACAGGGTGTGGATCCCAAGTAGAAAAAAACTAATATGAAATGTTATAAGTTTAGCAATTAGTTAAGAGCCAAATGCTATTCGTCCCTTTTCTCCGTAAACTTCAGCGCCGCAGAATTTATGCAATAACGAAGTCCTGTCGGTTTCGGTCCATCTTCAAAAACATGGCCGAGGTGCGCACCACATTTGCCGCACTTGACTTCCGTTCTTATCATCCCAAAAGTGTTGTCCTTATCCTCCTCGACTGTTTCATCAGAAGCGGGTTTAAAAAAGCTAGGCCAGCCTGAGCCTGAGTCGAACTTCGTGCCCGAATCAAAAAGCTCGCTCCCACAGCAAGCACATTTGTACATTCCCTTCCCGTGAAAGTCCCAGTACTTTCCGGTAAATGCCGGCTCAGTTCCCTTTTCGCGGGTAATGTGGTACACCTCGGCGGATAACTCCTTCTTCCAATCCTTCTCGTTCTTCAATATCTTCTCTGCCATTCTTCGATCTCCTCATATGATTTGCGAATTCTTTCTACGTATAACAACAAATTGCCAAAAAAAATTCGCGAGACAAAGAGATGCTACCCGCCTATTTCTGCAAGTACCTCCGCAAAATCTTGAGGCAGATCCGAATCGAAATGTAGATGTTCTTTTGTCGCTGGATGGATGAAACCAAGTGTCTTCGCGTGAAGAGCTTGCCTGTTCATTATCTTCAGGAGGTCAGATATCTCCTGCTTGAATCGCGGCGTCATCTCGCCGTAATTTATTCGACGGCCATGGTACGTCGGATCGCCGAAAACCGGATGTCCAATGTGAGAGAGGTGAACCCGAATCTGGTGTGTCCTGCCCGTCCGCAGCTTTAGTCTGACAAGTGAAAGAAACCTGAATTCTTTCAGCACTTCATATTCCGTCGCAGCGAACTTTCCATTCTCGACTACGGCAAATTTTTTCCTATCGCTCTTGCTTCGTCCGATTTCTCCTTCAATAAGCCCACGTTTCTTTGATAATTTTCCCCAGACGAGCGCCCAATATTCCCTTTCAATTGTTCTATCGGCAAATTGTCTCGCAAGCGAGGCATGTGCCCCATCATCCTTCGCCGCAACGATCAGCCCGCTCGTATCCTTGTCGAGCCGGTGAACTATTCCAGGCCGAACTGACGAATCATTTAATGCTGAAAGTTTGTTGCAGTGATAAAGGAGAGCGTTTGCAAGAGTACCACTCCAGTTGCCGTTACCGGGATGTGTAACCATTCCTGCCGGTTTGTTGACGACGATCAAATATTCGTCTTCGTAAATTACGTTGAGCTGAATTTTTTCTGGAACGACTTTATTAAGAGGGGAAGAAGTGGGGATGTTAATAACAATCTCGTCATCGGGCGATATTTTGTAACTAGCACGAACCGGTTCTCCATTCACAAGGACACGATCGTCTTCGATATACTTTTGGATTTTTGCGCGGCTGGATCCTTCTAACTGAGCCGTGAGGAATTTGTCTATCCGCTCTTTTTTCTTCTGACCCGGCGCAACAACAATTTCAACCTTTCGTAGTGCCTGTTGTTTCACCTGCTTGTCCGTGAGACCCTTCCCCGCGAACGGGTTCTTCAACTGGCGGATCATTCGCTAATTTCTCGGCGACCAGCCCGGCATCATTTTCGCGGCTATCGCGGTCTTCGGCTTCCATGGTCTTCCTATGAAAAATCAGAAGCATGACTACACCGATTGTGACTGAAGCGTCTGCAAGATTGAAAACCGGAAAGCGCGAGAAATTGTAGCCAGAGAAGCTGATGTTGAAGAAATCGAAATCAATGAAATCTACGACACGACCATGGAACAGCGGCATTCCATCGAATAGCGGCCCGTAGAAAACCCGGTCGATCAGATTTCCAATTGCGCCGCCTAAAATCAACGCGAGGGAAAATCTTATGATCCTGCTTTCCTGCCGGACTTTGTACAAATATAAAAATATCGCTATGCTGGCGACGATCGAAAAAATCGCGAAGAAAGATTTCCATCCGAAATCGATCCCGAATGCCATGCCCGGATTTTCGATGTAAGTAAATCTAAGGAAGTTCCCAATTATCGACCTGCTCGAATACAGCGGCATGCCCACAATATTTATTCCTAAAAAAGGAATCTGGCATCCTCTTACAAAAAGTTTTGTGACCTGGTCTGCGATCACGACCGAGAGAGTCACATAAAGTACTTTCAAATTACTGGCCTCTCTTCATCTTACATGAGATGCAAAGCTGTGCATGTGGGACGGCTTCGAGACGCGCTTTGTCGATAAGCTTTCCACAATCCTGACAGAAGCCATAGACCCCCCGATTGATTCTCTTGATGGCGTCATCCAAATACTCGAGAAACTTTCTCTGTCTCGCCGCAAGCAGATAATTTTTTTCCTTCTCCATGGTGTCCGTTCCCCGTTCCATGTGGAGCGAATAGGGAGAGTTCTCTTCGAAATAATCGCCGCCGGAATTATCATTGAGAGTCTCGTTCATCAATTCAAGCTCCTCGATGATTTGTTTTCTCTTATCCAAGATTATCACACGAAAATGTTCAAGCTCCACTTTGGTATAGCCTTTTTTTGGCACGGCTTTCTTTGAAACAACATTCGCCGCAGTTTTCACTGCGCGCCTGACTACTTTTGTCTTTTTTTGAGCGACAGCTTTCTTGTTTGGTTTCGCCTTCACCGCTCGTGCACCCTTTGCCGCTTTTCTTTTTGCCATCTTTAAGCTCCTTTG
>JBAPNE010000328.1:0-15019 GCA_049278975.1 Candidatus Kryptoniota bacterium
AAGGAGCCGGTCTTCTTCGATAAACCTACCTTGCTCATCGACAACAAATATTTTTTCCGCGCCCGCATCAAACATGAAACCGAAATCGTAATTCAAGGACTTGACTACATCTTCCAATCTTTTCAGATCACCGTCTAATTCTCTTTGCGTCCGTGTGAGTCTTTTCGGGTCGAGGTACGCATTCAATGCAACCACTCTTGTGCTCAATGACCCGACAATTGTTGGAAATAATATTGATGCGACTCCATGAGAATAATCGATGACGATATTGAACTTTCTATTTTTTATTGCACTGACGTCAACCGTCTTGATGAAATCTTCCCGGTAACTTTCGTTGGTTCTCTCGGGGAAATAAATCTCGCCGACCTGGTCATGTGGTGCACGTGCGAATTCTTCGCCGAAGAAAAGTTTTTCAACTGCTCTCGCTTTGCTCGTGGAAAGATCTCTGCCGTCGCTGTCCAGAAAAATTATATCCGTTAAATCGGGATCGAAGGGACTTTTGCGAACGTGAACACCGCCGGCAGCCTTTCCGCTTTTCAACGCATGTCGGACGATCGGTATCGGTTCGCTTCTCAAATCGTAAACATCAATTCCTGACGACATCAGTCCGACGATCAATGCCCGGTTAATCATTCTGCTGACAGTGTCGGAATCACGGCTGCATACGGCATACTTACCGGCACCCAGTAGAGAGCCGAATGCTGCCCCAAGCTTCGCGGCAAATTCCGGATTCATTTCAATGTTTGATGTACCAGTAACCCTCGCGTCGGTAAAAATCGCCGACAGCCACTTGTCCTCCCACACTAGGCTTCTTGAAAGAGTTGCGCCGGCGTCAACAACTTTCTTGGGCCAAAGTTTTACATTGGGTCTGATGTGAGCGCGTTTTCCAATGATGCAATCGTCGCTGATAAAAACATTTTCCTCGATCTCAACTTGCTCGCCCAGTATGCATCCGCTTCCGATCACATCGCCTGCGATTTGTGATCCGCTGCCAATATGGACATTGTCCCACAAAATGCTTCTGCTGATTCTTGAATAGGAATCGACAGATGAGTTGTTCCCGATAATTGTGTCAACAAGATCTACGTCTTCACCGATGGTAACGCCGCTTCCGATCACCACTGTTCCCCTCGGTGAAAAATTCTGCGGCGGTTCGAAATCAGGCGGGGCTATTAATCTGGCGCCATTGCATTCGGAAATTTTTCCATCGACATTGACTTTCACTTTATTGTCGAGGCAGTCGAGTTGTGCATCTATGTATTCATTTAGGTTTCCGACATCTCTCCAGTATCCATTTGCGGCGTAGCCGTACAACGGCATTTTTTGTTTCAGCATTTGTGGAAAAACATCCTTGCTGAAATCGACTTCCTCACGAAAGGGAATAGTCTCGATTATCTCTGGATCGATTACATAAATTCCTGTGTTTACGGTATCGCTGAAAACCTCTCCCCACGTCGGCTTCTCTAGAAATCTTGTAACCTTCGCGTTATCATCCGTAATTACAAGGCCGAATTGAAGCGGGTCATCGACTCGCGTCAGCACAAGCGTGGCTTTTGAATTTTTTGCGACATGAAATTTTACAGCCTTCGTCAAATCAAAGTCGGTGAGGACGTCTCCGCTTATGACAAGAATGCGCGAGTCTTTGAAAAGTTCATAAGCGTTGCGGACGCTTCCAGCTGTGCCATAATCGGCGTCGGCTTTGACGTATTGGATGGAAGCACCGAACTCGCTGCCGTCCTTTAAAAAGTTTTTTATAACATTAGGATGATAAAAAACCAGCACCACGATGTCTGTTATGCCGTGCTTCACGAGCAGCCGCACGATGTGTTCGACCATCGGCTTGTTCATGATCGGAACCATCGGCTTTGGAATTTTGCACGTAAGCGGGCGGAGTCGTGTACCGAATCCTCCCGCCATTATGACGGCTTTTATCGTTGATTTTGTTTGTTCCATGATGAAAAAATCTGTGAAATATAAACCCAATAGGAAGGAAAATCAAGGAAGCCGAACCCGTGCATCGTGATAAGTCGAAGTGATTTCGACGGTTGCAGCATTTGGAAAATCAAGTCGGGCGTATTATTTTTACCCAGCCTTTAATTCCATCCAGTGAGGTGGATAAGGTCATGCCAATAAATTTCACCTCACCGCATAAAGGCTCTTTTGCACCGGAGGCACATCAGCTTCGGGCTGAGTTAAACTCAAAAAGGAATAAGCATGAGAGTCAAATCAAAAATTGCGGACGCCCAGCAGATGGCGCGTTCGATTACCCGTCTCGCTCATGAAATAATTGAGCACAATAAAGGTGCCGCCAACTTATGTTTGATCGGCATTAGAACCCGGGGAGATTTCCTTGCAAAAAGAATAGCGGAGATGATTTCTCAAATCGAAAAAGTCACGATCCCACTGGGAACTCTCGATATAACACTTTACCGTGACGATGTCCGACAAAAGCTGAAACTGCCGGAGCTCAAAAGGACGGAAGTGCCATTCGATATCACAGACAAGAATGTGATTCTTGTGGATGATGTTCTTTTCACAGGAAGAACAATTCGATCCGCACTTGATGCATTGATAGACATCGGAAGGCCGACGACGATACAGCTTGCGGCTCTCGTGGATCGCGGGCACAGGGAATTGCCGATAAGCGCCGATTATGTCGGGAAAAATCAGCCGACGGCGATCCACGAATCGGTCGTGGTACACATCGTCGAAGTTGACGGAACCGATGAAATCTTATTGGTGGAGTCCGACGAAGTCGGACCCGCCTCCGGAGGAGAAGAAGATGGCACAGGGAATTAAGAATTTGCTGGGTCTTCGAGACCTTTCGCGGGAGGAGATAGTTGAGATACTGGATACGGCGCGAAGCTTTCGTGAAGTTTTAGAGCGTCCGATAAAAAAAGTTCCAACTTTACAGGGAACAACGGTTGTGAATTTATTTTTCGAAAGCTCCACCCGAACGAGGATTTCATTTGAACTTGCGGAACGCCGGCTGAGTGCCGATGTGGTCAACTTTGCCGCAAGCGGCAGCAGTGTTTCAAAAGGGGAGACGCTGAAAGACACCGCTCGAAACATCGAAGCGATGAAGACAGACGTGGTGGTTATCAGGCACTCGTCAACGGGTGCGGCACACTTTCTTTCGCGCCTCCTGAAATCTCCCGTCATAAATGCCGGAGACGGGATTAACGAACATCCGACACAAGGTCTCTTAGACATGTTCACAATGCGTGAAAAATTCGGAGACTTAAAAGGACTTCATGTTTGCATTGTCGGCGACATCGATCACAGTAGAGTTGCGCGCTCGAATATTTTCGGTTTGATAAAATTGGGTGCCGAAGTCGCAGTCTGTGGGCCGAAAACTCTCATCCCAAATTATTTGGAACAATTCGGTGTAAAAACATTTTACGAGATCGATGATGCGATTCAATGGTCCGATGTGCTGAACGTTTTGAGAATCCAACTTGAAAGAGAAGCTGGGGAAAATTTTCCTTCGATACGAGAATACAGACTCTACTGGGGAATTAATCGATTGCGGTTGGAGAAGTCGAAGAAATCAATTGTGATAATGCATCCTGGTCCGATCAACCGCGGAGTCGAACTGGACGCCGACGTTGCAGATGGGAATACTTCACTTATTCTGGAGCAAGTAACGAACGGTGTCGCGGTCAGAATGGCAGTTTTATTTTTAACAGGAGTTAAACCCTAATGAAAATATTTCCTAAGAATGCGAGAGTTATCGATCCGTCGGAAAAGTACGATGGCATGTTCGATATTTTAATTGTCGATGGTTTTATCCAGGAAATGGGCGGCTCGCTCGGCGGCAACCCTGTAAACTACGAAATAAATCTAAGGGGAAAATTTGTCGTGCCGGGATTGTTCGATATGCACACTCACTTGAGAGAGCCCGGACAGGAATATAAAGAAGACATCGCCTCCGGAATAGCCGCCGCCGCGAACGGAGGCTTCACCGGAATTGCCGCGATGCCGAACACCGATCCGGTGGTTGATTCTGCCGATGTTGTGAAATACGTTCTCGACCGTGCCGGACAATCTCCTCTGGTGAATGTCCACCAAATCGCCGCGATCACCGAAGCGAGAAAAGGCGAGCGTTTATCGGAGATGAAGGACCTTGCCGAAGCGGGGGCGATTGCATTCAGCGATGATGGTACAGCAGTGGCGAACTCACAGATAATGCGGCTGGCTCTTGAATATTCTTCAATGTTAAATAAGCCGATCATCCAGCATTGCGAAGACCACAATCTTACAAAATCCGGTTCTGCCAACGAAAGCCCCGAAGCGATCAAGTACGGATTGAAGACTCAACATCATGTTGCAGAGGAATTGATTCTCAGCCGGGATATAAGGCTGTTGGAAGCGTTCGGCGGGAAATATCATGCCACACATATTTCAACTGCGCAGTCCGTTGATTGCATTGCCGACGCAAAAAGGCGCAGCTTGCCGGTAACTTGCGACGTGACTCCGCACCACCTTTTCTTAGACGATAGTTTGCTATCGACATACGATTCGGATTATAAAGTTAATCCTCCGCTTCGAACCAAGGAGGACAACGCGGCGCTGATTGCAGCACTGAAAGAAGGAACAATCGATGCAATCGCGAGCGACCATGCCCCTCATGCAATACACGAAAAAGAAGTTGAATTCGATGCGGCGCCATTTGGAATGATTGGACTCGAGACAACGGTCGGAGCTGTGATGACAAAACTCTACAATGAAAAAGTTTTGTCTATTCGGCAGATTGTAGATTTGCTGGCTATAAATCCACGGAAGATACTCGGATTGCAAATTCCTACTTTTGGACTAGGCGAAAAAGCCGAGGTCTCTATTATCGATCCTGATTATGAATGGAAAGTAGATCCGGAAAAATTCAAATCGAAGAGCAGGAACACCGGCTTTAAAGGATGGAAGTTTAAAGGAAGTGCAGTAGGAATTATAAATGGAGATAAGTTTTACTTTTCGGAAAGGCTGAAATAATCTCCATGATTATCTTTACCAAACATGCAAAAGAAAAGTTTGTTATATTAAGAAAGCATAAGTTTGTACTGAACGAGGAACAGGTTTTGGAGACGGTAAAAAATCCAGAGACCGTGGATTATTCAAGAGCCCCACTGTTTATTGCTCAAAGATTACTGGACAAGGACCACGTTCTTCGGGTTGTTTGTAAAAAAGAAGATGATGATATAAAAATAATAACTTTTTATCCGGGAAGGAAAAGCCAATATGAGAAAAAGTGATAAAGCGAAGATTGTATATGAACCTGAAGCGGATATTCTCATGTGGGAGATGTCAAAGAAAGCTATTGATTTCGCAAGTGAAGTGGATAACATGGTAATTCACTTTTCAAAAGATGGAGTACCTGTTCTCGTTGAGATATTGGAGGCAAGCAAGTTTTTATCTAAAGCGAACTCTTTAATAGGTGAAGAGAAATCTTCCCGCAAGAAGCTTGCCTCCGCTCGTTAGATGTCGGCATAAATAAATTTCGTTGCCGGGCTGCTTTTTCTGAAATTATCAAACGAAGCTTGCTCTCTTCGTCATGGCTTCGCTGAGAAGCTGGATATATTTCTTCTTTGGAATTTCAATTGCGCCGAATTTTTGCAAGTGCGGCGTCATGTACTGAGTATCGAGAAGAGTGAAACCGTTTTCAGAAAGATGCTTTACCAGAAAGGCAAGAGCAATCTTTGAGGCTCCACTTTTCAGACTGAACATCGATTCTCCAAAGAAAGCTGTGCCGAGTGCAACGCCATAAAGTCCGCCGGCAAATCCATTCAGGTCAAAGCTCTCCACGCTGTGAGCATAGCCAATTCTGTGCAGTTCCATGTAACTCTCTATTATTTCCTCGCTGATCCAGGTTTCCGTTCGGTTGGCGCAGCCTCTGATTACCTCCTCAAAATGCGCATCGGTTTCAATCTTGAATACTTCCTTCTTGATTAATTGTTTGGTGGAGCGGGGTATATTGTAATTATCCAGCGGGATAATGGTACGAGGATCGGGCGAGTACCATGAAATGGCTTTATCGTCATCCGCCATCGGAAAGTATCCCATTGAATAAGCGCCAAGGAGAATGTTGGGGGAGATCATTATGCGTTTATTTTATCTCTTGAAAAGTCAAAATGCAAAGGCAGAAAGGGAAAGAGGCACAAAGCTAAAATAGTGTCCTGATTTGAATCCTTCTTCAAAAGGGAATCAAATGAACCGTGAAGAGCGCGAAGGTTGTGGCCAAAAGAAAATTAACAATAACACTTGGCGAGTCTTTGCGACCTTGGTGGTTAAAAATAGAGTTATCAAAATGAATCAAATTTAGGACACTACCAAACAATTCGGTAGCTTGTTTTTGTTACTCCCCATGGATATATTTTGAGCACAATTTAAAAATGCGAACAAGAAAAGAAAAGCTGCTGACGAGAAAGATCTTAAAGAATAGTTCCAAAGTCAGACGAAAAATGTGAAGTGTTCCGGCGGTTGGCGGAACACTTTTTTTTTGCTCTTTATTGATGAAGCTTCAGGAAATAGTCAAGAAAATTTATGATAATCTTCCGATTAAATTGGTCTCGGATGGGGATAACGTCGGCTTGATCGCAGGTAATTATGATGACGAATGTGAGAAGATGACGGTAGCTTATGAATTAAATAACGGCGTTCTTGATGAAGTCCTGCAAAATCATTCTAACTTGTTGGTAACATACCACACCCCGCTTTTCAGGCCAACAAAATCATTCACCTCCTCCAATTCGAAACCGAACTCACTCTTCGAAGCTGCGCGTGCCGGCGTCAATGTGTTAGCAGTTCATACTGCGCTCGATGTTGTGCGAGACGGTTTGAACTTCGATCTGGCGGCTCGGCTTGGTTTAAAGAATATTCGATTTCTTTCTCCGCTCAAGGACACGCTTTATAAGATTGTCGTGTTTGTTCCCCAATCCCATCTGGATCAAGTCAGGAGAGCCATGTCGGAAGCAGGCGCCGGAAGGATCGGCAATTATTTCGAATGCTCTTTTGCTTTGGATGGGAAAGGAAGTTTTGTTCCGAATGAAGAGGCTTCGCCTTACATCGGGCAGCCGGGTAAATTTGAAAGTGTTGATGAGGCAAGGCTTGAAATGGTCGTCGAGAGATCGCTTATCGGCGCAGTCGTGAGCGAGATGCTCAAGACGCATCCGTATGAAGAAGCTGCGTATGATGTTTATCCGCTCAGCAATGATTCCGCAAACTTCGGGTTTGGAGCGATTGGCGAGCTTGATGAGCCGGTGCAGCTTAAAGTATTTATTGGCCGCGTTAAGGAGATAGTTGGATTGGATTCCGTAAAAGCATCACACCTGCCGGAGGTGGAAATTAAAAAGGTTGCATTGTGTGCCGGATCCGGTGTTCCATTTTACAGTGATGCTGTCAAAAACGGCGCAGATGTTTTTGTTACGGGCGATGTGAAACATCATGACTTTCGCGAGGCGCAGCCTTGCCCGGCCGTTTTGGTTGATGCCACGCATCATGGTACGGAGAAATATGTGCCGGAAGTAATGTTAAAAATAATGAATGAAATATTTCGGAATGAAATAAGCGTTCGTATGAGTAAATATTGGCGTGAGAATTTTATTGCTGTTTAACTTATTCAGGAGTCAAAGGTGGTTGTCAAAGATAAACTGAAGTCGCTTTACCAGCTTCAACAGGTTGATCTTAAACTCGACGGTTTATTAGAAGAGCGCGGAGATTTGCCGACTGAAGTCGATGAACTTGAAAAGAAAATCGCTGCACTAAAAGCACAGATCAAAGAAAACGAAGATTATCTAAAGAAAGCTGTGGTTCGCAAGAAGGAAATCGACAAAGAACTTGACGATATGAGGAAGAGAATAGACAAGTACACCGACATGCGTATCAAGGTGAAGACCAATCGTGAGTATGATGCACTCAGCAAGCAGATTGATAATTCGAAAGAGAAACTTCAAGCGCTTCACAAGGAGCTTGAAGCAATCCAGACGAAGGAAACTACCTCCGCCCGCGACGTTGAGAAACTGAAACAAGAATTTGAAGAAGAAAACGAAATCTATTCATCAAAAAAAGTCGAGCTCGAAGATCTTGTTTCTTTGACTCACGATGAAGAGAAGCGCTATGTGAAAGAGCGCGAGAGATTCGCGCAGAAGATCGACCGGCAAAGCATATCTCGATACGAAATGATTAGGAAGGCAACAAGAGGAAAAGCAATTGTGCCAGTGGTTCGTCGTAATGCTTGCGGTGGCTGTTACAACGTTTTGCCGCCGCAGAGACTTCTCGACCTGCGCCAGATGGAAAAGCTGTTCACTTGCGATCATTGCGGAAGGATTTTGGTGCCGAACGAAATCGTTGAGGAAACGGCTCGTGATGTATGAAGCTGGTCGCGAATGTAGACGGCGCATCGTTCGGTAATCCGGGTGCGAGCGGTTTAGGCGTTGTAATCCAGGACAACCAGGGAAAAGTTCTACAAGAATATTCCGAGCATTTAGGGCATGGTACAAACAATCGTGCGGAGTATTTAGCTTTGTTGAGAAGTGTCGAACTTGCAGAAAAGTTGGGCGCTGACGAACTTGAAGTGAAGTCCGACAGTCAACTTGTGGTTTCACAGATGAACGGGTTATACAAAATAAAGCATCCCGATTTAAAAGTTCTCGTGAAAGAAATTTTTGAAAAGATTCAAAGTACAAAAATAAAATTCAGCATTATGCATATTCCAAGAGAGTTCAATAAAATGGCAGATAAATTGGCAAAAAAAGGAGCAGAATTTGTTAAGGAGTGAGCCAGGCAGCCGTCTCGGTTCGATTTTATCGAACGGGGAAGGAAAGTCCGAACTCCACATGGCAGCAGGCTCTGCTGTTTCCCGATTTTATATCGGGGAGCAATGGAGGCGGGGCGACCCGACGGAAAGTGCCACAGAAAATATACCGCCACGATTCAACTTGTTGAATCGTGGTAAGGGTGAAAAGGTAGGGCAAGAGCCTACCGTACCCGGTGGTGACATCGGGGTGCACGGTAAACCCCCTGCGGAGCAAGACCAAATATGGGAGGAGTGCTCTTTTGCCGCGAGGCGGCCAGTCTCGTTTAACTCCCGGGTAGGTCGCTTAGATAAATGGCTGCCTCTTCCGCTTAAAGCGGAAAAGACAGAATTCGGCTTATCGGCTCACTCCCTCAATTATTTAGTTCTTGCCGGAGAACGCATATCTTGCGGGCGGGGAATCCTGATATGAATTATAAATGGAAACTGTCAGATCAAGGAGACGATAAAATTATTTCCTCGCTTGCCGGCCAACTCAAAGTGGCGCCTATCATTGCGCGGCTGCTTGTTCAGCGCGGGTTCGATTCGCCCGACAAAGCAAATTCGTTTTTCCGTTCCAGCCTTGATGACCAGCACGATCCTTTCTTGATGGACGGCATGGAGAAGGCGGTTGATCGAGTCTTCAAAGCATTAGAGCGCAATGAAAAGATCATGGTCTATGGCGACTACGATGTTGACGGGACAACCGGTGCCGCATTGCTTTACATGTTCTTTAGAAAATTAGAAGCTGACGTAGAGTTTTATATTCCAGATCGGTTGAAAGAAGGTTACGGCATAAGCGTGAAGGGAGTCGAGTTCGCTGCTGCGAACGGTTTCGCTTTGTTGGTGAGTGTCGATTGCGGAGTTGCGGCAAGCAAGGAGATCGCCTATGCTTCGGCGAAGGGAATCGATACAATCATCTGCGACCATCATGAAGTTGAAGTGTGCCCCGATGCCGTTGCCGTACTTGATCCGATCAAGCCGGGATGCAATTACCCGTTCAAATTTTTATCCGGCTGCGGCGTTGCTTATAAATTTGCTAAGGCTATTTCAACAAGGCTTGACAAGCCGACACTGCCGGACGAGTATCTTGACCTTGTTGCAATCGCGGCAGCGGCGGACGTTGTACCACTCGTCGGAGAGAATCGCATTTTTGTTCAAGCCGGATTCGGCGCAATCGCACTTCATCCTCGCGCGGGCATTAAAGCCCTTTTCGATAGCTCACACGTCAATCATGCAAAATTGACGACAGGTCAGGTCTCGTTCACGATCGCTCCGCGAATAAATGCAGTCGGGCGATTAGGTGACGCCAAGCGCGCAGTGGAGCTGTTGATTACAGACAATGAAGATCTCGCCGCAGAATTTGCTCAGGTACTTGAGAGCGAGAACTTGCACAGGAAAATGTTGGATGAGCACACGTTCAATGAGGCGAAAGAACTTGCGTTGACCATGTTATCGGGCAATGATGCAACAAGTTCACTAAAATTCGGAAATCCCGTGGGCGGAATCGGACGCAATTCTCTTGTGCTACACAAAGATTCGTGGCATCCGGGCGTTGTCGGTATCGTGGCTTCGAGGATAGTCGAAACTTTTTACAAGCCGACCATCATGCTCGCAACCGTAGATGGAGTTGTCCGGGGAAGTGCTCGGAGTGTCGTCGGGTATGATATCTTCGCGGCAATTCGAGAGTGTTCAGACTTGATTCTTCAATTTGGCGGACATAAAGTTGCTGCCGGACTCGCGCTTGTGCCGGAAAATCTTCAGCGTTTCTCTGATAAGTTCGAGGAAGTCGTTACAAGAACAATTACTGAAGAAATGAAAACTCCGGTGATTTCAATAGATGCGGATCTCGATTGGAATGATGTCAACGACGATTTCATAAAAACCCTTAAAATGTTTGAACCGTTTGGTCCTCATAATCCCAAACCGGTTTTCCGAACCTCAAGCGTTTATTTATCCGACGCTCGCATCGTTGGCAATTCTCATTTGAAAATGAAACTGAAATCCAACGGCGTCACTCTCGATGCGATCAAATTCAGAAATGGCGAATCCACTATAAGACAAGGATCAATGTTGGATGTCGCGTATTCGGTAGATGAAAATCACTATGGCGGTAATGTATATTATCAATTGCAATTAAAAGATTTTAAATTAAGTGAAAAGTGAAGACTATTTACTTGTCACTATTCACTTTTAACTTGTAGGAGGTCAAATTTATGTCCGGACATAACAAATGGGCGAAAATTAAGCACAAGAAAGCCGGAACTGACGCGCAGCGCGGAAAAGTTTTCAGCCGGATTATCAAGGAAATAACAATTGCGGCAAGAAACGGCGGCGGCGATATCAACGGCAATCCCCGTTTGCGTCTTGCGGTACAAAACGCAAAGGACGCGAACATGCCTGCCGACAACATCAAGCGGGCGATACAACGTGGTACAGGCGAACTCCCCGGCGTAGTCATTGAAGAAATCACTTACGAAGGATACGGCCCCGGAGGAGTTGCATTGATGATCGAACTGGTAACCGACAATAAGAATCGCACCGTTGCTGAACTTCGCCATGTTCTTGATCGCAACAACGGGAAGCTCGCCGAAGCCGGATCGGTTGCGTGGATGTTCCAGAAGAAAGGCAGCCTTGAGGTGCCGAAGGCCGGAGTGAAGGAGGATGATCTTCTCGGAATAATTTTAGAAGCAGGCGCGGACGACATGCGAGCCGAAGAAGATTATTATGATATCACAACATCAGCAGAAAGTTTTGATGCCGTCAAGAAAGCAATCGAGGATAAAGGAATTAAAATAGCGAATGCTTCTTTACAAATGCTGCCTCAGAATATCGTGAGGGTGGAAGGAAAAGAGGCCGAACAGGTTCTGAAGCTGATGGAAGCTTTGGAAGAGCACGAAGACGTCCAGAACGTGTACGCGAACTTTGACATCGACGACAGCGTTCTCGCGCAGCTCAATCAATGATCATCTTAGGCATCGATCCCGGCTCACGGAAAACCGGATATGCCGTTTTGAAAATAGAAAGAAATGAAACTGCAGTTCTGAAATACGGCACGATCATTCTCACGGATTTGGATTCGATGCCCAACAAGCTTGTCAGGATTTTTAATGAAGTAGAAAAACTCTTCGATGAATTCTCTATCGGGTCGGTAGCTGTCGAAGCGGGCTTCTACGGAAAGAATGCGCAGAGTGCATATAAATTAGGATATGCACGCAGCGCGGCCGTCCTCGCCTCTGCGCTTAAGCGAATTGAAGTCGTAGAATATTCCCCACGGAAAGTTAAGCAAGCGGTTACAGGGAACGGAAATGCTTCGAAGTCTCAAGTAAAATATATGGTGATGAGTTTGCTTCACTTAACAGGGAAAGAGCAAATGCGGGAAGACGAAGCCGATGCGTGCGCGATTGCGATTTGTCACTCGCAAAATTGTCATAATGGCACAGCTAAATACCGGAGCTGGAAAGATTTTGTGGAACACAATAAACATCTCGTCGCTCGTCCCAATGTTAGAACCATAGCGAGATGATTTACAAACTCACAGGGAATCTCCTCGAAAAGAACCCGACCTCCGTTGTCGTGGATGTGAACGGGGTCGCGTATGAAGTTAATGTTCCATTATCGACTTATGACTCTGTCGGGAACGTGAAGGATGAAGTTGCACTTTATACTGTTCTTGTTATGCGTGAAGATGATCTGCAATTGTATGGATTTACGACGCAGGACGAGCGAAGACTTTTCAAACTTCTAATCAGTGTCAGTGGAATCGGCCCTCGCACAGCGTTGAGTCTGCTTTCGTCTGCGAATGTTGCGGATGTCTATAGCTTCATTGCCAACTCGAATTCTCAAGCACTGATGGCGATTCCCGGAATCGGGAAGAAGACGGCGGAGAGAGTTGTGCTCGAACTTCGTGATAAAGTATTGAAGCTTAATATGGATATCATGGACGAATCGCTCGGAGGCAAAGAAGGAGTTCGCGCCGAAGCTGTTGATGCGCTGCTCGCACTCGGTTATTCACGGATTCAATGTGAACGGGCGGTGAGGGAAGTTTTGAAAAGGGATTCGTCGGCCGGGAAGTCAGTAGAAGAATTGGTTCGTGCATCACTGAGAGAAGTGAAATAAAGTTTTCATAACCTATCTTCCCATAAACTATTCAGAAAGTATTTTCCTGAAATCACAATGCCGTGCTCAATTGCACCGTGGAGTTAAGCACTATTTATCTTTGAAAATCTTTTATAGCCTCGTTATATTCCTTGATGAGAACTACGAGGGCTGAAGTTGACCTTTCAACTATCCAATACAATATAAAACAAGTCGCAGCGAGAGTCGGTCACAATGTCCGAATACTCGGCGTGGTGAAAGCGAATGCTTACGGTCATGGATTGGTTGCCGCATCGAAGACCATGCTCGATGCAGGTGCAAGCTATCTTGGCGTTGCAATTACCGATGAAGCGATACAAATACGTCAGCATACAAACATTCCCATATTAGTTTTCTCACCTCCTGTCGAGGATTCGCTTGAATCATATCTTCGTTTCGATTTGGATGCGACGATTGACTCATTGGAGACGGCTTACGCTTTAAACTCTATTGCGAGAATGGCAGGCAAGAGAGCGCGAGTTCAGATAAAAATCGATACCGGTATGGGGCGAATCGGATTTTTTCCGAAGGACACTCTTGAAGCAGTGAAGACAATTTCCAATCTCGATTCGCTTTCCATGGTCGGCGTCTATTCTCATTTCGCCACTTCCGATGAATCAAACAAGGAATTTGCTCGCCATCAATTGTCGGTGTTTAAGAAAATCATTGCTGGTGTTAGAGATTTGGAATCGATCCATCAAAATTCAGGACAGATTTTTTTTCACATCGCTAGCAGCGGCGCAATTTTAGATATGCCCGACAGTTACTTCGACATGGTTCGGCCTGGCATTATGACATACGGCTACTACCCTTCGCTGGAAACTTCTGAATCTTTGATTGTGAAACCAGCGATGTCTCTTAAATCAAGTGTGATACAAATCAAGAATTTTCGTGCGGGAATGAGTATAAGCTATGGACGAAAATATTTCGCAAAGCGCGACACGCGAATTGCAGTTGTGCCGGTGGGTTATGGTGATGGATTTACAAGATTGTTATCGGGCAAGGCATCGGTTTTAATAAAAGGAAAAAAATATCCCGTGGCCGGCACGATTACAATGGATCATTTGATGGTCGATGTCGGCAATGATGTTGAAATTCAGCAGGGGGATGAAGTTGTGCTTATCGGCAAAAGCGGCGATGGCTCAATAACTGCGTGGGACATTGCCTCCAGCTTGGGGACGATTCCCTACGAAATATTGTGCGCGATAAACAATCGTGTACCGAGAGTCTATAACAATTCGACGTCGGATTTTCAGTCAGAGGCTGATGCGCCTCTGGCGCAAACAGATTAGGAATTTTATGAAACTATTTGCGGTAATCATGGCTGGCGGTGTAGGTTCACGTTTTTGGCCCAAGAGTCGTGAGGCAATGCCGAAGCAATTTCAGGATGTCTTTGGTGGCAGGTCACTGTACCAGCGTACATTCGACAGGGTGGCTCGTTTTATATTGCCGGAAAATATTTTTATTGTAACGAATCGCGCTCAACAAACTTTAGCATCGGAACAGCTTCCCGAGATTCCGAAGAGGAACATTATCGTGGAGCCTTTCGGACGGAGTACGGCTCCGTGCATAGCGTCCGCTGCGTCCGCTATTTCTTCGGTAACAGACAATGCCGTCATGGTTGTCCTCCCCTCGGACCATCTTATTTCCCAGGAAGACAATTTCATCTCGCAGCTGAAGGATGCGGTAAGGCTCGCGGATATACATCACGCACTCGTTACGATCGGTATTGCTCCGACCCATCCGGAAACAGGATTCGGCTATATCCATTATGAAATGGGAGATAGCGCTCAGGAACTGACGACACCTGTCCAGCGCACGGGATTTCCAACAAGCGGGGTAGGTTATAAAGTGATCGCGTTTAAAGAAAAGCCCGACCATGATACCGCGGTTGGATTCCTGCAAAGCGGTAACTATTTATGGAACAGCGGAATGTTTGTCTGGCGCGTCGATGTGATTCTGGAGGAGCTGAAGAAAAACTTGAAACATTTTTCGGATTTTCATTCGTCCCTTAAGAATGAATTTGGGAAAACTGATTTTGATAAGGTAATTGAAGAGTTTTATTCAAAGGTAGATTCGATTTCTATTGATTACGCC
>JBAPNE010000329.1:0-22185 GCA_049278975.1 Candidatus Kryptoniota bacterium
GCCATGAATTGTGCGGTGAACCAAGGAAATTGTCAAGCCCGAAGAAGGGGTATTGTATTTCGAACTTTGGAAAGTTGAATGGTTCAATCCACCATGCCTCGATCCCCGCTTTGAACCCGGGATGTGTTTTAAGATGCTGGTACAAACTTGTCTCGTCTATAAGCTCGCCGCGAGCAACGTTAATCAGGATCGCATTAGGTTTCATCAGTTCGAGTTCTGCCTTGCCGATGAGTGTCTTCGTCCTTTTGTTAAGCGCGACCGACAAAAGACAAAAATCCGATTTTCGAAGAACAAAATTTAGGTCCGCGAGTGTGCCGATAAAATCCACTTTCTCGTCCGTTTTGCCTGAACTATTTATGGCAAAAATTTTCATCCCGAAGCCGCGGGCAATCTCAGCCGTCTTTTTCCCGATTCCACCGAAGCCAATTATTCCAAGGTTCGAGCCGTTTAACATCTTGTGTTTCGTGGTCTGGTTGAAAATCCCATTACTCAACTCGTTGTGCAAAGGCAGAAAATTTCTTGCAAGTGTTAACATCATTCCAATTGCATGCTCGGCTATGGGTTCGCTGTAAGCACCTGCATTGCTGCAAATTATTATTTCAGGACTCAGCTTGTCATACGGAATCATATCCGCTCCGGCAAGAGTTATCTGAATTAGTTTTGCTTTTTCCATGAGCTGAAATTCATCTTCGCGTATGTCCCGTCGGAAATTCATCGAAAGTATTATGTCCGCATCCCCAATAATTTTCTTTCTCTCGTCTTCGTTTGAAGTGGCGAGAAAACTTACTTCCAATTTTTGCCCGACTTTTTTCAAAACTAAATCGGACATCTCTTCATTAATCTTTTGTGCTACGAGTAATTTCATAAACTCTTTGATCTAAAATTTTAAATTGCCAACTTGAAAACCCGACCGAACCATGGTGGCTTTACGTTTAAAAACATTCTCCGTTTAATATAAATAAGATACTTCAGCGAAATCTGTTCAGTAAGTAATTCATCTCCTCAAGGCTGCTCAATATAAAAATAAATGCCTCAAGTTTAACCGGAAGTTCCGCGCTTACCTTTAGGCGTGCCGACTTTGCATAATTAAGAACGCCATAGCTCGGCGAATGTTCCCAATCTTCAAGCGTGAATGGATGCTGAAATTTTAAAACCGCAAACTCTTCTCCTTCCAATGCAAGGAAATTTCGTCCGAGGTTTGTCACTCTAAGCTCGGGAGCAAAATGAAACATCACTTCAATTTTGTGTCTTCCCTCTCCCACAAAATTATCTTCTATAAGAAAAGTGCGCCGATGTTTATTGAAAGTTATTTTCCTCTTGTGAATCGCCGTCTGCGAGAGGCGTTCGTACGCGTGATGCTGGGCTTCGACAACGTCTTGCTCTGGGGTCGATACCCAATTAAGAAGCTCAGGTGAAGACAAATCTTTCTTTATAGACCAGAGCCCCGAGAACTCCGCTTGCTCGGTTTTGTCAATAACGGCAGTGTTATGGGAATAAGTTGAACGGAGTTTATTTCTAAGATTCGTGTCGCATGTATAACAATATGTACCACGATCTACTATGAATTGATTCTTACCTGCAATCGTTAAACTTAGAACGTCGTTGTGACCGTGCCCGCCGCGTCCTCGCTTTCCGATATCGCCAACATCGAAAGAACAAAAATCTCTTCCGGTTTTCAGAAATGCGAATCCTCCTTCTGCGAAAATTACAGATTCCATCTCGGAATTTTCCTTCAGAGAGGAAAATTCCTCGAAGCCTTTCGTGCCCAGAAGCAAAAGTGCAAGTTCGCTATATTCCCTTGCTACGAATTTGAATTTTTCCTTTCCGAAAATCGCGGCGGCGGCGGCAAGAAGGTCTCTGTGGTCGCTGGGATCTTTTTCCGCTTTCATTTGGAAGACCCGGCCGTCGTCGGAGTCGCCGATTGCAGGAACCTTCCCGCCCCGCATCGTGGCTGACGCTATGAACTCGAACATTTTTTCAAGGCGGCTATTGAAACCCTCGGACATTTCAAAGTTATTCAACTTAAGGAGGACATAGGCAGCAGCTAGGAGTTCGGCTACGAAGCATTGATAGCCGGTGGATTTTTCGTAGTCTGTTCCATCTTCATATACCTGGTTGAAGATTTCCAACTCAAGCTCTCGCCGCGTCAATTGCACCCAGCGCTTCCCAACTTTTGTGTCGTAGAAAAAAATTCCAAGATAAAGCAGCCCTACAAGATTTGATATATAGTGATTGCCGCTGCGAAGAGTTCTTTCGAGATTATGAGAAATATAAGTGCCATGGTCGTATAGTGAGCAGAGCAGCTTGGTGAAAAATTTATCGTCAATGCTTTCCGAGCCGATGAAATACATAAGCCCGATTATCAGGTTCATCGCCCGTATTGCAGCCTCGATCGGACTTGCCCAGTTGACACCGTAACCAACGGGGTTGCTGTCTATCCAATCATTTGCCATGTCTTTGAATTTCTGCGCGTGACTTTCACTTTGACTTATCCAGTAAGCTTTGCCGAGCCAGATTGCTTGATGAAATCTGCTGAGTTCCCAAGGAATTTTTACATCCGAATGGTCACTCGATTTTAACGCGTTGATCTTCGTATAAAACGACCGCGGCCACTTCTTGCCGGATTTGAAGTCGAGATGCCAATCGATTTTTGTACCGAACGAGAACAATTCTGACCCGAGCATTTTGAATTTATTTTCATGGACCATATCGGCGTCGTCCATGATGGATTCGAATCCGCCCAGTGAAGTCATGAGGCTTACGTAGAATTCTTTCTTGTTTAGATCGCTGAGAAAGAATCGCCCGCGGAGTTTTTGTTTGAATGACGCGACAGAATCGTTACGGCCATTGACGATATGCTTTAAGTTTCTCGGGAGCCGATCGGGGGTCGTATTCCTTCTAAAGTATTTGAGATTTAGCTTGTAAATTTGGCGGCTAATTATTCTCGCGTGGACAAGTTTTACAATTTCAGATGCAGACAGCCTTATCAAAATCTCCTCATTGAATTCATACCATTCAACTAAAAACTTAAACGCTGGACGAATCAATTGCAACGCTTTTTGTTTCTATAACCCCTTTGCAAAATCCCAAGCTACCATAACCATCTTCTCGCAAAGGATAATACCAAAATGGTAATAAGGGGATGCTTGCACTTATATCATTTATTATCCAAAGATCACATCGGTTAATTAACATGGTGGATGCTTACTCACTGCCCGCTTCTTGCAAGAAATTTAGGCGAGAGACAAGACAACGTAAGCATTGTCCGGTTCCAGAGACCGACCTTCCTTGCAACTCACCTCCATGTCCGATAATTTATTGTCAGAGCAGTCTTTAGTAACACTAAAGTTGTGAACTCGTAGCTTAGACTGTAGATTTTAAATTGAGTGCAATCAGTCAGGTGGTGAGCGCCCCCTCGAACAATTGCGATTTTGGTGAGATACAAATTCGTTAATATAGATTCCGAAATTCTTGCCTGACTTTCCCTTTTCCCATCGACGCAACGGGGCCGCTGATGGAATTATAAAAGTAATTGAACATGAATATGCATAATAAAACTAAAATCGTCGCCTTTGCTCTAATCGGGCTTGCTGCCAACATTAATAGTCTGGCACATGCACAGGAGCCACAGAAATTTGTTCTGACTCTCGACAAGGCCATATCCATAGCGCTCGAACAGAATAGAGACATCTTGATTGCAGGTGAAGATCGATCCAAAGCTGATGCGCAGATCGCAGAAGCAAGATCGGGAGCTTTCCCACAGCTTTCATTTTCCGCACAGTATGTTCGCAATTTACAAGTGCCCGTCTTGTTCTTGCCACCGGGCCCCCTTTTCGGGAACACGACCGAGCTTGCATTCCCAATCGGCTCCAATAACTCCTATCAAGGCGGCTTGACACTGACGCAGCCGCTCTACAGCCGCGAGGTGGGTGTCGCACTCGACATCGCAAACACATACAAGGATTTCTCTAACGCAGGCTACGAATCCACAAAACAAACTGTGGTTCTCCAGGTAAAGGAAGCGTTTTACGGTGTTCTGCTGATGCAGAAGTTGGTAGATGCGAATCGCCAGGATCTGGACATGGTGAAAGCAAATTACGAGAACATTCAAGCGTTATACGACCATGGTCAGGCTGCGGAATTCGATTTGCTTAGAGCCGAAGTACAGGTTGCTAACACTGAGCCCACGGTTATTTCCGCTGAGAACAACCTTGTGCTTGCTGTGAACGGATTGAAGAGTCTGCTCTCGATCCCGCTCGACAGCAACGTGGTAATTGAAGGAGATTTCACTTTCACGGAAGTTCCGCAGTTGGCGCTTAACCAGGGTACTCGGGATGCCATGGCGACAAATCCGACTTTGCAGCAGTTGGCATTTCAGGAATCAATGCTCGATCAAAACATCAGCGTCGAACAGTCCGCCTACTTCCCAACTGTTTTTGCGTTCGGTTCGTACCAATGGCAAACACAGGATAACACGTTCCAAGTCAGCAACTACTTATGGGCAAAAACGATGAGTGTCGGGGTAGGAGTGTCATGGAACATCTTTGACGGCCTCAGGACGCCTGCACGAATCGAAGAAGCCCGCGTAGATCTGAGAAAAGCTCAATATACTCTGCTGAAAGCGGAAGAAGGCATCACGATCCAGATTCAATCCGCACGATTGAAGATGGACGAAGCGAAGAAGCGCATCCAGGGTCAGGAGAAAAATATTGAAGAGGCAAAGAAAGCGGTGAGCATTGCCGAGACAAGATTCAAGAATGGAGTGGGAACGCAGCTCGAGCTCCTCGATACGCAGGTTGCGATGACCCTGGCACAGACGAATTACGCGCAGGCAACTTACGATTACTTAGTTGCGAAAGCCGAATGGGATTATGCTGTAGGCATAGAAAAATGAAAAAAGTGAATATGAGTTTGCCACAAGACGCAGAGAGGCATGGAGACGGCGATTCCGCTGCACGCCGTGTCTACCTGTCTCTGCGTTTAGACTTGATTACAAATGGGAGGTCGAACTTGACGAGAAGAGGTTATTCCAGAACAACTTTCTTTTTAAGCACGCTGCTCGCTTGCATCGTGGTAGTGGCCGGCTGCGGAAAGCCTAAGGGTGAGCAGAAACAACAGACCATGGTAGCGACAACTCCTGTCGATATCGCAGTTGCCCACCGACAAACACTCTTCGTGACAAAGCAATTTTCCGGCACTCTCGAGGGAGAAGAACAGGCCAACATTGTTCCGAAGATCTCGGAGAGAATAACAGCATTAAATGTTCAGGTCGGCGAATCCGTGAAAGCCGGACAGGTGCTTGTCGAGCTCGACAAGAGCGGCGCGACGTCACAGTTCTACCAGGCGCAGGCGGCTTTCAACAACGCCGAAAAAACTTTCGAGCGGATGAAGGCGCTTTATGATGATGGTGCGATATCGCTCCAGTCACTTGATGGAACACAGACTGCTTATGAAGTTGCTAAAGCTAATTTCGAGGGAGCGAGAAGTTCCGTGGAGCTTGCGACGCCGATCCCGGGAGTCGTAACAGCTGTTAACGTAAACATGGGTGACCTGACAACACCAAGCGAAGTCCTGATGACAGTAGCAAAGATAAACCGTATGAAGGTGAACTTCGACGTGAACGAGAATGAACTTTCGAATCTAAATGTTGGGCATAACGTGCAGGTTTACTCAGAAGACCGTCCTGGTACAAGAGTCAACGGAGAAATTACACAATTGTCCAAGTCTGCCGACGTCCGGTCGCGCTCATTTCAACTGAAAGCCACGTTCAACAATACTCCGGATAACTGGTTTCGGCCGGGAATGTTTTGCAGAGTTAACGTGCCCATCTCGTCACAAGCTGGCACGCTGACTATCCCGAGCGCAGCGGTTCTCAGTGATGGAATTACGAGTCGCGTATTCGTCGCGCGCAAAGGCAGGTCGTACCAGCAAATAGTTCGTGTCGGAGTCACGGACGGAAAGAGCACTGAAGTTCTCGACGGGCTGCTCAACGGGGATACTGTTGTGACGACAGGCGCAACCACTGCGCGCGACAGCGGCTACGTGAGCATTGTAAGTAAATGAGAATGAACAAAGATTGCTTTAGCGATGGTCCGAACCGATTCCCTCTCCTCTCAGGAGAGAGACAGGGTGAGGTCAGCTCCGACTATCTTGCATAATTAAATGAGTAAGTAAATATGAAACTTGCAGATGTATCGATAGAAAGACCTGTTTTCGCGACCATGATGATCTTGACGCTCATCGTGCTCGGATTATTTTCATTTGTAAAACTAAATATCGATCAATTCCCCGATGTTGATTTTCCTTATGTGACGGTCACGAGCGTACTTCCCGGCGCAGGTCCAGAACAAATCGAAACCGATGTCACCAAACAAATAGAAGATGCAGTCAACACCATTGGCGGGATTGACCACATCACTTCCATCTCGCAAGAAGGCGTTTCAATCGTCATCATACAGTTCAAGCTTGAAGTGGAGGGGAAACAAGCAGCGCAGGATGTGCGCGAAAAAATAGCGGGCATCCGCGCAAATCTTCCGACGGATCTCCAGGACCCTGTTATACAACGAATCGATCCTGCGAGCCAGCCTATCTTCACACTCACCGTGTCGGGGCCGCGCTCCGAAAAGGAAATCACGACTTACACAAAAGATGTGATCAAGAAGCGGCTTGAGAATGTTCCCGGAGTCGGTGAAGTCGATCTTGTCGGCGGAGCGGAGAGAGAAATTCGGATTGCAGTGGACGCGTCGAAGCTGCAGGCTTATGGCCTATCGATCCAGGATGTAATCCAGGCAGTGTCTTCATCGAATCTTGAAGTGCCTGCCGGCAATTTAGTTCAGGGCAACAGACAGTTTTTGCTTCGTACCATGGGGAAGTACACAAGCGTGGACGATTTCAACAAAGTTATCGTCGCAACTCCCGGCGGAAGACCAGTATATCTCTCCGACGTCGCGCAGGTCATCGACGGCGTAAAGGAGCAAACGAGTCTCACGCGCGTCAACGGGACGACCGCCGTCGGCCTCAACATTCTCAAACAATCCGGAAGCAATACTGTTAGCGTTGCCGAAGGTATAAACAAAGAAATCGCAATAATACAAAAAGAAATTCCGGGCGATCTGAAAATCACCATTGCCCGCGACAACAGCACATTCATTCGCGATTCAGTCAACGATGTGCTGTTCGATATTCTTTACGGAGGTCTGCTTGCCATTATCGTGGTGTACCTCTTCCTCGCAAATCTTCGCTCGACCATCATAAGTGCGATTGCGCTCCCGACATCCATCATCGCGAGTTTCATCATAATGTACGCGTTGAACTTTACATTGAACATGATATCGCTAATGGCACTCTCACTTGCCGTTGGACTGCTCATCGACGATGCTATAGTGGTGATCGAGAATATTTTCAGGCACATGCAGCAAGGTGAAACGCCCATGGAAGCGGCGAAGGCCGCAACGGCAGAGATCGGTCTCGCGGTCATGGCGACCACCTTTACAATCGTCGCCGTGTTTGTGCCAATCGCTTTCACGCCCGGACTTGTCGGTCGTTTCTTCTACCAATTTGGAATTACCGTTTCAGTCGCAGTCCTCGTTTCGCTGTTCGTCGCATTCACGCTTACTCCCATGCTTTCATCGCGGTGGCTCACCGAAGCTGATGAAAGATTAGAAAACAACGGCTCGCTTCTGAGAAGGGGATTGTACTACTTCAATCACTTCTTCCAGATTCTCAGCCAGAAATATCGGAAAGCCATAGCCTGGGCGCTTAAGCATCGTAAGACGGTAGTATTCGGATCCATCGGAATTTTCTTCTTTAGTTTCTTTTTGATCGGCTTCATCGGAACTGAGTTCTTTCCGAACACAGACCAGGGTGAATTCAACATCGCGGTAAACGCTGCTCCAGGAAGCTCTCTCGAACAAACAAGCGCGATATGTGCCGCGATAGAGAACGCGCTAAAAAAACAGCCGGAGGTGATCACAACCCTCACGACAATTGGAGCTGGGAATGATCCGGTCACGAAAGCAAACATACTCGTCAAACTTGTGAAAAAGAATAAACGCAAACGGGGCGTCCAACAATTCATGGACGATATGCGAGCAGAGCTGCAAAACGTTCCCGGCGCACATATTTCTTATGGCGCAACGGGTGGAGTGGGCGGGCCGCAGAAGCCGGTGATCATGAGCGTGCGGGGCGACGATATGGCGACGCTCAAAACTATTGCCGATCGTGTCGAGAACATTGTCCGCACGACACCTGGAGCGGTGGATGTAGAGAACAGCCTCGAGACTTCCAAGCCTGAGCTCCGCATCCGCATTGACCGCGAGAAAGCATCTGATCTCGGAGTCAACGTCGGATTAATCGCAACGACCGCTCGCGCTCTCGTCGACGGATATGTCGCCACAAAGTACCAGGAAGGCGATGAGCAATATGACGTGCGGGTACAGTTACGAAAAGAAGACCGGACATCTCTTGAGAATGTTAACAACCTGACAGTAAAGAGCGACAAGACAATCGCAAACGGCCAAAATCTTCTTGTGCCCGTGAATTATGTTGCAGATATAACTCAGAGTTCAGGACCTTCGCAGGTCAACAGGTTCGACCGCCAGCGCGAGATTCGCATCGACGCAAACCTTTCCGGGCGGCTTCTCGGCGAAGTGCTCGGGAGTATCCAGAAAAAAACGAGCAAGCTTGTCCTGCCCGCGGGATACAGCGTCGGCGTCGTGGGGCAGGGAGAAATGCAGGCGGAATCTTTCGCGAATATTCTTCTATCGCTTGCGCTTGCTATAGTATTTGTTTATATCGTTCTCGCCGCACAATTCGAAAGCTTCACTTACCCGTTCGCCATCATGCTTGCCCTTCCGATGTCACTTATCGGAGCGGTCCTGGGTCTGCTCGTTTTCAACAGCGCCTTCTCCATGATGTCCATGATAGGAATCATCATGCTGATGGGACTGGTCACGAAGAACGGCATATTGCTCGTGGATTATGCAAACATACTGCGCGACCGCGGCCTGGAAAGGACCGAAGCGCTGATTAACGCCGGTGCGACTCGGCTCCGACCCATTTTGATGACGACATTTGCTATGATTTTTGGAATGCTGCCAGTCGCCCTCGGAGTGAGCGAAGGAAGTGAGTTCCGTGCCCCGATGGGACAAGCTGTCATCGGTGGACTAATCACTTCTACCTTGCTCACGCTTTTCGTGGTACCGGTTGTTTACTCGATACTGGACGACCTTGGAAGAAAGAAAATGTTTGGATTCATAGGGACGTTTCGTCGAAAGAATTAACGAGAAGGGCAGAGGGGACTGCCGGTGGCGTTCAAAAATCCGACTATGTACATTTGCAGTTAGATTACTTAAGCAAGGAGGCACAATGAAAATAGCATTCTTAGTTTGCAACGATATCGTTTCCCCGCGTGTCATGAAGCTCCTGGAGAAAACCGGCATCGACTATTACACCCGCTGGGAACATGTCAAAGGAAAAGGCCATGGCACGGATCCGCATCTCGACACGCGCAGCTTCCCGGGCACAAACACAGTGGTTATGATTGCTTTTGAAGAGGAAACGTCGCTTGATAAACTCGTCCAGGAAATCAACGAGACGAACAAAGAAATCCCAAGGCCGGATGACCATATCAGACTGTTCCAGGTCCCATTGGAGAGAATCGTTTAAGTTCTCTACCATCCCATTCTTTTTCTCAGTGAAGTTATGTGTGCAACATGGTGCTTGCCGTGCCAGGCATAGAGTTGAAGAACGTTGCCAAGGACGTTGACTCCGCTTTCGGGGTGAATATATTTCCGCCGGAAGTCTTCAGGCTTCATGGAACGGAGCAATAGTACCCACCTTTGATGCAAGCCTTCGAACAATTGAAGGGACATTTCTATATCGGCCGTTTTCGCATCCGGAAGCTCCGCCCAGAGCTGCTGCTCGTAAGGTTTGATGGTCGGCTCGTTCTCAGTCAACGCAAGCCTGAACCTTACATAAGCGTTCATGTGGCTGTCGGGAAGATGGTGCACAACCTGCCTGACGGTCCATCCGGCCGGGCGGTATGGCGTATCGAGTTGTTCCTTTGTGAGACCTTTCACCGCGGCTCGCAGTGCAGTTGGTGCGGCGGCAATATCATCTATAAGCTGACGGCGCTTCGAATCTGTCAATTCAGGTTCCGGCTTAAACTTGCCGATCGGATAACTTAAATCTTCCATTTCTATTTCTCACGTGATTCAATTTTGTTTTGATCTGGATTGACAAAATGCTGGTTAACATAGCCAGCAATCGATAAATGTCCAATCAACTCCATGATACAACGTCGAACAATGTCTAATGGCGTCAACCCTATTATTTCCCATCCCTCTGCAGCAGTTATTTGGAATTCAGCAGAGAATTTTCCAAGCATTTTCATTGCTCTCGATTTATTTACTTCGGTCCCTAAATTTATTTCATGTGCATAATCATTCCTAAGATCGTTCAAATCTATTAGTGGTTCTCGCCATTTTTCGTCGATGAGCCCTAATGCTATTGCCAAGTCAACCTTTTGGCCAAAACCAAACTTCGACCTGATGCTCTCTGGCCTCTTGAGGCTCTGCGCAATCAACATGTTTAAAAACGCCTCGACGTATAAATGTCCCCTTAGGACAACCTGTAATGCATCATCTTTAGCTAAATGTTCAAATAATTTCTTGTTGAACTCGCTATTCTCCATTTTTTTCTCCGATGCGTGAATGAATCTCATAGCTTCGTTTCGTCTGACTTTTGTAGCCAATAAATCTTACTTCTCATTCTTGTCATTAAGTTATGATTTATTTCTTCACATCGGCATTCACTTCCACCGTTCCACCATGCTTGAACAATAGCTCAAGCCTCACCGTCGTGCCAATCTTCAAATCTTCCTTTACATTCATCACCATGACGTGGTAACCTCCGGGTTTGAACTCCACGCTCGATTTCGCAGGAACGACCACGAAATAAATCTGTTTCATTCCGACCATTCCATTCTTGTGGAACGATTCATGAAGCTGTGCCATCTCAGCAAAACCGGCTTTGACATCGTAAAGGGTGTCAGCTTGATCAGAACTATTGACAATCTTGAAATATGCCGCACTTGTCATCTGTTCAGCTGCTGCACGGACGTAGGCATTCTCGACATTGATTCCATGGTGCAGACCGGAAACTCCCGCGACGGGCCTCGGAAAGAAATTGAAGATTGAAACTAAAAAACAAATCAGAAACGATAGCATTCTTTTTACTCCAATGATTTTATGTCTTTGAAAATTTGTTTGAAGTCGAGCTGGCTTCCGCTGTATGTTCCACGAACCCTTCCCTCTTGATCTATCAAAACCGATTTGTCTGTATGAGTAATGTAATAAATCAGCTCCCTTTCTTTTGTATAAGATGAATCACCGGGGAAATATCTGACGTCTATCTGATTCAACACCGAATCTGTGTTTGCCTTCGTACCGGTTAGAAAATCCCAGTCGTTAAAATTAATTCCACGAATCTCCGCGTACTCTTTCAATACCGACGGCTTGTCCCTGTTAGGATCGAAAGTCAAAGTGACAAATTGAACATTCTTGATTCCATTTACCAAAAGCGTGTCCTGAAGATGCTGCATATTGTTAGTGGTCAGCGGACAGACGTCGGGACAGTGTGTATAAATAAATGACATCCCAACAATCTTCCCTTTGTAAGCAGAAGGAAAAGAAACTTGCGTGCTGTCTTGATTGAGGAATGTGTAATCTGTTCCACTAAGATCTTCAATTATCGGAAGACGACTGCAGCCGGAATAAACGAAAGACGCCAGAAGCAGCAGAAGCGATGGAAATGAAGAGCGGAATCCATTAACCAAGCTCTCCACCAATTTGTTATTCCGATTTCTTTGTCTCATTTTTCTTCAACCACATCTTCCGCGAAATAAGCCTTAATATTCTGTGCCACCTTCATGCCGACAACCTTTGCGATTGCTTCCAACGATGCATCCTGGACGCCTTTCACCGAGCCAAATTCCCGCAGAAGTCTTGTCGCTTTAGTTTCGCCAATTCCTTCGATGCCGGTAAGCTGCGTCGATATAATCCGCTTCTCGCGCAACGAGCGGTGAAATGTTATTGCAAACCTGTGCGCCTCATCGCGGATATGCTGGAGCAGCTTTAACGCCGACGATGTTCGGGGAAGCAGAATTGATTCGCTCTCACCCGGAATAAAAACTTCTTCGAGACGTTTCGCGAGTCCGATTATCGGCTGGTTCTCGAGTCCGATTTGCCGCAGGATTTCAACTGCCGAGGAAAGCTGCCCTTTTCCACCATCAACAACAATAAGGTCGGGAAGTTGTGCGCCTTCGTTCATTACTCTCGTGTACCTTCTGTCGATAATTTCTTCCATGCTGGCGAAATCATCGGGACCGACGACTGTTCTAATTTTGAATTTTCTGTAATCGCTCTTGTGCGGCTTGCCATCGACGAAGACGACCATGGATGCAACAGGATCGCTCCCTTGAATATTCGAATTGTCGAAGCATTCTATCCTTCTCGGCGGCGCAGGAAGACGCAAGTCTCTTTGCAGAGCCTGAAGCGTGTGTGGAACTGTTTCTTTGCTTTTCTCTTTCTGAATTTTCAGTTCGTCAAGCATAAACTTTGCATTTGCCCGGCACATTTTGATGAGTTTCAGATCTTCCCCTTCGGTCGGCACCGTTATTTTGATGTCTGTCCCTCGCTTGGATTGTGCGATGCCTTCGATGAACTCGACTTCCGTCGGCTCGGCTGAAAGATAAATTTCAGGCGGGATATAATCGGCGTTAACATAATATCTCTCGATCAGCGTTTGTATCATTTCAGACTCCGAGCGCCCGGTAACATTCGAAAGATAGAAATGCTGTTTGCCGATTAACTTGCCGTCGCGCACTTTAAAAATCACGCCGCAACCGTCATCATCTTCGCTGACCGCCGCAATGATATCCCGTTCGATCAGCTCGAGTGAAACCATCTTCTGTTTCTCCGAATAGACTTTTACGGCTTCAATTTTTTTCTTTACCAACCCCGCCTTCTCAAACTCAAGTCCCTCCGAATATATCCTCATCTCGTCCGTGAGTTGTCGAACCAAATCGCGCGTTTTTCCCCGCAGAAGCTTTTCCACTTGCGAGATCATCTCGTTGTATTCCTCCAGCGATACCAATCCTTCACAAGGTCCGCCGCATTTACCGATGTGATAATCGAGGCAAACTTTCCATTTTTTTCTCGCAATGTTTTCAACGGTGAGCGGGAGCCTGCAGCTCCTGATCTGAAAAATATCTCGGACGGATTTCAAGGCGTAGCGCATCGTCTTGACATCTGTATATGGTCCATAATATCTTGAGCCGTCCTGCTTGATTTTTCGTGTGACAAACACTCTCGGAAACGATTCGTTGGTTACGACAATGTACGGATAGCTCTTGTCATCGCGGAGGTCGATGTTGTAACGCGGCTTGAATTTTTTTATGAGTGTGTTTTCGAGAATCAACGCTTCCATCTCGGTGTCCGTGACTATCACTTCGAGGTCGGCGATCTTCGAAACCATCACCTTTGTTTTCGGATCATGGTCGTGGCCCTTTTGGAAGTAAGAACGAACGCGATTTCTTAGAATCTTTGCCTTGCCGACATAAATGATTTTTCCCTCAGCGTTTTTGAATTGATACACACCGGGAAGACGTGGCAGGTTGTCAAGCTTCTCTTTCAGCTCGAAGCCGATGTCCTGAATCTCTATGTCTTGGGAGAATTTTGACATCCGATCTATTTTTGTTTCTCGCTTAATTCCACAAGAACTCCACCTGTGGTTCTCGGATGTATAAACGCAATGAGATGGCCATCCGCTCCCAAGTGCGGCTGATCATCGATGATCTGAAAGCCGGCGGCTTTCAAGCGCGCGAGCTCGGATTTGATATTCTCGACTTCAAAACAAATGTGGTGAATCCCTTCCCCCCGCTTTTGGATGAACTTCGAGATCGTGGATGATGGATCGGTTGGGCCCGCGAGCTCAAGCCGCGACTCACCTACTGGAATCATGCCGACGCGGACTTTCTGATCCGGAACTTCTTCGATTACTTCTACTTTGTTGCCGACCAGTGTTTCGAAAGCCTTCCTTGCAACTTCAAGATCCTCGACCGCAATTGCGATGTGACTGATTTTGAGAAAACTCATAATTACCTCTCGTTAGATCCCGACCTTTGTCGGGACGAGAAAAGTTACTCAACTTGAAGACGAAAATCTATTAGTGAAAAATAACAAATTGATCTGCGACGATAACGGCTATGCGTTGAACTCAGGTTAATTCCCTGTTAAATCTGTTCGCGCCACCTTTTATATCGACTTGCAACGCGTTCGAAATACTTTACTTTTCAACGAGATATTCCGATATAGAAAGAGAACAGTCGGATTCGACGCAAATTAAGAAAGAAACACAATTGGCCATCAACGTTTTCGAGTGGTTCCTTGTACCATATCTCTCTCAAGATCAAAAGCAGGGACTTGTAGCTTCGGGCGATCCTGTTAGATTCGGGACGATTTTCTTGTCCCTTAAAAAGATAGATGAGGATAATATTTCCGGCTCCATTGCCGAATGTGGAGTGTACAAGGGGGTTCTCAGCAAATTTCTTCATGCCGTCTTTCCTAATCGCAAGCTTTATTTGTTTGACACTTTTCAGGGATTCGATCCTCGTGATATCAGCGCCGCTTCCGATGACAGATTCAAAGACACGTCCGAAGAAAGCGTTCTCCACCATATAGGAGACACAAACAATGTCATAGTGCGAAAAGGCTATTTTCCGGAAACAGCGATTGGCCTAGAGAGCGAAAACTTTTCTTTTGTGATGGTGGATTTCGATAAATATGAACCTACACTTGCTGCGTTAGCGTTTTTCTATCCACGGGTTCAAAGAGGAGGGTTCATATTTGTGCATGATTATAACAGTCCGGAATCAGGCTGGGCGTGTTCAAAGGCACTGAACTTGTTCCTATCCGACAAACCGGAAAAACCAATGATGATTCCAGACTCCTGGGGAACGGCGCTGTTCAGAAAACTCTGAACAGGAGTTGACGCATCATTGTCATGTCTCTTTAAGACATAACAATTAGCAATTTGCCGCGTGAAAGTCCAACACTGAACAGAAACGCCCATGATGCCCGCCAGTCGGCTGCACCATGTCATTTTTCACCTTGACAAAGAACAATTCAAGCACCTATATTGTACACCATGGAACGGCATGCGGCAGACATAACGTGAGACACTTTAATCCAATCATCTTCATGCTTCTCGCGCTGATCCTGACGGGATGCTCTTCATCGGGAACCGTCCTTGATCCCCCACAAAAAATAACCGGTGAAATAATGGTGGTCGGAAATGAGCCATTCACAAGACTTGCCTTGAGAACGGCCGACGGCGAAGTATATTTAATACGCTGCGATAATAAACTGGAACAGACTCTTCTATCCCATCAAGGAAAAATCGCAGAACTTACTTACAATGAAATTGACGAAAAAGGATCCGGCAAGGAAATAAAAATCATAACTGTAAAATTCTATTCAAAATAATTCTCACAAAATTCCAGGGGAGATAATGAAAATATTTCTTTCGTTAATATTATTGCTCAACGGATTTGCGTTCGGACAATCAATACAAAAAACACCGGTCAAAGAAAATCCTCCAAAGTGTTACCCGATCGACGGAACCCCGCTTTTGCAAAAGCAATACCAGCAGGCGGCGGAATATGTTGCCTCACATCCGCACATGATGGAACAAATGAAACTCGAGAAAACCGCAGCTTGGAATTTTGCAGTAGGAAATACTCACACGTGGTGGGTCGCCAGTTTGACAAATCCTTCAACTGAAACCTACTATCAAGATGCTTCAACTTGCAGGGCGGTTGGAAAGCATTGCTATATTTTTGTCGAGGACTCGATGTGGACCACCGGACGTGTGACACCAGCAGCAGTCGATTCAATAGAAAATGATTTTGACAATATGACTCCAGCAAATCCGAACAAAGGAATTTTTGAGATGGATTCGTCAGCGTTCGGTGCGCCGCCCGATGTTGATGGCAACCCGAGAATCATAGTTTTAATTTTGAACATACAAGATGGATTTACGGGAAGCGGCGGATATGTAGCCGGTTTCTTCGATCCGAACCAGGAGGTTCCAACGATTCCGGGCCAGACTGAAAGCAATCTCACGCAAATTTATTACATCGATGCAAACCCGACCGATCTTACACATCCAAGTGGAATACAATTGGCTATGCAAACTTGCGCTCACGAGTTCCAGCACATGATAAACTGGAACTACCATAAAACAGGCGGTGAGCCAACGTTCATAAATGAGGGTTGCTCCAAGCTGGCGGAAGTTTATTGCGGATATCCGACTTTCGATCTGTCACTATATGCAAATGAAACCAACATTTATCTTTTCACTTGGAGAACAAACGACAACACTCTTGTTCTTAACGACTACGCTCGAGCACAGAGATTTTTCCTTTATATGTGGGACCGATTCGGCATCGGAATGTTCAAATACATCGTTCAAAGCACGCAAACTTCCGGAACTGCTATTTTAAATGACGCTCTTTCAAATTATGGATTGTCGCCGCTTACTTTCAACAATCTTTTCGCCGACTGGCTGACCGCAAACGAGCTCAACGATACGACGACAAACCGGCTCTACGGTTATGAATACCCGAGTCTGCCTGCTTCTAACGGAAAAAATTTCTATAACCCAAACGTTTCTGGAACAGACACCGTACAAAACATTGGCGCCGAGTATTTGATATTCAAGGGTGGAAACAATCTGAGCGCTACTTTTACAAACACAGGTGGTAACTCAAATCTCTCAATCGAAGCAATTGAGATTGGCAGCAACTCAAAGAACGTTGTCCCTGTTCCTTTCAACACGCCATTTTCCGAACCGGGTTATGGTACAACCTATAGCACAATAGCTTTTGTCGTTATGAATGAAGATCTTAATAATTCTGCCACATATAGTTATCAAGCAAGTGGAACCGCGCCCGCTGTTGTGACCGAACTGAAATGGGACACTACTGAGCCGACAGGTTATTTTCCATGGGCACCGTCGGACACGCTTTGTGTGACATTCGATGCATACCCGGGCGGCACACTCGATTCTGTGCGCGTAGCTTTGAGAAGAGCGGGTTCGATCGCAGGTGGTGTTTATCAATTCACAGGAGTGCCACAACCGAGCCCGCTAGGTAAACTTTTGACACCTATAACGGCAACCATATCCACGACATCTGCTTCGAATCCGTACCCCGTTCCATATCAAAACTGGGCAGGAATCAATTTGACATCAAAGAACATCAGCACGGACAATGCATTCGCGGTGGCATTCGTTATAGGTAGCGATTCAACTATCCCGGGCGTCATGATAACCGATTACCCAGGTCGAAACCCTTATAACAGTTACACATACCTGAACGCCTCGGAAGCGTCGCCGGATGCAACAGGCTGGTATTACATAAGCGACTCTGATACCACGGTAGCAATTTATCTCATCCGAGCTTACGTCAGCTTCGTGACAGGAGTGAAACAAGCTGTTGAGTTGACGCCAGCGAGATTCAGCCTCTCACAGAATTATCCGAACCCGTTCAACCCGACGACAGTTATTAGATATGAGCTCTCATCTGCCAGCAACGTGACACTGAAAGTTTTCGATGTGCTCGGAAGAGAAATAAAAACATTAGTTAACGAGCGCCAATCTGCCGGAAACCATGATGCAACCTTTGACGCGAGTGGTTTGGCAAGTGGTGTTTATTTCTACAAACTGTCCGCACAACCATCGGGACAAGCTGGTTCAATCGTGGCAGTTAAGAAATTAATCCTGTTGAAGTAGTTAGTTAGGGGTTTGGTTAACCAAACCCCTAACCGATAATTTAGAACGGAAGGTCTTCTTTGTCTTCCGAAACGGCAGGTGCGGATGTTGCCCCGGGTGTTGATTCCTCTTTGTGCCCACCATCCTGACGCGACCCAAGCATGACTAATTCATTCACGACGATTTCAGTGACATAACGTTTGTTCCCGTCCTTTGCCTCATAATCCCTGTATTGGAGCCGCCCTTCAAGATAAACCTTGGCGCCTTTCTTTAGATATTCCGCCGCTATTTCCGCAAGCTTGCTCCAAATAACTATATTGTGCCACGATGTACGTTCCTGCGGATTCCCTTCCTGGTCTTTCCACTGTTCGCCCGTCGCAAGACTGAATGTTGCAACAGCCGTTCCGTTGGGGGCGTAGCGCAGTTCAGGATCTTTTCCGAGGTTGCCAATCAGAATGACTTTGTTTACACTGCGGGCCATTTTTTCTTCCTCCTGATTAATTTTTCATTAAAATTAAAAGCCGCACGGGCCGTTTTCTATTCGCCACAATACTACTTTGGGCCTTGAAACGCATTCCAACCCCGCGACTCTTTAGACATCTTCCACTTATGAAGCTAAGAAAGCGATCTTAAAAAATCAAATCGAAATATGATGCAAGATCCAATCTGAGGAAACCCCCTTCGCTTGACTGTCAATCATGTTAGAATTATTATGTGTGAAGTTTAAGATTACATCCATCCATTTTAAGCAGAGGAATGCAAGATGAAAACAATTGCGATCGTCATCAACCTCCTTTTTCTTTTGTGCATCATCAATCTATCAACAGCACAGCCCATTGTACCATCATATAAAATCGTCAACCGTTTTGAATTGCCGGAAGATAATGGATGGGACTACCCTTCAATCGAGGCTTCGACAGGAAGACTGTTTTTATCACGCGGGTCCATGGTACAAGTGGCAACTGTGAACGATGGAAAACTCGTCGGAACAATTCCCGGCACAAAAGGCGTCCACGGAATTGCATTAGCAGAAGATTTGGGAAAGGGCTTTGCTAGCGACGGCGCTGATTCATCGGTCACCGTTTTCGACCTAAAGACGTTGAAAGTAATCGAAAAGGTTAGCGTAACCGGAGAAAACCCGGACGCAATTTTATACGATCCTTACACTCAAAGGGTCTTCACATGCAACGGAAAAACATCCAACTCGACTGTGATCGACGCGAAATCAGATAAGGTCATAGGAACGATTTCCCTTTCCGGCAGACCCGAATTTTGCGTTACGGACGGAATGGGAAACATCTATATCAATATCGAAGACAAAAGTCAGATCGACGCAATCGACCCGAGCAAAATGAAAGTGAAAAATGTCTGGTCAATCTCTCCAGGAGAGAGTCCGAGCGGCCTCGCAATCGACGCACAGAACCATGTCCTCTTTTCAGTTTGTCACAACAAGTTGATGGTAGTTTTAGACTCGCAAACTGGAAAAGTAATAACGACTTTGCCAATCGGTGAGCGTGTGGATGGCGCCGCTTTTGACACGGAGCTAATGCGGGCTTACAGCTCCAACGGTGATGGTACACTCACAATCGTCCAAGAGGAAAATAAAGATACTTTTAAGGTGATGGATAATTTGAAGACTCAACTCGGCGCACGAACGATAACGCTTGACACGAAAACGCATCACCTCTACTTGCCGACCGCAGAATTTAATCCGGCGCCTGCGCCGACAGCCGACAATCCGCGTCTCCGACCGACCACAAAGCCTGGATCGTTCGTGATTTTAGATGTCGAACCAGTGAAATAAGTTTTTTTACAAGAGCCGGGATAACGGCTCTTATTTTCCCTCGGATGTCCTTATAACTAAAACAATTGTTGTAGCTATCGAAGCAACTGCGCCAACAACGGTAAGAATATCCGTGAACCTGGTCCAACCATAAAGCTCTGGCTTAATCGTAACCTTGGGAACAAAAAGGAAATCGCCGGGTTCGATCTTAGCGCCGCCATGGTCGTACCACTCGTACGTCACACCTTTTATAATTTTCTCGTTTCCCTTGTCGGCGCCGTCGGCAGTTCCACCAACGGCCGTGACGTAATCGGAGTACTTCCAGTCCGAATGGTAGTCAATGTAGCCGGGATATTTGACCTGTCCGAAAACATAAACCGCATTCCTGCTGCGCGGGACATAAATGCTGTCTCCGCTACGCAGAGCGCAGTCGTAAGCGCTATCCTTATCAACAAATAATTTCACAAAATTCGTTGAAACAACTTCGCGGTTTTCACGCATCAGCGCCTCGGCGGAAACGTAAGGGAGTTCTTCTTCTGAAATTCCGCTTGCACGGTAAGTGTAAGTAAGCGTATCCTCAACAATATCCTGCTGCGTCAGCCGCCCTTTTAAAACCCTGAAGATAGCAGCGGTCGGCAGTGAAGCCCATTGCGTGAAGCCGCCCGCGAGATCCACTATTGTCGTGAGGTTTGTGGAGTCGCGTGATATGGGATAAATCCCTGGAGATTTAACTTCGCCCGTAACCCAAACATAAAAATCATTTATCTTCGACCTGTCTGTCGGCACGATAACGCGCGAGTTTACCGGCAAAGGCATATCCATCGTGGAAGAGTCGTCCAGATCCACGTTCTTTTCCTCGTAGCTTTTTCCATTCCAACTAACAATCCGAACGTGAGTTGAATCCGCAAGCCCCGTCAGCCCATCCGAAAGTTTAAAGAGATCTTTCATCCTATCTCCCGGCACATATTCGAAGTTACCCGGCATCTTGACCGCACCGGAAATACTTATACTTCCCTCTTCAAAATTCTCTTGAGGAACAACTATCGCATCGCCTTCCTTCAAACACGGATCGTCTTTTAAATTTCCGGTTTTATAAAATTTCAGAAGATCAACATTTTCCCGTGTACCATCTCTATGTACCAACGTGATTCTGCGGAGAGAAAAGTTTGGCAGGGATGCGGTATCAAGCATGGTGGCCTTGGATGTGTTTGCAAAAGCAAATGCCTTATCAACGCGATCAAATGAAGTAACCGTACAACGGCCCGGATATTTCACCATGCCTGCAACCATGACATAGATCGTTCTCGGATACACCAAGGTTAACGTTATGATGGATTTTTTGAACTGTTCAGCAAGCTTCATCCGCGCATATGCCTTCGCGCCCGCGAGCGTTTTTCCACCGACATCTAACGCACCAAAAGCTGGAACAATGAGAGTTCCTTCCGGCGTGACGCTCATGTTGTACGCAAGAGGAGTCGCTCCCCAAATTCCGATGTTCATCACGTCGCCGGCACCGAGAACATATGTGTTCGTATCGACAGGCGTATCATAAGGCGGCGGCTGGACTATCACTCCCTGTGTTTGAAGGCTGCGGAAGAAATCGGCACTGCTAGTAAACATGTTGTTCGTCAACGAGGGCATTTGAATGGACTGAGTAGAAGTTGGCTGCTGAGATTCTCCAGTCTGCTGCTGTTGCTGCGGCAAGAGCTGCGCGAACGAGATTCCTATGGTGGCACAATATACGAATGAGAAAATAAATATTTTTTTCATGTTGTTCATTATTAGTGGTTACCGAAGTTTGATAATACTAATAAAAAAAAGTGGCTTACTCAAGGTACATTAATTGAAACTTGCTTTATCTGTGAGTTTTGAATGGGTATATTCTTTCAAAAAAGGATCTGTTATGTTTGAGCACAAGAAAGAACCGCTCCTTCCTAGGCGCAAGTACGTTCACAGAGTAACAAGACATGGCTTATTAGCGCTGGCGATAATTTTCTCTTCGGTGACAATAGGAGTACTTGGATACCACCTCTTCGAGGGATTTAATTGGATAGATTCAATCCTCAACGCATCAATGATTCTGGGCGGCATGGGACCAGTAAACGAGCTTCGCACAAATGCAGGAAAAATATTTGCATCTGGTTATGCCCTTTTTTCCGGTATAATTTTCCTTGTTGCGGTCGGCGTCCTATTCGTTCCTGTCTTTCATAGATTCCTACACAAGTTTCATCTTGACGATGGAAGCAAATAATAAAGTTTCCGGCCGTAAGCAATCAGCTTACTTTTGAATTTTAAACCCACAGTTATTTATATTGAAACGAATATTTTCAAACTTTTTATCGGAGACTGAAAAATGAAAAGCGGTTTAAACAAATATAGTTCACGACTAACACAGAAACTTTCTCAAGCTGCCTCTCAAGCCATGCTGTTTGGCACCGGCCTGAAAGAAGAAGATATGACCAAGCCTCAGGTCGGAATCGCCAGCATGGGTTGGGAGGGAAATACTTGCAACATGCATCTTAATGACCTGGCAAAAATTGTGAAGCGGGGTGTTCAGGATGCTGGGCTCG